>NZ_JBZFLJ010000003.1:0-438547 GCF_058448885.1 Mesorhizobium sp. DxT | reverse complement strand
AGCTGGCGTCCACATCAGGTCTCTCCGAATAGGCTTCGACACCCAATTCGGAATCACGACCGCGCCAGCTACTCAACCCTTTCGAGACGGGCTCTTAGAAGCTCCCTCATCCGCTTGTTGCCGATAAACGGCGGGTTGCCGACGATGAACTCCGCCTCGGGCCAGTCGGGCCGGCGGGCGTTCGGGTAGGTCTCGACGCGCTTGCCATCCTGTTCAACGATCGTCGGCACCGGATAGCCATCCCAGGTCAGCACCGCGTCATAGCCTTCGCGGCGGCCGAAATTGATGTTCCGGAACGCTTTCAGGATCGGCTCGGACGGGTGTCCATCGCGCGTGCGGTAGTGCTGCTGCAGATAGCCGATCCACACGACCAGCTCGGCGATGGCAGCCGCGCGGGGGTTCAGCTCCAGCCCGAGGAACTGGTGCGGGTCGACCGTCTCGCGCTCGAGGCCCAGCGATTCCGACACGCCGAGCCGCGCCAGCGTTTCCAGCACCTCGCCTTCGAGCTTCTTCATCAGTTCGAGCGCCACATAGAGGAAGTTGCCGGTGCCGCACGCCGGATCGAGCACCCGCGTGGCGCAAAGCTGGTGGTGGTAGCCGCGCACGATGGCGACCGCCTTGTCCTCGTCGCCGCTCTCCTTGGCATCCTCCGCCTTGGTCAGCGCCTTCTGCCAGTCGGCGCGCAACGGCTCCATCACCGTCACCTCCACCAGGCGCTGGACATAGGCGCGCGGCGTGTAGTGCGCGCCGAGCTTGCGGCGCTCGCCCGGTTCCAGCGCCTGTTCCAGCAGCGTGCCGAAGATTGCCGGGTCGACCTCCGTCCATTTCGCCCTCGCCGCCTCGAGCAGTTCGCCGATTTCCTCGCGACCGAGCGGGAAAGCGCGCGCGTCCTTGAACAGATTGCCGTTGAAGTGCCGCAGCCGCTCCTTGAAGGCCGAAAAGAAGCGTTTGTCCTGCGCCGGCTCGTCCATCTTCGCCCACAATTCCTCGATCATCGGCAGGAAGGCGGAGGGCGAGGCGACGCAGTCGGACAGAAGCTCGGTGAACTTGCCCTTCGGCAAAAGGTCGACGTCCTCGGCGAACATCGTGAAGATGCACCGCATCAGGAAATGTGCGACCTCTTCGGGCGGATGCTTTTCCTCCAGCGCCTTGCTGACCTCGGCCAGCCGCTTGGCGATCGCGCGCGTCACCCGCGCCGCTTCCTTCGCCGGATCGAGGCTCGACGGGTCGGTGAAGATCGTCGCCAGCAGCGCGCGCACCTCCTCCCTGCGCAGGTCCTCCATGTAGATGCGGAAGCCCTTGCGGTCGGGAAACTGGCCGTAGGCGCGGCCGGTGCCGGTGAAATCGGCGAAGATTTCGAAGGCGTGGCCGACATCGCAGGTGATGATGAAGGGCGGCGCGGGATGGTCGGCGTCGAGCAGGAAGACGTAGTCCTCCGCCTGCCGGCGCGCGTTCTGCATCATCACGTCCCAACCGCGCGCGATCGAGCGACGGCCCAGCGTTTCGGGCTCGTCGGGCAGCATGGTCAACTGCCCCGGCAGCGCGTTCTTGCCGCCCGGCAGCCGCGACTGCTTGGCTTCCAGGATGAAGCAACCCTTCTTGTAAAGATCGATGCGCTTCGAGGAGGCTATCTCGTCGCTCGCCCGCCGCTTTACCGCGCGCTCGAATACGTAGTCGTTCTGCGCGCGCTCCGCACCCGCCGGCTCCGGCCGCGGCACGCCGATCACGTCGCACAGTTCCGACAGGAACATCTGGTAGTTGGCGCGCTCCGCGCCACCCTCGCGCGCAGTCCAGCGCTGGATAAAGGTTTCTGCGTCCAACATCTCCCCCGGGGCCTTGCCGCGTGCGCACTCAACCATGCCCCGCCCGCCCGATCAACGCCGCATCTCCTTCAGCCCGCCGGCTTCCGCTTGTTAACCCTCATGGCGCCTGCTAAAGGCGCGCCATGACCAAGACGCCGCTCTCCCACATCCGCAACTTCTCCATCGTCGCGCATATCGACCATGGCAAGTCCACGCTCGCCGACCGGCTCATCCAGGCGACCGGCTCGCTGGAAGACCGCGAGATGAAGGACCAGGTGCTCGACGCCATGGACATCGAGCGCGAGCGCGGCATCACCATCAAGGCCAACACCGTCCGCCTCGAATACGACGCGCGGAACGGCGAGCATTACGTGCTCAACCTCATCGACACGCCCGGCCATGTCGATTTCGCCTATGAGGTTTCGCGTTCGCTCCGCGCCTGCGAAGGCTCGCTGCTCGTCGTCGACGCCTCCCAGGGCGTGGAGGCGCAGACGCTCGCCAACGTCTACCAGGCCATCGACGCCGACCACGAGATCGTCGTCGTCCTCAACAAGATCGACCTGCCCGCCGCCGAGCCCGACCGCATCAGGGAGCAGGTGGAGGAGGTGATCGGCCTCGACGCCTCCGAAGCGCTCATGATCTCGGCCAAGACCGGCATCGGCATCGCCGAGGTGCTGGAGGCGATCGTCCACAAGCTGCCCGCGCCGAAGGTTGGCGACGCGTCCGCCCCCCTCAAGGCGATGCTGGTCGATAGCTGGTACGACGCCTATCTCGGCGTCATCGTGCTGGTGCGCGTCATCGACGGCACGCTCAGGAAGGGCCAGCAGGTGCGCATGATGGGCACCGGCGCGAAATACGGCATCGACCGCGTCGGCGTCATCACGCCCAAGATGGTCATGGTCGACGAACTCGGCCCCGGCGAGATCGGCTTCATCACCGCTTCCATCAAGGAAGTGGCCGACACCCGCGTCGGCGACACCATCACCGAGGACAAGCGCCCCACGGCCGCCCCCCTGCCCGGCTTCAAGCCGGCGCAGCCCGTCGTCTTCTGCGGCCTGTTCCCGGTCGACGCCACCGATTTCGAGGATCTGCGCGCCGCCATGGGCAAGCTGCGCCTCAACGACGCCTCGTTCTCCTTCGAAATGGAAACCTCGGCCGCGCTCGGCTTCGGCTTCCGCTGCGGCTTCCTCGGCCTCTTACACCTCGAGATCATCCAGGAGCGGCTCGAGCGCGAGTTCGACCTCGACCTGATCGCCACCGCGCCGTCGGTGGTCTATCGCCTCAACATGACCGACGGGAAGCAGATCGAGCTGCACAACCCGGCCGACATGCCCGACGTGGTCAAGATCGACACGATCGAGGAGCCGTGGATCCGCGCCACCATCATGACGCCCGACGACTATCTCGGCGCGATCCTGAAGCTCTGCCAGGAGCGGCGCGGCGTGCAGGTCGACCTCTCCTATGTCGGCAAGCGCGCCATGGCCACCTACGACCTGCCGCTCAACGAGGTGGTGTTCGATTTCTACGACCGGCTGAAGTCGATCTCCAAGGGCTACGCCTCGTTCGACTACCAGCTCACCGACTATCGTGAGGGCGACCTCGTCAAGATGTCGATCCTCGTCAACGACGAGCCGGTCGACGCGCTATCCATGCTGGTCCACCGCTCGGCTGCCGAAAAGCGCGGCCGCGCCATGTGCGAAAAGCTCAAGGACCTGATCCCAAAGCACATGTTCAAGATCCCGATCCAGGCGGCCATCGGCGGCAAGGTCATCGCCCGCGAGACCATCTCGGCGCTGCGCAAGGACGTGACCGCCAAATGCTATGGCGGCGACGTCACCCGCAAGCGCAAGCTCCTCGAAAAGCAGAAAGAGGGCAAAAAGCGCATGCGCCAGTTCGGCAAGGTGGAAATCCCGCAGGCAGCGTTCATCGAAGCGCTGAAGATGTCCGACAACTGACCCGCCGTTCCTCGCACCCACGCAGTGGGGGAGAGGTGGCACGCGAAGCGTGACGGAGAGGCGCGCGTGAAGAGAAACGAGCGCTGCCGGCAGAAAGAGGCGGCATGATCCTACTGCTTGGCGCCATCGTTGTCGGCCTCGCGGTTGCGCTCGCCCCTGTGTGGCCTTATTCGCGGGGCCGGTCGTGGTGGCCCGCCCTTATCCTGCTGGCAATTCTGATCCTGGTAGCCGGGCTGCTGGCGATCGAGCGTATCGAGGCGGCCGATGACGTTCAGGGGGTCGCGCTCGATGCTGCAAGGAGCAGCGCTCCGGAGCGGCTCGCATAGGCGCGAGATCCGGATGGCCGGGTTCGTCACGCCCGGCCATCCGCGAAAGGAGCCATAGGTCTGCAGATTGACCTCGGCGTTGCCTCCCATGTCAGGGCGCGAACCGGTGACTGGCCTCAGTGGCCTTGCAAACTTCCCGGTTGCGCAAATTAATGCGGCGTCGTGTCGAAATCACCGATGGTCATGCGTCATTGATATGCAACCATCCTGGAGAACGACGATGCAACGACCACTCGACAAATCCTTCGATGCCGCGATTCAGAAGAGCCCCGCGAAGGGCGGCTGGACCTATGTGGTCTGGCCCGGTTCGGCAGATTTCTTCGGAACACGGGGCTTGGTGAAGGTGCGGGCGACCGCCGATGGCGTACCCTTCCAGAGCTCCTTCATGGCTCTCGGCGACGGCACCCACAAGCTGCCGATCAAGGCCGACCTGCTCAATTCCATCGGCAAGCAATCGGGCGACACCGTCACCATCAAGCTGGCAGAGCGGCTGAACTAACGCCAATCCGGCTGCACGATCTGGAATGCCCTCAGGTTTCGCGGGTAGCACCCCGCAAAGCGCGCCGCCAGCGGAAGCGCACGCTCCTCGAAAAGCAGAAAGAGGGCAAAAAGCGCATGCGCCGGTTCGGCAAGGTGGAGATACCCCAGGTGGCGTTCATCGAAGCGCTGAAGATGTCCGACAACTGAGCACGCGTCTCGGCTCAAGTGCCGGAACGCGTCCATCTCCAGTTCGTCATCCTCGGGCTTGACCCGAGGATCCATGCCGGAACGCTCCTGTCACAGCAGCAGCACCTGCTGGCCATCCGCAACCACATTCTGAACCGCCGGCCTGAAACTGACCGTTCAGGCATGGATCCCAGGGTCTCCGCGACGGCCTCCGGCCTACTCCGCCCTGGGATGACGAAAGCATGGCGGTCACGACATCCTCGCGCTGTGCCCTCGATCAGCAAACGTCACCGTTCCACCTCACCAACAAGCGAAAGGCGCTCCCCTTCTCACCTCGTCATCCTCGGGCGGAGCAGGAGCGAAGCGAACTGCGCAGACCCGAGGATCCATGCCTGCCCCTCTCCACCACTCGACGATCCCATCACACGCCTGATCCTAACGCGCCGGCCTGAACCTCGCCGGTCCGGCATGGATGCTCGGGTCAAGCCCGAGCATGACGAAGGTGCGCCGATCCCCACATGACGAGCGCTGGCCCCTCCGCTACGCTTCCGCCATGACCGGCTATGTCTACATGACCGCGAGCCAGAAGCGCGGCACGATCTATATCGGCGTCACCAACTCGCTTGGCCGCCGCATGCCGGAACACAAATCAGGCGAGGGCTCGCGCTTCACCTCACGCTACGCCGTCACCCGGCTGGTCTGGTACGAAGAACATTTCGACATGCGCGACGCCATCCAGCGCGAAAAATCTCTCAAGCGCTGGCCACGGCAGTGGAAGATCGATTTGATCGAGAAAACCAACCCGGACTGGAACGAACTGTTCGTCGGAACGGGCTGGTAGCGACCGCACCGCTTCGCCGACCCACCCCAAAGCCGCCGCCCCCTTCAACTTCGTCATCCTCGGGCTTGACCCGAGGATCCATGCCGGAACGCTTTCCCCACCGTAGCGGTGCCATATCGGCCATCCGCCACCACATCCTGAACCGCCGGCCCGCCCCGCCGGTCAGGCATGGATCCCAGGGTCTCCGCGACGGCCTCCGGCCTGCTCCGCCCTGGGATGACGAAAGCGTAGAGGCCACGACGTCCCCGCGCCGTGCCGCCATCAACAAACGTCACCGTTCCATCACGCCCGCCAAGCTAAAGACATTCCCCTTTCCACCTCGTCATCCTCGGGCGAAACAGGAGCGAAGCGAACTGCGCAGACCCGAGAATCCATGTCTCACTCTTTCCACCTCACGACGCTCGCGCGACATCAACGCGATATCACGGTGACGCAAAAAGACTGCGCGGATCATACTGCATCGCCTTCTTCAGCCGGCAGCACTCGTTCGCAAAACCCCGTGGAAGTCACGGTTGAAATTGATTAGAGGCTCGTCGGCCGCGATGAAACAGCACACTCACAAGCTCCAGAATGTTGGTCGCGGTCCTATCGGAAAGGCGATTGTGCCTGGACCGCGACGGCGCACCCTCCACATTCGTTCATTCAAAGTTTTCAGCTTTTTGAAGACGCATGACCGCATACCAAGTAATAGGCTTACGGTATTCACCACCGGATTTCCGACGATCTACCATCGCAAAGAAGCAGCCGGCGGAGGTCGCTGAATGAATTCTTCGGTCGCGTTGACGTGAGCTCCGATATCGGGAGTTGATCGCGTGACAAGGAGGACTCATCAACCGCCGCTCAATCTCTCGACATAGGCTTTGGCGAGGCGCTTGAGCGATACGGGTACGACCGAGGCAAACAGGTCGAGGCGGCGATCAATCTGACCAAAAGAAGATGCCGCCGGGGCCAAAGACCCCGACAGCCAGCACCCGCAAATGCGGGCGAGTTAAGGGCAGCGGGGTTAGCCGCAGCACCTATAGTGGCCGCACACGTACTCCAAGCGTCCGAAGCGGATGCGAGTGTACGGATCGACCCAGTGACAGCAGCGGTTAGCCATTGCCGCAAGTCTCCTATGGGAGACTCTTGAACCTAGGAGGGACTTGCGGTAAAGATGCCCTGAAGAACGGGAGGCTTCCTACCGTAGTTTCCCTCTTACCCACCGAACGAGTCCGACCAGGCCTCGGTGGGACCGGAACCGGCCCTGTCAGGTGGTGAGACACCTTGCAGGGCCGTTTTCATTCCGGCGGTTCTAGCCCCTTGCAGCCTACCGCCTCGATTCATTCAAGCGCTTGAATGCGGTTGTGAATTCGCGATACAGAGCGTATCGTGCGCCTCACACCTCAGGGAAATTCGACCATGACCGACAAGGCTATCGAAAATGCCAAGGCTTTAAAATCGCAAGGAAATCAGGAGATTGAACGGCTGGAGCGCGAAATGCGTTTCTGGCGCGATCGTATTGCCATGGCGGACCAGTTTATCGACCAATGGAACGCATTCGCATCTGGCGAGGCTGTGAATCCTGTGGAGAGCGTATCGCTTCAGGAGAACAAAACGGAACCATCACCCGCGAGGAAGAAAGCGAGTCGGAACTCAAAGAAGGAAGTTGTGGCGGCGGCAGCGCTGGAAATCATCCGAGAGCGTGGCGAGCCCGTCTCGCGATCGGACCTCTACACCGCGTTGATCGAGCGCGGTTTCACGATTGAAGGAACCGACCCAGAGATGGTTCTGTCAACTATGCTGTGGCGCATGATGAAAGTAATCGTCCGGCTCAAATCTGGCGGGTACTGGCCTCGCGGAGAGATTGCGCCTGAACACGGTTACAACCAAGAGGTAGCCGACCAGATGGATCGCGATGCACAGACTACTCAGGAGAAGCGCATGTTGCGCGGCAAGGGTGAGAACATCATTCAGCCTGCACGAGATGCAGCGGACCACGACCTAATTTAGTTTGGACGACGGTCTGAGCCTTTAAAGCCATTAGCCCCTGCATTTGGATGTTCGCTGTGTTGCGCAAGTGCGCTCCACAATAGGTCACTGACGACGCCACCCACGCATTCCCCCAAAACCTATCCACCCCCTCCAAGCCCGCCCGACAATCGCCCCGACCGAACCGGAGAAGGCGGCGATGGACTGGAGTGCGGCGATCGAGACAAACCGGGAGGCGCTGAGGCGCATCCTGACGACGCTCGTGGCCATGGCCGGGCTTCGCGGCCGGTTTGCCCCGGAGGCGCAAGGCTGTCCGACCGGTGGCGCGCCAACAGGCGGAGAAGACCGGAACGTTGATGCAACCAGCAGGGACCCGGAAGGGATGCGTAGCGAAGAACGCCCGACGCTCCCCCGCCATCTCCACCGCGTCATTCTGCGGCTCCTGCGCCCCGCCGAGGCGGCGGCGCGGCGGCTCATCATCGTGATGGCGCGCGACCTCGTCGTGACAGCGCAGGCGCGCAAAAAGGACATCTCAACGCCCCCTCCACCACGCTTCGCGCAGTCGTCCTTCGGACCCCCCGCGTCGCAGGGGAGGATCCGAGATCGCGGACGGCCGCACGTGCCGACCCTGCCGCTGTTCGATCCGCTGCCGCGCTGGCGCGGCCCGAGGCGGCCCGTTGCCGCCGGTGTGCCGCGCATCTCGTTTCCGGGCGACGGCGAGTCGGCGCCGCTGGCCCCGCGCCAGCCGCCGATGCCGGACGATCCCATCGACGCCACCCGCCTTGCCCTGCGCCTGCGGGCCGTGACCGCCGCACTCGACGACCTGCCCGCCCATGCAGGCCGCTTCGCCCGCTGGCGGGCGCGACGCGATGCGGCCCGGAAGGATCGGGCGCAGCGCCAGCCATCTGCCCGGCGCGGCATCACGCGCCGCGTCTGGCCGCTGCGTCCCGGCCGGCCGCCGGGTTGGTGCCGGGCAGGGCGGCATGCCCATCCGGTCCACGACGTGCTCAACATCGTGCACGACCTCGCCTTCTGGGCGATGGAGCCCACCGACACCTCATGAGCGGCGTGCCTAGGAAACATGCCAGGCCATGGCCTTCGCAAGGGACCACGCCCCTTGCGAAAGCGCGCCCGTGCGCCGGTCGTTTCCAGATGCGGCCGCTCTGCCTGTTTACGGGCGGGCGGCACCGTGCCAAGCATTGCGCCGACTCTTTCGATTGCAGGATTTCCCATGCGCGCGCTCGTCCAACGTGTTTCCTCGGCCTCCGTCACCGTCGACGGCGCGGTCGCCGGCGAGATCGGGCCGGGGCTGCTGGTGCTGGTCTGCGCCATGCAGGGCGACACGGAAAAGGAAGCCGACTGGCTGGCGCGCAAGGTGGTCAACCTGCGAATTTTTCGAGACGACGAGGGCCGCATGAACCGTTCGCTGGTCGACACCGGCGGGGCCGCGCTCGTCGTCAGCCAGTTCACGCTGGCCGCCGAGACCAAGGGCAACCGGCCGGGTTTCTCCACCGCCGCAGCACCCGCCGAGGGCGAGCGCCTCTACGGCTATTTCTCGGCCGCCGTCGCCGGCCACGGCGTCACCGTCGCCAACGGCATCTTCGGCGCCGACATGAAGGTCGCGCTCGTCAATGACGGGCCGGTGACGATCTGGCTCGACAGCGCGGCAAAATGATTACACCCCGCCTGCGCCCGCTGCTCGCCCTTGCAGCACTCGCCGTGCTTGCCGGCTGCACCAGCCGGCAGCCTTCCGCGCCTTCGCCGACGCCGGTGCCGCAGGCCCGGCCGGACATCGTGCCGCTGACCCTCGAACAGGAATGGGAGATCGCCCAATAGGCATTACGGCGGCCGGCGGGCCGGTTTGCTGGCCCAGCGTCTGCCCGCTTCCGCCCCACGCGGCAATCGGCTAAAGCGGAAGTCCCGCCACGCGAAGCCCTGCCGCATGTCAGCCGCCCCAGCCAACGCCCAAGACGACCAAGCGCTGTTCCTCGGCCTCGACACCGGCGGCACCTACACCGACGCCGTGCTCTGGTCGCCGGCGCCGGCGCCGCGCGGCACCGTGCTTGCCAAGGCGAAGGCGCTGACGACGCGGCACGACCTCGCCGTCGGCATTGCGGGCGCCGCCGACGCGGTGCTTGCCCGGACCGGCGTTTCGCCTTCGGCGGTGCGGCTCGTCTCGATGTCGACAACGCTTGCCACCAACGCACTGGTCGAGGGTCAGGGCGGCCGGGTGGCGCTGGTGATGGTCGGGTTTGCGGAGGCCGATCTCGACCGCGCCGGCCTGCGTTCGGCGCTGGGCTCCGACCCGGTGCTGTTCGTGCCCGGCGGTCATGACGTTCACGGCAACGCGGCCCCGCTTATACTCGACGAACTGGAGGCTGCACTGGCCGGCCTTGCGCCTTCGGTCTCCGCGTTTGCCGTCTGCGCCTATTTCGCGGTGCGCAACCCGGCGCACGAAATCGCGGTGGCAGACCTCATCCGGGAGCGGACGGGCCTGCCCGTCACCGCAAGCCACGAACTTTCGGCGAAGCTCGGCGGGCCGCGCCGGGCGCTGACGACGCTGCTCAACGCGCGGCTGATCGCGATGATCGACCGGCTGGTCGCGGCTACCGAGCGGTTTCTCGCCGCGCGCGGCATCGCTGCCCCGCTGATGGTGGTGCGCGGCGACGGGGCGCTGGTCTCGGCGGGTTTCGCCAGGCTGCGGCCGATCGAGACGATCCTGTCCGGCCCCGCCGCCAGCATCGTCGGCGCCCGCCACATGAGCGGGCTCGACAACGCCGTCGTCTCCGACATCGGCGGCACCACGACCGACGTCGCCGTGCTCGACGGCGGCCGCCCGCGCCTCGATCCTGAGGGCGCCACCGTCGGCGGCTATCGCACCATGGTCGAGGCGGTCGCCATGCGCACCTTCGGCCTCGGCGGCGATTCGGAGGTGGGGCTGGAGGATGGCGGCCTGCGCCCGCGCCTCGTACTCGGCCCCCGCCGGCTGGTGCCGCTGGCGCTGGCCGCGCATGCCCACGGCGCTGCGGTCACCGATGTGCTCGAACGGCAACTGCGCGCGCCCAACCCCGGCAGGCTCGACGGCCGGCTCGCGCTGCGCACCGGCGTGCCGGACAGGCTGGCCGCCGGGCTCTCGGGCGCGGAGGAGAAGCTTTACGCGACCATCATGGCGACGCCGCAACCGCTCGACCGGCTGCTGACGTCGAACGCGCAGATCGCCACGCTCAGCAGGCTCGTCGCGCGGGGGCTCGTACACGTCTGCGGGTTCACGCCTTCCGACGCCGCCCACGTGCTCGGCGGGCAGGACAATTGGGACGCCGACGCCGCGCGGATGGGCGCGGCGCTCTTCGCGCGCCGGCGCGACGGCCGCGGCGCAGCGCTCGAAGCGGATGCGGAAGCGATCTCGGCGCGGGTGCTGCGGGCACTGACCCGGCGCTCGGCCGAAGCGATCCTGGAGACCGCCTTTGCCGAGGACGGGCTCGAAGGTCCGCAAACGGTCGCGCATGCGCTGGTGCAGCGCGCAGTCGACGGCAGCAACGGCATCGCCCGGCTGTCGGTTTCGCTCGACCGCCCGGTGATCGGTCTCGGCGCGTCGGCCCCGCTGCATTATTCGGGGCTGGACGTGCTCGTCGGCAACGATTGCCTGGTGCCGGAGGACACCGATGTCGCCAACGCGCTGGGCGCGGTGGTCGGCCAGGTGCGCGTCAGCGTCGAGGCGCAGGTCAGCCAGCCCCGCGAAGGCCTGTTCCGGGTGTCGTCGCCACAAGGCATCCGCGACTTCGGCGACGAGGATGCGGCGCTTGCCGAGGCCGAGCGCGCGGCGCGGGACGTGCTCGCCACGCGCGCCGCCGAGGCCGGCGCCGAAAGTTTCGAGATCACGGTCGAACGCGACGTGCGTGCTGCGACAGTCGAAGGTCAGCGCAGCTTCATCGAGGCTGTGCTGACCGCGACGGCGACCGGGCGCCCGCGCATCGGCCGGTAGGACACGGCCGCCTCAAGCGGAGCGTTCATGCATCCGCCCCGAGCGCTTAGGCCACGCGGCGACGATGACGGCCATCAGCAGCATCTTGATCAGCCAGTCGCCGGCGTGCACCACACCAAGCACCGGCGACATGCCGTCCCAGATCACCGCGCCTGCAAGCTGCACGACATAAAAGCCGAACCAGAGGAAGAGGCCGAGCGCGACCGCTCCCTTGCGATCGGTAATGCCGCAGCTAGCGATCAGCACCGCCAGCACCCATGCCGAGATGATCTCGCGCAGCGGTGCGACGAACAGCTTCCAGATCGGCATGGAGGCCGCGGCTTCGCCGTTGGCGGCCGCCCAGATGTCGCCGAAAAGCAGCGGGCTGTACCAGATCAACGAGAATGCGAAGCCGGCAAGCCCGGCAACAATAACGGCGACGACGTTCGGTCTGAATGAGAGGTTTGACATGATGAGGCTCCCTGCCTGGTTGCGACCGGCGGGAATGCCGGTCGCAACCATGTCGCGCGAGGTGCCTCGTTTTCGACAGAGGCGGTCAGGCCGGCGCGGACGAAGGCCGCGTTTCGCCTTCCGCCGGTGCCGTTGCCCCACTCGTGGCATGGGTCCAGGCGCTGTGGTCCAAATCGAGGTCGGGGAAGTTGCGCGGATCGAGCACCGGCCGCGCCACACCCGCCCTCAACTGCGCACGGAAGTCGTTGAGGATGCGCAGGGCAACCGGGAACAGCATCATGATCGCCATCAGGTTGACGACCGCCAGCACGCCCATCACCGGATCGGAGAAGAAGAACACCGCAGTGGCACCCGGCGCTGTGGCACCAAGAAAGACAACGGCGATGATCGCGATCCTCAACAGATGAAGAGCGGCTGGCTGCCGCGTCATCACGCTCAGCGCGGTCTCGCCGAGATAGTAATTGTAGATGATCGAGCTGAAGGCGAAGAGCAGCACGGCGAAGGTGAGGAAGTATTGCGACCACTCGCCGACATGGCTCACCAGCGACTGCTGGGTCAGAGCGACACCGTCGATGCCTTCCGCGCCTGGAACGTAAACCGGGCTCAGCAGGATGATGAAGGCCGTGCACGAGCAGATGATGATCGTGTCGATGAACACCGAGAACGACTGGGTGATCCCCTGGCTGAGCGGGTGCCGTACATCGGCCGTGGCAGCGACATTCGGCGCCGAACCGAGACCGGCTTCGTTGGAAAAGAGGCCACGGCGCAGCCCCTGCGCGAGTGCCGCGCCGACACCGCCGCTGACCGCCTCCTCGAGGCCGAATGCGTTGGCGACGATGGTCCAGAGCACCCCTGGAAGTTCGGTGATGTTGAGGATGATGACCAGCAGCGCCATGCCGATATAGCCGAAGGCCATGATCGGGATGATGACATCGGCTGCCTTGGCGATGCGCCGGATGCCTCCATAAACGATGAAGCCGGCGATCACCGCCAGGAACAGGCCGGTCCACAGGCGATCGATGCCCAGGCTGTCCTCCGCAGCACCTGCGAAGGTGTTGCCCTGGAAGGCGTTGAAGCCGAAGGCGAAGGCTGCCATCAGGCAGACGGCGTAGAGCACCGCCAGCCAGCGATATTGAGCGCCGAGACCATAGATGATGTAACCGGCCGGGCCGCCGCGATATGTGCCGTCGCCGTTGGAACGCTTGTAGAGCTGCGCCAGCGACGATTCCACGAGACTTGTCGCCATGCCGACCAGTGCGATGGCCCACATCCAGAACACGGCGCCTGGCCCGCCGAGTGTGATCGCAACCGCGACGCCCGCGATATTGCCGCCGCCGACACGACCGCCGACGGAAACGAGAAGCGCCTCGCGCGCGCTGATCGCGTTGGGGTCGCCGCTCTGGTTCTTAGAAGACAGAACGCGGAACATCCTGCCGAAGAATTCGACCTGTACAAACCCGCTCATGACGGTGATGAATACGCCGAAGATCACGAGGATCGGTATGAGTGACCATCCCCAGGTCAAATCCTCGATCAATCCGAAAAAGCTTCTGATGAGTTCCATCGGCTGTCTCCCTTCCAGGCATTGCGCCTTGCCGAATGTTGCCGACTGCACCCGTCAGGAACTGGAAACGACTCAACAGACTTCGTGGGCCGACAAATAACTATCCTACCAAGCGCGCGTCCTTGACAACCTCGGGCTTAGTTCAACCCTCACCACATCGGCGAATTGACCCCGCGCCCCCGGCGTGGTGAAAGCAGACGGCAACTTTGCCAGCCACGCTTGAAAGACCGGAGACCCCCTGAATGACCGATCAGATCGAGATCCGCGGCCTGAAGGTCGCGCCCGCGCTATACGCCTTCATCAACAAAGAGGCGCTGCCGGGAACGGGCGTGAGCGAGGACGCGTTCTGGTCCGGCTTTTCGGCGATCGCCAACGATCTCGCGCCAAAGAACCGCGCGTTGCTCGCCAAGCGCGACGAGATGCAGCGCCAGATCGACGACTGGCACCGTGCCAATGGCGCACCGAGCGACATGGCGACTTATGAGGCTTTCCTGCGCGAGATCGGCTACCTGCTGCCGGAAGGCGGAGACTTCAAGGTAACGACGCAGAACGTCGACCCGGAAATTGCGGTGGTCGCCGGGCCCCAGCTCGTGGTGCCAATCATGAACGCGCGCTTCGCGCTCAACGCGGCCAACGCCCGCTGGGGCTCTCTCTACGATGCGCTTTACGGCACGGACGCGATTCCGGAGACCGACGGCGCGGAGAAGGGCAAGGGCTATAACCCCAAGCGTGGCGAAAAGGTCATTGCGTGGGCGAAGGCGTTTCTCGACAGCGCGGCACCGCTCGACGGCGCGAAATGGGTCGACGTGACGGAGATCGAGGCGGGCGAAACGTTTGTCCTGAAGACGGCAAATGGCGCGGTCTCGCTCGCAGACCCTGACAAATACGCCGGCCACGCCGAACATGACGGTTGGCGCCATGTGCTGCTCAAAAACAACGGGCTCGGCATCGAGATCATCGTCAACCGCGACTGGGAGATCGGCAAGACCGATCCGGCGGGCATTGCCGGAGTGAACCTGGAAGCCGCGCTGACCACGATCATGGACTGCGAGGATTCGGTCGCGGCCGTCGATGCGGAAGACAAGACGCTGGTCTATCGCAACTGGCTGGGCCTGATGAAGGGCGACCTGACCGAGGAAGTCACCAAGGGCGGCGAGACCTTCACCCGGAAGCTCTACAGCGACTTTACCTACACCGCGCCCGACAGCTCGGATTTCGTCGTCAAATGCCGCTCGCTGATGCTGATCCGCAATGTCGGGCACCTGATGACCAACCCGGCGATCCTGCTGGACGACGGGAGCGAGATTCCGGAAGGCATCATGGATGCTGCGATCACGGCGCTGATCGCGCTGCACGACATCGGGCCTGACGGCAGGCGCGCGAATTCGCGCGAAGGATCGATGTATGTCGTGAAGCCGAAGATGCATGGCCCCGAGGAAGTGGCTTTCGCGGTCGAGCTTTTCGGCCGTGTCGAGGCGATGCTCGGCATGCAGCCCAACACGATGAAGATGGGCATCATGGACGAGGAACGGCGCACGACCGTGAACCTCAAGGAATGCATCCGGGCCGCAAAGGAACGCGTGGTCTTCATCAACACCGGTTTCCTCGACCGCACCGGCGACGAGATCCACACCTCGATGGAAGCGGGACCGATGATCCGCAAGGGTGACATGAAGCAGGCGGCCTGGATTTCCGCCTACGAGCAGTGGAACGTGGATATTGGTCTGGAATGCGGCCTTTCGGGCCGGGCGCAGATCGGCAAGGGCATGTGGGCGATGCCCGACCTGATGGCCGCGATGCTGGAACAGAAGATCGGCCATCCGAAAGCCGGCGCGAACACCGCCTGGGTGCCCTCTCCTACGGCTGCGACGCTCCACGCCACGCACTACCACAAGGTCGACGTGCATGGGGTGCAGGAGGGCTTGAAGTCGCGCGAACGGGCGAAGCTTTCCGACATCCTTTCGGTGCCGGTCGCTACGCGGCCGAACTGGAGCGCAGAGGACATCCAGCACGAACTCGACAACAACGCCCAGGGTATCCTTGGCTACGTCGTGCGCTGGATCGACCAGGGCGTCGGCTGTTCCAAGGTGCCCGACATCAACGATGTCGGGCTCATGGAGGATCGCGCCACGCTTCGCATCTCCTCGCAGCATATCGCCAACTGGCTGCACCACGGCGTCTGCTCGCGCGACCAGGTGATGGAGACGATGAAGCGCATGGCGACAGTAGTCGACCGCCAGAATGCCGGCGATCCGCTCTATCGGCCGATGGCGCCCGACTTCGACAATTCCATCGCCTTCCTCGCTGCGCTCGATCTCGTCTTCAAGGGGCGCGAGCAACCGAGCGGCTACACCGAACCCGTCCTGCATGCCCGCCGCCTGGAATTGAAGGCGCGGGATCGCGCCGGATAGGAAGACCGCGGGAACAGCCTTGCGCCTCCTCGCCATCGATACATCGGCCAACCTGTGCGCCGCCTGCGTTTATGAAGCGGGCGGCGAGCGCGGGCGCGCGGTGCTCGACCTCGGCAAGGGACATGCCGAGCATCTGATGAGCGTGATCGATACCGCGCTCAAGGAGGCCAGGACGGCCTATGGCGACCTCGACGCGATCGCTGTTTCAGTGGGACCGGGCTCATTCACGGGCGTGCGGGTCGGCGTTGCGGCCGCGCGGGGGCTGGCGCTGGCGCTCAAGAAACCGGCCATCGGCGTCACGACGCTCGAGGCTATTGCCGAGGAAAGCCGCATCGCCAGCCCCGGCAAGCCGATCATCGCCCGCATCGATGCCGGCCGAGGACAGGCCTATGTCGCCGCCTTCGCGGCAGACGGCACGCCAACCCTCGATCCGGCCGCAGTCGGTGTAGACGAAGCGGAAGCGCTGATACGGGAGACGGGCGCAGACACGTTGCTGGCCGAAGGCAAGACTGCGGACATCGGGACCTATGCGCGCATCGCCATGAAGCGGCTGGCGGATGATGCGCAAACGGCATCGCTGCCGCCGAGGCCGCTCTACCTGCGCGATGCCGATGCCAAACCGCAGGGCGCCTTCGCGTTGCCGCGAAAGGATGTGCCGTGAAGCTGCCGTTCTTCGCGCCGCCGCTGGAATTTGCGATCGAAAGGCTTTCGGCCGACGACGCGGATCACCTTCCGACCATTCATGCGGAACACTTTCTGCGCCCCTGGTCCGAGGACGAGTTCAGCTCGCTGCTCGACCAGACGCCGGTTTTCGGCTTCGCGGCGTGGCCGGTGGGCCAGCGCAGGGCGCGGCCGGTCGGTTTCGTGCTGGCAAGGCTGGCGGCGGGCGAGGCCGAGATCCTGACGATTGCCGTGGCGCGCAGCCACAGGCGGCTCGGACTCGGTCGCGACCTGATGGAGGCAGTGCTGCGCACGCTTCATGCCGATCGGGCCGAAGCGCTGTTCCTTGAAGTCGACGAGATGAACATGCCGGCTCTGACGCTCTACAGGCGGCTGGGTTTTCGGGAAGTCGGCCGCAGGCCCGGCTATTACGAACAGCCCGACGGGCCGCGCAGCGCGGCGCTTGTCATGCGGCGCGATCTTCGCTAGCCGGTTAGGCGACGCACGGGGGCCGCAAGAAGAATGATCGGGACGATCCGTCTGGTGCTGGCGCTTCTGGCAGCGGCCATCGCCACACCCTGCCTGGCTCTCTGGCAGTTCGTCGCCCTGCGGACGGGATGGCTCGACGAGCGACCGGCCCCGCGCATCTGGCACAGGCTGGTCACGAAGCTGCTGGGTATGCGCATTCGGGTTTACGGAGAAATCGCCGCCGGGCGGCCGCTGCTCATCGCGTCCAATCACGTCTCATGGACCGACATCATGGTGCTCGGTTCGCTGGCGGACGTGCATTTCATCGCTAAGTCCGAACTTGCCGGCTGGCCGATCATGGGCACGCTGGCGCGACTGCAACGCACCGTCTTCGTCGAGCGGGAGCGGCGCGGGCGCTCTGGTGAACAGGCCGGGGAGATCGGCGCCCGGCTGAGCAACGGCGACCCGATCGTGCTATTCGCGGAAGGCAGCACCTCCGACGGCAATCTCATGCTGCCGTTCAAGTCGACGCTTTTCGGCGCGGCGCGGAAAGCGCTGGAAGCCAATGGCGGAAGGACGGTTACGATCCAGCCGGTGGCGATTGCCTATACGCGCCTGCAAGGCATGCCGATGGGCCACCTGCACCGCGCCCATGCGGCATGGATCGGAGAACGGGCGCTGGTGCCGCACCTGCGCGAGCTTCTGTCTGAGGGCGCGATCGACCTCGAGGTACATTTCGGCAAGCCGGTGCTGGCTACGCCCGAAGCCGATCGCAAGCAGATCGCCAGAGAGGTGGAACGCCAGGTGCGGACGATGCTTGCAGCCGCCCTGCGCAACCCGGCCTGATGCGCCCGGAAGGTTGCAACGCAGGCCCTTAAAAAGCAACGCCGAACCTTATTTGACGATTAACCAAGTGCACGGCTTTGGTTTCGAAAGATTTCGGTAAGGGTGTTTCTTAAGCCGATTGAAAGAGCTCCATCGTAGTGTGCAGCCATCCGATCGACACAGCAGAAACGTTGACGGAAGTGCTGTAAACACATTGAGTAAGGAGCTCACCATGTCGAAGATTGTTGCACGTTTTGTTAAGGACGAATCCGGCGCGACCGCCATCGAATACGGCCTCATCGCAGCCCTCATCGCACTCGCCATCGTTGCCGGCGCCACCACACTCGGCAATGCGCTGGACAACCAGTTCAGCTTCCTGGCCGAAGAGCTCAAGGACGCTCAGGACTAATCCTGAAGTTATAGCGGTATATCCGCTCATAAATGGCCGTCCCACCTGGGCGGCCATTTTCGTTTCGGATTGAAGCGCGCGACTTCACCAAAGCTTAAGCGCGCGGATGCTACAATACCGTCAGTCAAAGATGCCCAGGTGGCCAGGTGGATGGTGCGGCGATGCTTGAAGCGCTGATTTTCGTGGTCTTTCCCTTCTGCATGGTCTTCGCGGCCGTTTCCGACATGCTATCAATGACGATCGCAAACCGCGTGTCGCTCATCCTGATAGCAACCTTCGCGATCGTCGCGCCGATGACCGGAATGGACTGGGCCACTTACGGCTGGCACTTCGCTGCGGCAGGCCTCGTGCTTTCTGTGACGTTTTCCCTGTTTGCGCTTGGCGCCATGGGCGGCGGCGATGCCAAGCTGCTGGCAGCGACGGCTCTGTGGATGGGGTTTTCCGGCGAGCTGGTGGCCTATCTCGTCAATGCATCGATCATCGGCGGGCTGCTGACGCTGCTGCTGATCCTGTACCGCGGCTCCAGTCTCGCCGTTCTGACCGGCAACAACGTCTTCCTGCGCCACTTCGCCAATGACAAGTTGGGCATCCCCTACGGCGTCGCGCTCGGCATCAGCGGGCTGCTCATGTATCCCTCGACAGCGCCTATGCAGTGGGCACTGGCACGCCTGACGGCGCTGTAAGCAACGGAACCGTACAGTTCGTGTAAACTTTAAATTAATCACGATTGTAAGGCAGCCATTAACCCTAATTTGACGATTGGAACCGCAAAGTCCGGCTCGGCTATGGGATTTGCCGAGTAAGAGGTTCGGACAATGGCTCCAACGCGTGTGATCATTCTTGGCGTCGCCGTCGTAACGGCGCTCGGCGCAGGCTATATCGCCAAGAACATGTCGGCACCGCCCGCACAGATCGTCAGCAGTGCGCCGAGCGAGCCGGCAATCCGGCTGACCGAGGTGCTGGTGCTAGACGGCGATGTGGCGATGGGCGCAACGCTCGGCGACAGCCTGAGCTGGCAGTCCTGGCCTTCGGCAGGCATCAACGAGAACTTCATCACACGCGACGCGGACCCGGAAGCCCTGGAAGAATTCAAGGGTGCAATCGCACGCGTGCCTATCTATGAGGGCGAGCCACTGCGGCGGTCCAAGCTCATCGGCGAAGGCCAGAGCTTCATGTCGTCTATCCTGCCGACAGGCAAACGCGCCGTGGCGACGCAGATCGCAGCCGATACCTCGGCGGGCGGCTTCATCCTGCCAAACGATTATGTCGACGTGATCATGACCCGCCGTTCATCGGCGCAGGAAGGCGGCGGTGACGCCTACGTGACGGAGACAATTCTCAAGAATATCCGGGTTCTCGCCATCGACCAGGCGATCCAGGAAGACGAGGAAGGCCGGCGCGTGCGCGTTGGCGACACAGCCACACTGGAACTGACACCGCAGCAGGCGGAGATCATCACGGTCGCCCAGCAGATGGCTGACCGGCTCGCGCTTTCGCTCCGGGCGATCGTCGACACCCAGGAAGTGATTGAAGACCAAGCAGATTATCTGGTCTCCGGCGAAGGCAGGCGCGGAACCGTGCGCCTTATCAAGTCCGGAGAGATGAGCGAAGTGGGGGCTCGCAAATGAAAGCCTTGAAGGAATTGGGAACGGCAAGGACGTTGCTGCGCGCCGCCGCGGTGTCGCTGATCGCACTGTCGGCAACCACTGGGGCCGGTTTAGGCCTACTTGCCACGGCTACAGATACCCATGCGCAGGGCATGGTTACCGTGGGCAATGCCGGGACCAGCCAGCGCATCTCGCTTGGCCTCAACAAATCCATCGTCATCGACCTGCCGCGCGACGCCTATGACATACTGGTTGCGAACCCGGGCGTCGCCGACGCCGTAACCCGCACCGCGCGGCGCATCTACCTGTTCGGCAAACAGGTGGGCGAAACCAACATCTTCGTTTTCGGCCCCAATGGGGAGCAGATCGCCAGCCTCGACCTGCGGGTCGAGCGCGACGTCGCCGGTCTTGAAAGCCACCTGAGGCGCTTTCTGCCGAATTCCGACATCAAAGCGGAACTGGTCAACGACAACGTCGTGCTGACGGGCACGGTCGAGACCCCCCTGGATGCCAAGCGCGCAGTCGACCTTGCGACGCTGTTCGTGAGCGGCGGCGAGGCGACAACGGGGCAGTATTCGCAGACTGCGGCGGGAGGCAACGCTGCGGCCGGCGTGGCCATCGACAATCCGGACAGCGGACGTCGACGCAGCGCTATCGTCAACATGCTGCGCGTGATCGGCGAAGACCAGGTGACGCTCAAGGTGACCGTTGCCGAGGTGAGTCGCGCCGTCATGAAACAGCTCGGCGTGAACATGGTGGCGCAGACAGACGGCTTCCGTTTCGACATGCTCGACCCCTCCCAGCTCGTACGCGCGGGAACGGGACTTGGCGGTGCGGACCTGCTGCAGGGCTACGTCAATGCCATGGAGCAGTCCGGCGTCATGCGGACACTGGCGGAACCGACACTCACCGCCGTTTCCGGCGAGAAGGCAACGTTCCGTGCAGGCGGCGAATACAACGTCATCACCAATGTCGAGAACGAGGACGGCCGCTTCGTCCGCACGCTGACCCAGATCGAATACGGCATCGGTCTCGAATTCCAGCCGGTTGTGCTGTCGCCGGGGCGGATCAGCCTGCGCGTACGCACATCGGTTTCCGAACCGACGCCCGAAGGCGCGGTCGAAGTTGCTGGCGAAAACATCCTTTCCCTGCGCAAGCGCCTGGCGGACACCACGGTCGAATTGCCCTCTGGCGGGTCGATGATGATCGCCGGGCTTGTCCAGGACAATGTGCGCCAGACCTACAATCGCATACCCGGCCTGTCGCAGGTTCCCGTTCTGGGCACGCTCTTCCGCAGCCGCGACTTCAATCGCAGCGAGACGGAGCTGGTCATCCTGGTCACCCCTTACATCTCCAAGCCGGTGGCGCGGACCGCGCTGGCAAAGCCGGACGACAATTTCACCCCTGCAAGCGACGGCGCGGGCATCTTCCTCGGGCGCGTCAACCGCGTTTACGGGTCGATGCAGACCGACAGGCCGGCCGGGCGCTATCACGGCGTCGTCGGCTTCATCTACAAGTGATCGGAGTGGATCATGTCTGACGTGCTCTTGAACAATGCGCCGCGCCTGACCCTGGTGGCAGCCGTCGCCGCGCTCCTGATGGCGGGCTGCGCCAACCGGGACAGCATCCAGGTCGGCTCCATTCCGGACGACTATCGCACTTCGCATCCGATCGTCATCGGCGAGAAGGACAAGAAGATCGATATTCCCGTCGGCCTGATGGACCGAGGCCTTTCCCGCATGCAGCGCGCGGCCGTGGACGGCTTCATCGCCGACTACGACCGATCCGCAGCACCGGTGGTGACAGTTCTGACGCCTTACGGCTCACCTAACCAGAATGCAGCATCGCTGGTTTCCGCCGACATGGTCAAGCGGCTGCGCGCGGCGGGCGTGCCAGAAGGCTACATACTTCACCAGCCTTATGAGGCGGCGAGCTATGGCGACAACGCGCCGATCCGGCTGATCTACTCCGAGATGACCGCCTCGACCGGGCAGTGCGGCCGGTGGCCGGCCGACCTGCTCGAAGATTCGGAAAACAAGCATTGGGCCAATTTCGGCTGCTCCTACCAGAACAACCTGGCAGCGCAAGTGGCTAATCCGGCCGATTTCCTCGGACCGCGCAAGCAGTCCGAAGTGGACAGCACACGCCGAGGGACGTCGATCGACGAATACCGGCGTCGCACAAGCGGCTGGGACCAGGAAGTCGAATACTGATGGATACCGGGGGCGCATGACATGAGTAATCTCGCCTACGACGCGACGACGGATTCCGACGCCGCCAGCGAAAACGAAATCGCCGCCATGAGCGAATTGCGGCCGGTTCCGCGCATCTCCATCCAGGCATTCTGCGAGACGGAGAGCGTTGCCAGCCCGATCGAGCGGGCCGCTGCCGACAGGCGGATGTCCAAGGCGCACCTGAAGGTGCACATGGGCGGTATCGGCACCGCGATCGACTTCTATCACTCGGCGCAAACGCCGAACCTGATCATCGTCGAGTCGCGCGACGAGCCGAAGCAGCTTGTTGCGGAGTTGCACAGGCTGGCCGAGGTCTGCGACCCTTCCTCGAAGGTGGTCGTCGTCGGTCACTATAACGACGTATGGCTCTATCGCGAGCTGATCCGGTTCGGCATTTCCGAATACGTGGTCGCCCCGATCTCCATGGCTGACATCGTCTCGGTGATCTCGTCGATCTTCGTTGACCCGCAGGCCGAGCCGCTTGGCAAGTCCATCGCCTTCATTGGCGCCAAGGGTGGCGTCGGATCCTCCACTGTCGCACACAATGTGGCCTGGAGCATGTCGACGCTGTTCAGCTCGGAAGTGCTGGTGGCCGATCTCGACCTGGCTTTCGGCACCGCCAACATCAATTTCGACCAAGACCCGGCGCAAGGCATCGCCGAAGCCGTGTTTTCACCGGAGCGCATCGACGAGACCTATCTCGATCGCCTGCTTGCGCAGTGCGCCGAGCGCCTGTCACTGCTGGCGGCGCCGTCGATGCTGGACCGCACCTACGATTTCGACGCCGAGGCTTTCACCCAGATCATCGACGTTGCCCAGCGAAGCACGCCGCTGCTTGTGCTGGACGTGCCGCATGTCTGGAACGGCTGGACCAAAAACGTGCTGACGCAGGCGGACCAGGTGGTGATCACGGCAACGCCGGAACTCGCGAACCTGCGCAATACCAAGAACCTGATGGACACGCTGAGAAAGCTGCGGCCGAACGACGGGCCGCCGAAACTGGTGATCAACCAGGCGGGTGTTCCCAAACGACCCGAGATCAGCGCCGCCGACTTTGCCGACCCGCTGGAACTCGAGCCGATGGCGGTGATCCCCTTCGATCCCGCTCTCTTCGGCAACGCCGCCAACAACGGCAGGATGCTGAGCGAGATGGATGCCCAGCACGCGATCGTCAAGACGATCAACGAGGTGGCGCATGTGCTGACCGGACGCTCGGAAATCAAGTCGAAGAAAAAGCCGGGGCTCGGCGACCTGCTGGAACGCCTGAAGCTCAAGAAATAATTCGAGAAAAGCGGGATCGGCGCGGAAATGTTTGGCAAAAGAGGCAACGACGGCGGACAGAGCGAGACACCGGCTTTCCGGCCTGCCGGAACACCGGCGCCCGCGCCCGCAGCGCCCCGCGAGGCGGCCACGAGCACGACGACAATTGCGCCCGCACGCCCGCAACAGGCCGCAGGCGGTGCAAGTGCCGCCCCCGCAGCCCCGAAGCGCGCCATCGAGGCCCCGCCGCTTGCGCCGGAGCCTCCGAAGCGCGCTCCGCGCGAGCGCAGCGATAGCTATTACGATACCAAGAGCCAGGTTTTCTCGGCGCTGATCGACACGATCGACCTGTCGCAGCTGGCAAAACTCGACGCGGATTCCGCGCGCGAGGAAATCCGCGACATCGTCAACGACATCATTGCGATCAAGAATTTCGCGATGTCGATCTCCGAGCAGGAAGAACTGCTGGAGGACATCTGCAACGACGTGCTGGGCTATGGGCCGCTCGAGCCCCTGCTGGCGCGCGACGACATCGCCGACATCATGGTCAACGGCTCGAAGAACGTCTACATCGAGGTGGGCGGCAAGGTCGAGCAGACGACCATCCGCTTCCGCGACAACCAGCAGCTTCTGAACATCTGCCAGCGCATCGTCAGCCAGGTCGGCCGGCGCGTCGACGAATCTTCGCCGATCTGCGACGCGCGTCTTCCCGACGGTTCGCGCGTCAACGTCATCGCACCCCCGCTCGCCATCGACGGCACCGCACTGACGATCCGCAAATTCAAGAAGGACAAGCTGACACTCGACCAGCTCGTGCGGTTCGGCGCGATCACGCCCGAAGGCGCGGAAGTTCTGAAGATCATCGGCCGTGTCCGCTGCAACGTGGTCATTTCCGGGGGCACGGGTTCCGGTAAAACCACCCTGCTGAATTGCCTGACCAACTATATCGACCGCGACGAACGCATCATCACCTGCGAGGACTCGGCCGAGCTGCAGCTCCAGCAGCCGCACGTGGTGCGACTGGAGACCCGCCCGCCAAACCTCGAAGGCGAGGGCGAGGTCACCATGCGCGACCTGGTCAAGAACTGCCTGCGCATGCGTCCCGAACGTATCGTCGTCGGCGAGGTGCGCGGCCCTGAAGTGTTCGATCTTCTGCAGGCGATGAACACGGGCCACGACGGATCGATGGGTACCATCCACTCCAACAGCCCGCGCGAATGCCTCAACCGCATGGAATCGATGATCGCGATGGGTGGCTTCGCCCTGCCGCAGAAGACCGTGCGCGAGATCATCGTCGGCTCGATCGATGTCATCATCCAGGCGGCACGCGCCTGCGCGACGGCTCTCGCCGCATCACCCACATCACCGAGGTGATCGGCATGGAAGGCGACGTCATCATCACGCAGGACATCGTCCTCTATCACATCAAGGGCGAAGACGCGCAGGGGCGTATCATCGGCGAGCACGTGTCGACCGGCATCGGCCGCCCGGCGTTCTGGGATCGCGCCCGTTACTATGGCGAGGACGCGCGGCTCGCCAACGCGCTGGAAGCGATGGAAAAGGAAGCGCAGTGATCGGGCACGTCCGCACGGCAGGCACTGCATAGGAGACTGGGATGTTCGGACTGGACAGCACCGTTCTGGCCTTCATCGCGCTGGCAACGCTCAGCGTCGGTGCGCTTGCCTATGCCCTGCTGTTCACATCGATCGAGAACGAGAAGAAGGCCGGCAAGCGGCTGGAAACCATCAAGCGCGCCGACACGGATCGCGCCACGGTCAAGGCGTCGCGGGACCGCGTTGCCGAGGCGGCACGTCGGCGCAAATCCGTGCAGGATTCGCTCAAAGAGCTGGAAACCAAGCAGAAAACCCGCGCCCTCAGCACCAAGAAGCCACCTCTCAAGATACAGCTTCGCCAGGCCGGCATGAAAGTCAGCATACAGCGCTTCTACATCTATTCCGTCATCTGCGGGCTAGTCCTGACGGCGCTGCTGTTCATCGTGGGCGTACCGCCGCTGGTGCTGCCCGGCGTTTTCCTGGCGGGAACCTTCGGCATCCCGCGCTGGGTCGTCTCATTCATGCGCGCGCGCAGGGTGAAGGCATTTCTCCACGAGTTTCCCAACTCGCTCGACGTCATCGTGCGCGCGGTCAAGTCGGGCCTGCCGCTCAACGATTCCGTGCGGCTGATCGCGGCGGAGTCACCCGAGCCCGTGCGGACCGAATTCCGCCGCATCGTCGAGTCGCAGCAAGTCGGCCTCTCGCTGCCGGAAGCGGTGATGCGCATGCCCGAAACCATGCCTTGCGCGGAAGCCAGCTTCTTCGGCGTGGTCATCCAGATCCAGAGCCAGGCCGGCGGCAACCTCTCCGAAGCGCTGGGCAACCTCTCCAAGGTGCTGCGCGACCGCAAGAAGATGAAGGCCAAGATCCAGGCGCTGTCGATGGAAGCCAAGGCCTCCGCCGTCATTCTGGGCGCGCTGCCGTTCCTCGTTGCGCTGCTCGTCTATCTGTCGAGCCCGAACTACATCATGCCGCTGTTCACCCATCCGACAGGGCATCTCATCCTTGCGATCTCCGGCGTGTGGATGTCGATCGGCATCTTCGTCATGCGCAAGATGATCAATTTCGAAGTCTAGCCTCAGGGAAGCGTCACCATGCTGGACCAGATCGCCAAATCCATATCCGATCCGAGCCTGATGATCTCGATCGTGGTCGCGGTCGCGGTGTTCGTCACGATGTTCACCGCGCTTCCCGCGCTCAGCGGCAATCCGCTCAAGGCGCGGATGAAGTCGGTTGCGCTGGAGCGTGACGAGCTGCGCGCCAAGCAACGCGCACGGCTTGCCGCCGAGGCCGACCGCAGGCGCAAGGGCCTGCGCGAGGAACAGTCAGTCGGGATGCGAAACATTGTCGACAGGCTCGATCTCCGGCGCCTGCTTGCAGACGAGAAAACCGCAGCGCAGCTCAAGGTCGCCGGCTTCCGCGGCCAGAACCCGCTAACGAAATTCCTGTTTTTCCGCCTTGTCCTGCCCTTCATCGGACTGGCTCTCGGCCTCGTCTACATCTTCGTGCTCGGAGGCCTCTCCGAGCAGTCGCCGCTGATGAAGTTGTTCGTCTGCATTCTGCTCGCCTATGGCGGCTTTTACGCTCCGATCCTCTACGTCAGGAACCGGGCCACCAAGCGCCAGCAATCCATTCAGAAAGCATGGCCAGACGCGCTGGACCTTATGCTGATCTGCGTGGAATCCGGCATATCGGTGGAAGCCGCGTTCCGCCGTGTGGCGGACGAGATCGGCATACAATCGGTCGACCTGGCCGAAGAGCTCGTGCTGACGAATGCCGAACTGTCGTTCCTTCAGGAGCGCAAGCAGGCCTACGACAACCTTGCGGCGCGCACGGGACTTGAGGCCGTGAAATCGGTGACGCAGGCGCTGGTTCAGGCCGAACGCTACGGCACGCCGGTTGCCCACGCCCTGCGCGTCCTGTCGGCGGAAAGCCGCGACATGCGCATGAACATCGCCGAGAAGAAGGCAGCGGCGTTGCCGCCCAAGCTGACGGTGCCGATGATCCTGTTCTTTCTGCCGGTGCTTTTCGGCGTCATCCTCGGACCGGCCGGCATCCAGATTTCGGAACAGGCGATCTTCAGCAAGTGACGGCGATGCCGTCGGCTGCTTGATCAGGCGCTCTGCTTTTCCGGCGTTTTGACTTCGGCAGGCGGCGGCAAGGGCTCGTCGCGCGTGACCATCCGCGCCCTGCGGCGATCCGCAGCCCTGCCCTGAACGATCCTGACCCGCTTGACGCGGCGGGGATCGGCATCAAGCACGTGGAACTCGAAGCCGGGAATGGCCTGCACGACCTCGCCGCGCGCCGGCACACGGCCGAGCGCGTTGAAGATCATGCCGCCGATGGTGTCGACATATTCCTCGTGCTCACCGCCGGTGAAGGCCTCGCCGATGGCTTCGGCCACATCCTCGATCTCCGCCTTGGCGTCGACGACGAAAATGCCGTCGCCCGTGCGGGTGATCATCGGCTCCTCGTCCTCATCATGCTCGTCCTCGATGTCGCCGACGACCATCTCGACGATGTCCTCCAGCGAAACGAGACCGTCGGTGCCGCCATATTCGTCGATCACCAGAGCCATCTGGATGCGCGCAGCCTGCATGCGGGTCATGAGGTCGGAGGCGAGCATCGAAGGCGGCACGAACAGCACAGGCCGCACGATGCCAAGATCGCCGATCGGCTTGCCGAGATCGACATTGGCCAGATCGAGCGGCAGTGCCGGGGTCTTACGCGTGGCGCGGCCCTTCTTCTGCTTGGCCGCGCGGGTGATGTAGCCCACGACGTCGCGGATGTGGACCATGCCGCGCGGATCGTCGAGCGTCTCCTGATAGACCGGCATGCGCGAGCGGCCCGACTCCTCGAAGAGTGTCAGAAGATCGCCAAGCGCAGTCGACAGTTCGATGGCCTCGATGTCGGCACGCGGCACCATGACATCCTCGACGCGCAACTCGCGCAATCGCAGGATGTTGTTGAGCATGGCACGCTCACCGACCGAGAACACGGTACCGGTCGCCTGTTCGGACAAAGCATCCGCCAGGTCTTCACGCAAGCTCGACCCATTGCGCGGACGAAACCGCGCAGCCAGCCGTTCGAATAATGAGGGTTTGGTGCCGGATCGTCCGGCGGGCGTACTTTGGGACTCGCCTGACTGGTCGGAGCCCTGTTCGCCGCCCTGCTCCGCAACAGCGGCAGATTGTGCGTTTTCGTTCATCGTCTTTCGGTCGTTTGACCTTTTCAGTTATCCATATGGATCAGGAATGGCAAGTCCGGCGAGTATGCGCCGTTCGAGCGCTTCCATTTCCTCGGCTTCTTCGTCGGTTTCGTGGTCGTAGCCGAGAAGATGCAGCATGCCATGCACGATCAGGTGCCTGAGATGGTGCTCGAAGGGCTTTTCTTCCAGTACCGCCTCCGAAGAAATCGTCTCGAAGGCCAGCACGATGTCGCCCAGCATCGCCGGAAGCGGGTCACCCGGGGCGATTTCGAAGGCCGGGAACGACAGGACGTTCGTCGCCTTGTCCTTGCCGCGCCAGCCGCGATTGAGCACGGCGATATGCGCGTCGTCGGTGAAAAGCAGCGAAAGTTCGGCCGCATTTGCCGATTTCAGGTCGAATTCGGCCAGAACCGCGTCGACAGTCGGACCGGCAAGCGCCGAAAGCTCATCCTCGGCCGGCCACGCGCCGGCTTCGATCGCGATGTCTATGTCGATCATGACGATATCAGTGCGTCAAACGTCGATCCGACCCTTGCGGTCGGCGCCGGAACCATGGGCGTCGTAGGCCCTGACGATTTCGGCGACCAGCGGGTGACGGACGACGTCCACGTCGTTGAACCGAACGGTGACGATGCCCGGAACGCCGTCCAGCACCTGAAGCGCCTCGACGAGGCCCGACTTGGTGTTTGGCGGCAGGTCGATCTGGCTCGGATCGCCGGTGACGATCATGCGACCGCCTTCGCCGAGGCGGGTCAGGAACATCTTCATCTGCATCGGCGTGGTGTTCTGCGCCTCATCGAGGATGATCGCCGCGTTGCGCAGCGTGCGGCCGCGCATGAAGGCCAGCGGGGCGATCTCGATAACTTCAGCCGCAATCGCCCGCTCGACCTTGTCGGCGGGGATCATGTCGTAGAGCGCGTCATAGAGCGGCCGCAGATAAGGATCGACCTTCTCCTTCATGTCGCCGGGCAGGAAGCCAAGCCGCTCGCCGGCCTCGACGGCCGGGCGCGACAGCACGATGCGCTCGACCATGCCGCGCTCGAGCAGCATCGCCGCATGGGCGACCGCCAGATAGGTCTTGCCGGTGCCGGCAGGCCCTATGCCGAAGACGAGTTCGGAGCGCTCCAGCGCCCGCATATAGGCGTCCTGGTTCAATGAACGCGCATAGATCGTGCGTTTGCGCGTGGCGATCTGCGCTGCCGCCACCTTGCCCTTGCGCTCAAGCGTCGGGAGCGTGAGCTGATCGTCGACGGCTATCGCCATGCGGATCGCGCCATCCACCTCGGAGGGAGAGACGTCCGCGCCCTTCTGGAGGAGCTCGTAGAGATAATCCAGCGCGCGCCGCGCCTGCTCGGCAACGACCGGATCGCCCTTGATGGATAGCTGATTGCCCTTCGAGCGTATATCGACGCCCAGCTTCTGCTCCAGCCGGGCCAGATTCTCGTCGAACTGGCCGTAAAGCGCGCTCGCGTGCTTGTTGTTGTCGAAGGTCAGAACGATATGCGCCATGTCGGAGGCCCCGGCGGGCGGTGCTTTCAGTTCTGTTGCGGCGCTCAAACGTCTCTCCTGATTAACGCCCGTCTCCGGTCACAGGTTCGGAGAAAAGGCTGTTGGGACCCGCTTTCGTGATTCGCACTCTGACAATGTCACCGATTTCGCCGGCCATTTCATCAACAATTACCGGCTGAAGCCAAGGCGAGCGGCCGACCCGCTGACCCGCATTTCGGCCGGGCTTCTCAATCAGCAGGTCAATTTCCGAACCGACAAGACTTGCCGCAAAAGCAGTCTGCTGTTCGGCCACCAGGGCCTGCAGGCGTTGAAGCCTCTCATTCTTGACGTCTTCGGCCACCTGTAACGGCAAATCGGCGCCAGGCGTTCCCGGCCTCGGCGAATATTTGAACGAAAACGCCTGCGCGTAGGTCACGTCGCGGATAATCCGCATCGTGTCCTCGAAATCCTCATCCGTCTCGCCCGGAAATCCGACGATGAAGTCGCCGGACATGGCAATGTCTGGTCGCGCGGCGCGAATGCGGTCGACCAGCCGGAGGTAATCGGCGCCGGTATGCTTCCGGTTCATCGCCTTCAGGATACGATCCGATCCCGATTGAACCGGCAAATGCAGGTAGGGCATCAGCGACGGCAGATCGCGATGGGCGGCGATCAGCGCATCGTCCATGTCGCGCGGATGGCTGGTGGTATAGCGCAGCCGCGCAAGGCCAGGAATTTCGGCAAGGCGGAACAACAGTTGTCCAAGGCCCCATTCGGTGCCATCCGGACCCTCGCCGTGCCAGGCATTGACGTTCTGCCCGAGCAGGGTGACCTCGCGAACGCCGGCTTCCGCAAGCCGCTCGGCCTCCGCAACGAGTTGAGAGACCGGACGCGAGACTTCCGAACCGCGCGTGTAAGGCACCACGCAGAAGGTGCAGAACTTGTCGCAGCCTTCCTGGACGGTGAGAAAGGCCGTGACGCCCCTGCTGCGCACCGCCTTGCGCTCCAGCGCAGGCAGGTGCTCGAACTTGTCCTCGATGGCGTATTCCGTCTCGACGACCTTCTCGCCCGCCCGCGCCTTCTGCACGACCTGTGGCAAGCGATGATAGGTTTGCGGGCCGATGACCAGATCGACCACCGGCGCGCGACGGAGAATCTCGTCGCCCTCGGCCTGTGCGACGCAGCCGGCAACGCCGACCAGAGTCTCACGGCCGCTGGCGGCGCGCTCGGCCTTGAGCTGGCGGATACGGCCGAGCTCCGAATATACCTTTTCGGCCGCCTTTTCGCGGATATGGCAGGTATTCAGGAGCACCAGGTCGGCGTCCTCGATCTCGGCCGTAGGCTGGTAGCCTTCCGCAGCGAGCGCATCCGCCATGCGCTGGGAATCGTAGACATTCATCTGGCAGCCGTAAGTCTTGACGAAGACCTTGCGGGGCGCTGCGCCATGCGCCTCGGACGGCAGGTTTGTTTCGCGCGTAATCGTGTCGTTCATTTCCATGGCGCGTCTCTAGCCGTTTTTGATGTCAAAAAACAGATGAATCGCCAGAGATACCGCGCCTTAACGGTCGGTTCACCAATATCCTTCATTTTTCCTTCAACTGTCCAAGACCTGGAGAACTCGCATGGCGCGGCGCTGGATCAATTTCGTAACGGGCATGGCCCTGGCGAGCGCGGTGGCACTGCCGGCCCAAACCCTTGCAGGCGAACCGATCCAGGTTCAGATGAACCAGGCCAAGATCGTCAAGCTCGCGCGCCCTGCCGACACGATCGTCATCGGCAATCCGGCGATCGCCGACGCTTCCGTTCAGGACGCATCGACAATCGTGCTTACCGGCAAAGGCTTCGGCGTGACCAATCTTGTGGTTTTGGACAATGACGGCGCTCCGATCGTCGACGAGCAGATCGTCGTATCGCGGCATCTGGCCAATTCCGTGCGCATCTATCGTCGCTCCGACGTACAGACCCTGTCCTGCAGCCCGTATTGCGAATCCTCGTTCAAGAACGAGGCCGAGACGACCTCGGAAGCGGAGATGCGTCGCTACTCCGAATAAGCGTTAACGAAGGACTGACTTTGGCCGCTCAATTTGAGAGTTCGCCAAAACGGCCCCTCAACCCGCCTACTGTATGGTCCTGCCATGAGATACCACCGGCAGGGTGCCACCATGCATGATGCAAGCGAGAAAAAACCAGTCGAGACGCGCGGCAAGCCGCGGCGACCAGGCTTTCTGCGTCATTTCGTAAAAGATGCGAAAGGCAGCGTCGCGATCGAATTCACGGCGCTGGCTATTCCGTTCGCCATGCTCGTGTTCGCGATCCTGGAAAGCTGCATCTCGTTTGCAGCCCAGCAGCTCATGTCCAGCATCACTGACGACGTGGCCCGCCAGTTCCGCACCGGCCAGATACAGATTGCCGATGTCGAGGCCGACAAGAACCTGGTGCGCAATAAAATCTGCGACCGGCTGGAGATCGTGGTGTCGGATGGTTGTCCCGGCCTCGAGATCGACCTGCGCAGCTTCAACACATTCGCACAGGCTGCACAGCAGCGTATCGCCTTCACGAAGGACAACGATATCGACACCAAGGGCTTCAAGATCGACCCAGGCAAGGCGCTTTCAAAGAACCAGTTGCGGGTATTCTACCGCTGGCCGGTGATGACCGATTTCCTGCGCAAGTCGATGTCGAACCTGAAGGATGGAAAGACGCTGCACTACGCAACGGTCACCTGGCAGAACGAGCCATTCGAGGAATAGACGGCGCATGGGCCGGGCATAAAAGGTTGCTCTAGCGGGGAGAGCAGGGAATGAACATGAAACGCGTTATTCTCAACGGGATGGTCAATACTAAGGCGAAGTTCCTTCGCCTCGTTGGCGACCGGCGCGGCGTGGCCGCCTTGGAATTCGCCATGGTCGCGCCCCTGCTTCTGTCGCTCTATTTCGTGACGATGGAGGTTGCGCAAGGCATTGAGGCGAACAAGAAGGTCAGCAGGATCGGCTCCATGGTCGCCGATCTCATCACGCAACAGCAAAGCATCAACCGTTCCGAGCTGGAGGCGATCATGCAGATCGGTGGTGCGATCCTGCTGCCCTACAATCGCAGCATGCCAGACATCACCGTCACCGCGATCAAGCTCACCGACAAGGCCAATCCCAAGGCGATTGTGCAGTGGTCGCGCAGGATGCGGAACGGCGTATTCATGCAGGGTCCGGTAAAGGGCACCGAAACCCAGGTTCCGACGACGTTGAAAATCAGGGACACGTTCCTGATCCAGGTCAGCGCTGGCCTGGACTACCGGCCCGTCCTTACCTGGACGGCGGAAAACAAGGCCGCGATAGGACTGGCCGCGTCGTTCGACAGGATCAGCATGGATGAAAGCTACTTCCTGCGCCCTCGCATGACGGCGGAGATCGACTGCAGCGACTGCTGATCGACGCCGATCACTCTGCGGGCGAGGCAGAGTTGGCCGACATCGCCTTGCTGACTGCGCCGAGTGCCTCGATGACAGGTTGGTAATCCTCCTGAGCGGCGATGGCAAAGCCGCCGCCATGGCGACGTTCCAGATAGTAGGCGAGATCGCGATCGGCGACGACGCCAGCCAAAAGGCGCTGCAACGCCTCGACCTGCTCCTGCGCCAGCGTGTTGCGGACGGCGTGTGGCCCGTATCGCAGCAGGGGCGAGTGCCAAGTTACCTCGAAAGCGGAAGCGTCCACACCGGCTGAGGCAAGACGGTCGATGGAGCCGCCGGACAGCGACCCGTCTCCAGATTCAGGCGCGGCCGGCACCCAGCCGAAATACGCATCGACCGCGCCGCTGAGAAACATGGCCTCGGCCTCGCTGGCGCTTTCGGTTGGGACAAACCTGCCGGCCCCGAGCGCATCCGCGGCGCCGGGCCAGGACGCCAGAGGCGCAAGCCGCGTCGCCAGACTGTCATCCGGCCCCACAGCAATGGATTTCAGGGCTTCGTTGCCTTCGGATGCACGAGCGATCAGCACCGAACGGAACCCGAACGAGCCATCGATGCCGACGGGCGCCGCAACCGGGCGCAGGCAAACGCAGCGGATCGATGCCGCAGCATAGGCGGGCGCGGTGTAAATGGCATAGTCGATCCGGCCATCGAGATGGCTTTCGATGAGCGCGGGATAGTCACGGGCAACCAGCACCTCGACCGGCATCGACAGCGCGTTCGAGAACGCCGTCTTGATCGCCGAAAGGCCCTCGACGGCCGCGCCCTCCCCGCCGGAAGCCACAAGGCCTATCCGGAAGGGCGTTGCGGGCCCTCCGTCAGCCGCCGTAGCCGCACCTGAAATCCAGCATGCGAAAAATACGGCAGCACCCGCTCCCGAAATCGTCCGGTGTCGAACCACGTTTCCTGCTCCAAGCCGTTGCCAGCGCGGATTTTCGGCTGCTTTGGTTTCATAATTGCCAAGATCGGCGCATGAACCTATGTCTTGGAAGTCACCGAACCGGCAGAAAGCACCCACTACATGGCCCGCGCATTCCTTTTCGTGCTCGATTCCTTCGGCATCGGCGGCGCGCCTGACGCGGCGTCTTTCGGTGACGAGGGATCGGACACGTTCGGGCATATCGAAGCGGCATGCGCGCGCGGCGAAGGCAATGCCGCGGGCCTGCGGGAAGGCCCCCTTCACCTGCCCAACATGCGGGCGCTGGGGTTAGGTCACGCTGCCGCGCTCGCCACGGGCCGACCGATGCCGACAGAGGCCACCTCTGGCTTCCATGCGGCGGCGACAGAGACTTCGAGCGGCAAGGACACGCCCTCGGGCCACTGGGAGATTGCCGGCCTGCCGGTCCGGTTCGACTGGGGCTATTTTCCCGATACGCAGCCTGCCTTTCCCGCCGACTTCACCGAAGCACTGATCCGCGAGGGCAATATCCCCGGCATTCTTGCAAACGCCCACGCTTCCGGCACGGGCGTGATCGAGGAATTCGGCGAGGAGCATATCCGCACCGGCAAGCCAATCTGCTACACCTCCAGCGACTCGGTCATCCAGATCGCCGCGCATGAGGAACATTTCGGCCTGGAGAGGCTCTACGAGCTGTGCCGCACCGGACGCAGGCTGGCCGACGCGCTGAATATCGGTAGGGTGATCGCGCGCCCGTTCATCGGCGAAACCGCCAAGGACTTCGAGCGTACGCCGAACCGCAAGGATTTCGCGACGCCGCCGCCGGAACCGACGCTGCTCGACCGGCTGACGGACGCCGGCCGCAAGGTCTTCGCCGTCGGCAAGATCGGCGACATCTTCGCGCATCGCGGCATCTCGGACCTGCGCAAGGCCCCCAACAACATGGCGATGTTCGATGCCGCGCTCGCGGCGATGCGCGAGGCAGGCGACGGCGACTTCGTCTTTGCCAATTTTGTCGACTTCGACACGAATTTCGGCCACCGGCGCGACGTGCTGGGCTACGCGGCGGCACTTGAAGCGTTCGACGCACGCCTGCCGGAAGCGGTCGCGCAGCTCGCCGACGGCGACATGCTGATGCTGACGGCGGACCATGGCTGCGACCCGACATGGCGTGGAACCGACCATACGCGCGAACGGGTGCCCGTGCTGGGAACCGGCCCTGGGCTCAACGGCGGATCGATGGGCGTGCGCACCAGCTTCGCGGACATTGGCGAAACCGTCGCCGAGCATCTCGGCATCGCGCCGGGCAAATACGGCACGTCTTTCCGGGCCAAGCTTTCCGGCAATGCCTGAGCTTCCCGAGGTCGAGACGGTCCGGCGCGGGCTGCAGCCGGTATTCGAGGGCGCGCGCATCGTCGCGGTCGAACAGCGGCGGCCCGACCTGCGCTTTCCGTTTCCCGCCGACTTCGTGGCGAGCCTGACGGGGCGCTCGGTGATCTCACTGGGGCGGCGCGCGAAATATCTGACAATGCACCTCGACCGCGACCCGGTGCTGATCTGCCATCTCGGCATGTCCGGATCGTTCCGCATCCTGGCGGGCAGCGATGATTCCGTGCCGGGCGTGTTTCACCATGAGCGCTCCAAGAACGAGGCGCACGACCATGTCGTCTTCCATCTGGAAAACGATGCGGGGGCGACCAACCGGGTGGTCTTCAACGATCCACGCCGCTTCGGCTTCATGCTGTTTTCGCCGGGGGCAACCCTTCACGAACACCCGTCACTGGCCGGGCTGGGGATCGAGCCGACGGGCAACGCGCTCGACGGCGCGATGCTGGGCGACCTCCTGCGCGGCCGTCGCGCGCCGCTAAAGACGGCGCTGCTCGACCAGCGGCTGATTGCGGGCCTCGGCAACATCTATGTCTGCGAGGCATTATGGCGGGCAGGCCTGTCGCCGCGCCGCGAGGCCGGATCCATCGCTCCCCCGCCGGGCCGTACCAACGCCCGCTGCGAGAGACTTGCCGAAGCCATCCGCGAGGTAATTGCCGACGCCATAGCAGCCGGAGGATCCTCGCTGCGCGACCATGTGCAGGCCGACGGATCGCTCGGCTATTTCCAGCATTCGTTCAACGTCTACGACCGCGAGGGCGAGCCCTGCCGCAAGCCCGGCTGCGGCGGCACGGTGCAGCGCATCGTACAGAGCGGTCGCTCGACCTTCTATTGCCCGTCCTGCCAACGTTAGCTATCTGGGCACGCATCGAAACCCCATTTGGAGGAAAGAAACGATGGCCTATGAAACGATCCTCGTGGAGACGCGCGGCAAGGTAGGCCTCGTGACGCTCAATCGCCCCAAGGCGCTGAACGCGCTCAACAGCGTGGTGATGGAGGAAGTGGTCGCGGCACTCCAGGCCTTCGAGGCCGACGAGGCAATCGGTGCGATCGTTATGACCGGCTCTGAGAAGGCATTCGCGGCCGGCGCCGATATCAAGGAGATGCAGGAGAAGTCCTACATCGACATGTATATGGCGGACTTCTTCGCCGGATGGGACGCCATGACCCGCATCCGCAAGCCGATCATCGCTGCGGTTTCCGGCTATGCGCTCGGCGGTGGATGCGAGCTCGCCATGATGTGCGATTTCATCATCGCCGGCGACAACGCGAAGTTCGGCCAGCCCGAGATCACGCTGGGCGTCATGCCGGGCATGGGCGGCTCGCAGCGGCTCACGCGCTTCGTCGGCAAGTCCAAGGCGATGGACATGTGCCTGACGGGCCGCATGATGGATGCAGCCGAGGCGGAGCGCTCGGGCCTCGTATCGCGCGTGGTGCCGGCCGCCGACGTGGTCGAGGAAGCGGTCAAGGCTGCCGAAAAGATCGCCGGCCTGTCGCTGCCTGCTGTGATGATGAACAAGGAGGCCGTCAACCGGGCGTACGAGACGACGCTCACCGAGGGGCTGCGCTTCGAGCGCCGGGTTTTCCATGCGATGTTTGCGCTGGAGGATCAGAAAGAAGGCATGGCGGCCTTCTCCGAAAAGCGGCCGGCGACATTCCGCAATCGCTGAGAACGGCAGCAACGCATTGAAGCGTTGACGCGCCGGAAAAGCTCATCTATAAGCCGCCGCAACTGAGGCGGCCTATGGCTGCCCCTTTGTTTTTGCGCCAGACGATAGGTTCAAGCGGAATCGATCCGTTCTGGCGCTTCACGTGACATAGTGAGAGAGAGGCATCATGGCCAATACGTCTTCGGCCAAAAAGGCAACGCGCAAGATCGCCCGCCGCACCGCGATCAACAAGAACCGCCGTTCGCGCGTTCGTACCTTCATCCGCAAGGTCGAGGAAGCTCTGGCCAGCGGAGACAAGGCAGCGGCTCAGGCGGCATTCACCGCCGCGCAGCCGGAACTGATGCGCGCTGCCTCGAAGGGCGTGCTTCATCGCAATACGGCATCCCGCAAGGTTTCGCGCCTTGCCCAGCGGCTCAAGACGCTGACTGCCTGATAAGGGCTTTAATCCTTTAGTCGAAACATGAACCCGGTGACCCGTTCGCCGGGTTTTGTTTTGCGTGGCGCAAGCGCCTGTATATGTGCTCCGGCGGGTGCCGCGCAGCCGGCCGTCTTTTGCCGGCGCAACCTGGCCTTGTTCATCCATGAGTTGAACCGGAACAAGCTGCCGCCGCGCCCGAGCTTTTTAAGCTTATAAAATATCGTTCAAAATCAGCCGCTTATTCGCGGTTGCGATTCCGCAGCCGCATATCCGGCGAGTCCAAAGCGGATACCCGGCTGTCAAGACATTTTTGTGAAAAACGGTGGCTTTTTAGTACCGCTGGCAAAAGGTTTTGAATCGTAACGACTTCTCTCACCGGGGGCTTTCGCCCGCAGTGCGTCAAGCTGAATCTGCGCTCCGAATCGTGAAAAATTCCTTACCTGTCTCTTGCCCTGCGCGCCGCCTTTTCGGTAAAGTCCGGACATCGAATGGGGCAGGCCCAAACCCTGCTGATCCCAGCCAGACAGCGGCAACAGCTTAGCGTGGGCGCAAGTTCGCGAACGGGTTGATTGTGCCTGTTCGACGCAAGGGGACTGTTTATTTGTGACGCAATTTTGTTCCCGGACGCAAGTTCGGGAAGGGGTTCTTGTGTCTTGTGTGTGAGTGAAGCCGGCCAGTGCGGATGGCCGGTCTGGAGAATGAAAGGAATGCGACGCCGGTAGAGAGTAACGAGGTACGGCAAAGACAAAAAAAGGCGCCCGCGCACCGGATGCGGATTTCAAGTCGGACGACGGAGCGCCACAACGAATACACAGGGAAGTCAGGCAAAAATGCACAGCGGCATTGCAGAGCGGGCCGAACCGGCCACGTTTGTTCCAGCACAACAGATCGAGGAGAGGACGGGGATGACGCCGGCGAGCGGGCCCGAGGCCAATTTCGAGCGCGTAAAAGCGCAACTCAAGGCCAGGCTTGGCAACGACGTCTATTCGAGCTGGTTCGGTCGAATGAAGATCGCGGAAACCTCCCGCGGCTTGATACGGCTCTCCGTGCCGACGGCATTCCTGCGCCAGTGGATCAACAATCACTATCTCGACCTGATCGCCGAACTGTGGAAGCAGGGCGACCCCGCCATGCTCAAGCTGGAGATCGTCGTCCGCTCTGCCACGCGCAGCGCCGCACCCCAGATCGAGGAAGAGCGCGCGCCGGCCAAAAAAGCGGACCGCCAGGTTTCCGTCGGACTGCAGGCACCCGTGCCAACACACCCACGCATGGAGAAGCCGGCGCAGCCGCGCATGAACGGCGCCGACCTTGCCGGCAAGCAGTCCGTGCTCGGCTCGCCGCTCGACAGCCGCTACACCTTTGCCTCATTCGTCGAGGGACCATCCAACCGCGTCGCCTTCGCAGCCGCCCGCTCGGTCGCCGAGGCCTCGTCCAACGCCCTGCGCTTCAACCCGCTCTTCATCCATGCCTCGGTCGGCCTCGGCAAAACGCACCTGCTGCAGGCGATCGCGGCCGAAGCGATCCGGCTGAAGCCCAATGCGCGGGTGGTCTACCTGACGGCGGAGTATTTCATGTGGCGCTTCGCCACGGCGATCCGCGACAACTACGCGCTGCATTTGAAGGAGCAGCTCCGCGACATCGACCTACTGATCATCGACGACATGCAGTTTCTGCAGGGCAAGTCGATCCAGCATGAGTTCTGCCACCTCATCAACATGCTGCTGGACAGCGCCAAACAGGTGGTGGTTGCCGCCGACCGTCCGCCTTCAGAGCTGGAATCTCTGGAGCCGCGCGTTCGCTCGCGCCTCAATGGCGGCGTCGCGCTGGAAATGGCCACCCCCGACTATGGCATGCGGCTGTCGATCCTAAAGCAGCGCCATGCAGCCGCGGTGGCTGAAGTGCCCTCGCTCGACATTCCCGAGGAAATCCTCGCGCATATCGCACAGGCGGTGACCGGAAGCGGCCGCGAACTCGAGGGCGCGTTCAACCAGATCCTGTTCCGCCAGTCGTTCGAGCCGGAAATGTCGGTCGCCTGGGTCGACGAGGTGCTCGGCAACGTCTACCGCGCCGGCGAGCCCAAGCGGGTGCGCATCGAGGACATCCAGCGCATCGTCGCACGCCACTACAACGTCTCGAAGACGGAACTGCTCTCGAACCGCCGGACCCGCACCATCGTCAAGCCTCGGCAGGTGGCGATGTATCTGGCAAAGGTGATGACGCCCCGCTCCCTGCCCGAGATCGGCCGTCGCTTCGGTGGCCGGGATCATACGACGGTTCTTCATGCGGTACGCAAGATCGAGGGTCTTTCGGGCGCCGACAACACGATGGCGCAGGAAATAGAGCTGCTGAAAAGGCTCATCAACGAACAGGCCTGACGGCGCAGTCAGCAGGCCGGCAGCCATCTGTCGGCCTGGCCGCTATTTTTCTCTTGAGAAACCTCACCTTGGCGGGTCCGCAACCTCCCTGCGGGCTTGCCTTCGCAGGCATTTTCCTGTCAGGTTCGTTGTCCATTTGCGCGTCCGGCAGGCCCGATCGAGGGAAATGCGGCGCGGCCTCCGAAATGCTTTGCTGCGAGACTTGCGTGTCATGCGTGTTACACTCGAACGCTCCAACCTCCTGAAGTCGCTGAACCACGTCCATCGCGTCGTGGAGCGGCGTAATACGATCCCGATCCTGTCCAACGTGCTGCTGTCGGCCTCCGGCGCCAGCCTTGAGATGAAGGCGACGGATCTCGATCTGGAGGTGACGGAAGCAACCGCGGCAGTGGTCGAGCAGACCGGCGCGACGACCGTGCCGGCGCACCTGCTCTACGACATCGTGCGCAAGCTGCCCGACGGCTCGGAGGTGATGCTGAAGGTCGACGAGAGCGGCAACTCGATGTCGGTGGTGTCCGGCCGCTCGTCTTTCCGCCTGCAGTGCCTGCCGCAGGCCGACTTCCCCGAGCTCTCGGCTGGATCTTTCAGCCACATCTTCCGCCTGGATTCTCAGGCGCTGCGCGGCCTGATCGAAAAGACCCAGTTCGCCATCTCCACCGAGGAGACGCGGTACTACCTCAACGGCATCTACCTTCACGCCCACGAAGAGGGCGGCAAGTTGATGCTGCGCTCGGTGGCCACCGACGGGCACCGTCTGGCGCGGGCCGAAGTCGAGGCGCCGGCAGGCTCGGAAGGCATGCCGGGCATCATCATTCCACGCAAGACCGTCAGCGAACTGCAGAAGCTGGTCGACGATCCCGACGTGGCGGTGACGACGGAGCTGTCCGACACCAAGATCCGCTTCACCATCGGCAGCGTGGTGCTGACCTCGAAGCTGATCGACGGCACGTTTCCAGACTACCAGCGCGTCATTCCGACCGGCAACGACAAGAAGCTCATCATCGACCGGCAGAGCTTCGCCCAGGCGGTTGACCGCGTGTCGACAATCTCGTCCGAGCGCGGGCGCGCGGTCAAACTCTCGATTGCTTCCGGCCAGGTGACGTTGACGGTGAACAATCCCGATTCGGGCAGCGCGACCGAGGAAGTAGCGGCCGACTACGATGCCGACCCGATCGAGATCGGCTTCAACGCCAAATATCTGCTGGACGTCGCCGCGCAGCTCTCGGGCAGCGAGGCGCGCTTCATGCTGGCCGATGCCGGCGCGCCGACGCTGATCCACGACATGACGGACGACCACGCGCTCTACGTGCTGATGCCGATGCGCGTCTAGGCGCGCAGCGGACGATCATGACCGGAACCGGAACAGCCGAACCGCCGCGAGGCGCGGCCCAGACCCGTATCGAGCGTCTGCTGCTGACTGATTTCCGCAACTACGAAAGCCTGGCGCTAGATTTCAACGCCGGCGCGGTTGTGCTGACGGGCGAGAACGGCGCCGGCAAGACCAACCTTCTTGAAGCAATCTCGTTTCTGACGCCCGGGCGCGGCCTGCGGCGGGCGATGCTCGACGACGTGTCGCGCAGCGGCGTGGGGAACGGGTTTGCGATCCATGCGCGGGTGGCGGGCGCGTTCGGCGAGGTCGAAATCGGCACTGGAACGCTCGGTGAGCGGGCTGCGAACGGCGATAGTGTCGGCCGCAAGGTGCGCATCAACGGTGCGACCGCACGCTCGGCAGACGAAATGCTGGAATGGCTGCGCGTGATCTGGCTGGTGCCGGCGATGGACGCGCTGTTCACGGGCCCGGCGGGCGACCGGCGCCGCTTCATCGACCGGCTGGTTCTGGCCATCGACCCCGCCCACGGGCGACGCGCGCTCGACTATGAAAAGGCCATGCGCGGCCGCAACCGGCTGCTTTCCGAGCAGGCGCGTGACGACCAGTGGTTCGATGCCATCGAAACCCAGATGGCTGAGACGGGCACGGCAATCGCCGCCGCACGGGTGGAGATCGTGCGGCTGCTCGCCGCCATGGTCGAGCGACTGCCCGGCGACAGCCCCTTTCCGCAGGCCGACATCGCGCTGGCCGGCACGCTTGAGGAAGCGCTGGCGCAGCAGCCGGCGATCGAGGTAGAGGAAGGGTTCCGACGTTCGCTGTCGCAGAACAGGTTCCGGGACCGCGCGGCAGGGCGCACGCTCGAAGGCCCGCACCGCTCGGACCTTCTGGTGCGGCACCGGCCGAAGGACATGCCCGCAGGGCAGTGTTCGACCGGGGAACAGAAGGCGTTGCTGACCGGCCTCGTACTGTCGCACGCACGGCTGGTGGCGGAACTCTCCGGGTCGGCGCCGATATTGCTGCTCGACGAGATCGCGGCGCATCTCGACGCCGGGCGGCGGGCTGCGCTGTTCTCGATCCTCGACGAGCTCAACTGCCAGGCCTTCATGACCGGCACAGACGCGGCGCTGTTCTCCGCGCTGGAGGGCCGCGCGCAGTTTCTGTCCGTTTCGGCGGGCATGGTGACCGCCGGTTGAGCCGCTGACATTCGCGCCGGCAGCGCTTATGTTGAGTGCCATGGACACGCCCGCGACACCACCGCTTTCGCCCGAGGAACTGGAACGCTACGCGCGCCATATCGTGCTGCCGGAAGTCGGCGGCCCGGGCCAGCAGAAGCTCAAGCGCGCGCGGGTGCTGGTCGTCGGCGCGGGTGGGCTTGGCGCGCCGGTTCTGCACTATCTAGCGGCCGCAGGTGTGGGTACGCTCGGCATCGTCGACGATGATCTCGTGTCATTGTCGAACCTGCAACGGCAGGTGATCCACGATACCATAAGCATTGACTTACCTAAAACCGAAAGCGCAGCGGCGACCATCATCCGCATCAACCCGCATGTGACGGTGGAGCAGCATCGGCTGCGGCTGACGAACGAGAATGTGGCAGAACTGGTTTCGGCCTATGACCTCGTCATCGACGGGACCGATAATTTCGATACGCGCTATGCGATCGCGGACGCCTGCGCCGAAACGGAGCGGCCGCTGGTGACCGGTGCGGTCGGGCGCTTCGACGGGTCTATCACAGTTCTCAAACCCTACGAGACTGGAGCGGACGGACGACGCAACCCGTCCTACCGCGATCTCTTCCCGGAGCCGCCGCCGCGCGATCTCGTACCCTCCTGCGCCGAGGCGGGTGTGCTCGGCGCGCTGGTGGGTGTCATTGGCACGTTGCAGGCAATGGAAGCCATCAAGCTCATCACAGGCATCGGCGAACCGCTGGTTGGCCGGCTGTTGATGTATGACGGGCTGGGGGCGAATTTCGACACGGTTCGCTACAGCGCAAAAGGTTAGTCATTGCTTACTATACCTCCTGTCACCCTTCTGCGCGTTTATGCCGATTTCGGCAGGATGGACGCGTTGCTCGATCTCATCATGCGCTCGTTTGCTTATATGAATGGCGTTATCGACCCGCCTTCATCGGCCCATCGCCTGACTGTGGAGAGCCTGCGCGAGAAGTGCGGGGCAGAGATCGCCATCGCGGCGCAGGAAGACGACCGGCTCGCGGGATGCGTGTTTCTTGCTGAACACGCCGACCATTTCTATCTCGGCAAGCTTGCGGTTGATCCGGCCCTGCAGGGTCGGGGCATCGGCAGGCTTCTGATGCAGGAAGCCGAGGCCATTGCGGTCGCGGCCGGCAAGCCCGTAATCGAGCTTCAAACCCGGATCGAACTGACCGGCAACCAGGCGGCATTCGCTCGCATGGGCTTCGTGGAGACCGGCCGCACGGCGCATGCGGGCTTCAACCGGCCGACGAGCATAACCTTGCGCAAGGCGCTCCGATGACGCCGATGCTGACCGCCGAGGAACGGGCGATCGCAGCCGGCACGGACGGCGCCGCCATGGCGATGCGGATCGTCGTGGAGGCCGCGCGCTTGATGGGCGCGCAGCGGCTGATTCCGATAGCGTCCGCGCATATCGATGGGGCGCTTTACCATGGCGATTCCGGCACGCTGTTTGCCGAAAGGCTGGTCGAGGGTGGCGCCAGGGTGTCCGTGCGGGCAACGCTCAATGTCGGCGCACTCGATCTCACAGGCTGCGCGCGCGTCCGGCTTGAGGAACCGGCACGGTCAATGGCAGCTCGGATGATGTCGGCCTACCGCACGCTGGGGTGCGAGCCGACGTGGACCTGTGCGCCGTACCAGGCAGGGCATAGGCCTGCGTGCGGCACGGATGTGGCATGGGGCGAATCGAACGCGGTTGTCTTCTGCAACTCCGTTCTCGGTGCGCGCACCAATCGCTACGGCGACTTCCTCGACATTGCCTGCGCCATCGCCGGCCGCGCGCCCGACTATGGCCTGCACAGACCGGAGAACCGAAAAGCGACCGTTGTTTTCGACGTTTCCGGGCTGCCATCGGATTTCGTGGAGGCAGATTTCGCGTGGCCGATCCTCGGCAGTCTCTACGGACGTGAAGTGGGCGACGCCATCGGCGTCGTCGCCGGCGTGGGTGGCAGTCCCGACGAAGACGCGCTCAAGGCGTTCGGCGCGGCGGCAGCTTCGACCGGTGCGGTCGGCCTGTTCCACATCGCCGGCGTCACGCCTGAGGCGGCCGATTTGGAGACCGCGCTGGATCATGCCGAACCGGCTGAGGTGATCCGGGTCGACATCGGGATGGTCGCCCACGCGCGGGCGCGTCTTTCGACCGCCGAACGGCCGGACAGGATCGACGCCGTGGCAATCGGCAGCCCGCACCTTTCCAGCGAGGAACTGGTAAGGCTGGAGCGTCTGGTTGGCGACCGCAGGCTTGCGGTGCCAATCTATGCCTGCACCGGGCGCCACGTGCTGGCGTCGCTCAGCTCCGACCGGCGGGCGGCACTGGAGAAAACCGGCGTTATCCTCGTCGCCGACACATGCGTCGTCGTCACCCCGATCATGCCGGCGCTTGCCGGCGGCGTGCTGATGACCAATTCGGGCAAGTTCGCGCATTACGCGCCCGGCAACACCGGCTATTCGGTGCTTTACGGCTCGCTTGCCGAATGCGTTGAAAGCGCCGTTTCGGGAAGGCCGCAGTGGACGGGGTCCCTGTCGTGAAGGGCGATGTGCTTGTCGAAGGCGCCAGCGGTACTGGCGAGGGCCTCGTGCTTTCGGCGCCGATCAGCTTCTGGGGCGGCGTCGACCCCAAATCCGGCAGGATCGCCGATGTGCGCCATCCCCAGCATGGCCGTTCCATTGCCGGAACGGTGCTTTTCCTGCCGGGCACAATCGGCTCTTCTTCGGCATCCGCGGTCCTTCTGGAGCTCGTCAGCGCCGGCAAGGCCCCGGCCGCGCTCGTTCTTCACGAGCCCGACGCGATCCTGCTGCTTGGGCTTGTCGTGGCCAAGGAGATGGGTCTGCACTTGCCTATGGCTGTCAGGCTGGACAGGACCGCGTTTGCGGCTTTCGCGGGTAAGAGCGTGAGCGTCGGCGGGGATGGCATGGTTGCGGTGAAAGCCTAGCGGTAGCGGTCTTACAGTGCGTCCTTCGAGGCTCGCTCCGCTCGCACCTCAGGATGAGGGAGGTGGTTTGTCGGCCCCACAGAACAGTGCACTCGATGCTCAACGTTCCTCATCCGGAAGAATGTTGGAGATCGAGCCCACAACATGGTCGGCACTAGAGCCAACCTTCCTCATCCTGAGGTGCGAGCGGAGCGAGCCTCGAAGGACGCACCTACCGCCTAAACCCGGGACGGCAGGACGCGGTCCGGGGGGCGATGGCCGTCGAAGAAGGTGCGGATGTTGATAATCACCTTCTCGCCCATATCGATGCGGCCCTCGATGGTGGCCGATCCCATATGCGGGAGAATCACCACCTTCCCCTTGGCGGCAAGGCGGACGAGCTTGGGGTTCACCGCCGGCTCATGCTCGAACACGTCGAGGCCCGCACCGGCCAGCTTGCCGGTCTCCAGCATCGTCACCAGCGCATCCTCGTCGATGATGTCGCCGCGTGCGGTGTTGACCACGTAAGCGGTCGGCTGCAGCAGCGCCAGCCGCCGCGCCGACAGCAGATGGAAGGTTCCCGGCGTCGAGGGGCAGTTGACCGAGATGATGTCCATGCGGGCAAGCATCTGGTCCAGGCTGTCCCAATAGGTTGCCTCCAGCGCATCCTCGGTAGCGGGAGCGACGCGGTGGCGATTGTGGTAGTGGATCGAAAGGCCGAAAGCCTTGGCCCGGCGGGCAACGGCCGTGCCTATGCGGCCCATGCCGACGATGCCGAGCCGCTTGCCCCAGATGCGCCGGCCGAGCATCCAGGTCGGCGACCAGCCGGCCCATTTGCCATCATCGCTCAGCATCGCCGCACCTTCAGTGAGACGGCGCGGCACGGCCAGCATCAGCGCCATGGTCATGTCCGCCGTATCCTCGGTCAGCACATTGGGCGTGTTGGTGACCATGATGCCTTTGGCGGCGGCGGCGGCTACATCGATATTGTCCACTCCGTTGCCGAAATTGGCGATCAGCTTGAGGTTCTCGCCGGCCTGAGCGATCAGCGAGGCATCGATTCGATCGGTGACGGTTGGCACGAGCACGTCGGCTTCCTTGACCGCAGCGACAAGCTCCGGCTGGGTCAGCGGCTGGTCCTCAACATTCAGCCGTGCGTCGAAAAGCTCCCGCATGCGGGTCTCGATCGCATCCGGCAGCTTGCGGCTGATCACGACGAGAGGCTTTTTCCTGCCGGCCATCAGTTCCTCGAATCCGGGTCTTGTTGAGACCTCTTTAACCAAGATTGGCGACACTTGGGAATGGCGTCGGCCCGGTCGCGGTTCTCGATCCTGTGTATCAAGCCGCCCTGCCGATGACAAAGAAAAAGGGCCGGTGGCAATGCCGCCGCACCCGAGCAGACTTGGGTATCGTGGGTAAGGTCATGTCTTCACGCATTGTGTTTCGTGCGCTTCTGTGCAGCACGCTGGCACTGGTTTCGCTGGCTACCGTCTCCGTGACTGTCCCCCTGGGACAGGCGGCCGCACAAACTGCGGCGGTCGGCCCCAGCGGATTGCCGCTGCCGCGCTTTGTCAGCCTCAAATCAAACCGTGTGAACCTGCGCATCGGGCCCGGCATCAACTATCCGGTGGACTGGCTCTATCTGAAATCGGGCGTACCGATGGAGATCATTCAGGAGTACGACAACTGGCGGCGTGTACGTGATGCGGATGGCGCGGAAGGCTGGATCAACCAGTCGCTGCTGTCGGGCCGGCGCACGGCGGTGGCAGCACCCTGGCAGCGCGGCGAGGATACAGAACTGCTGCTGCGCACCGATCCGGACACGACGTCGCGCATCGTCGCCAAGCTGGAGCCTGGCGTGATCGGCACGCTCAAGACCTGTAACGGGCAGTGGTGCGAGATGGAATTTTCCGGCCATCGCGGCTGGATCAGCCAGACCCAGATCTGGGGCGCCTATCCGGGCGAGACCTACAAGGACTGAGGCTTCGCTGCTTGGCACCGCTCGTGTGTGGAGTGGGTGCGTCCTTCGAGGCTCGCCCGCCAAGACCTTTCTCTAACCTTACATCGAGACACATGGCTCGCACCTCAGGATGAGGAAGGTCGTGGCCATCGGGCGCCGGTTCTGGAAGGCTATGGCATTTTCGGCTGGGCACGACCTACCTCATCCTGAGGTGCGAGCCCGCAATCCCTTGCAATGTATGATATTGCAACCGGTGGGCGAGCCTCGAAGGGCGCACCCGAAAACAACTACCGTGCCTTTGGCCTCAGGCGCACGACGATGTCGACATTGGCGATTTCCATGCCTTCCGGAGGTTCCGGGAGGTTGTGGACCGAAACCGGGCCGGTCTCGATGTCCATCACCCGGTTTTCGCCCTCGATGAAGAAATGATGATGGTCCGACGTGTTGGTGTCGAAATAGGTCTTTGACCCTTCGACGGCCAGAATGCGCAGAAGGCCGGCATCCGTGAACTGGTGGAGCGTATTGTAGACCGTCGCCAGCGACACGGCCACGCCCGCAACGAGGGCTTCCTCGTGCAGCTCCTCGGCCGAAAGGTGCCTGTCTCCCTTGGCAAACAGCAACTCGGCCAGAGCAATGCGCTGCCGCGTCGGCCGCAATCCGGCATCGCGGACGCGCGTCTCGACTTCGGCGGGTTGATTGCAGTCAGTTTCCATCAAGCCGATTTGCTTCCCTGCTCGACGCCGCGGACCCGATTCGGGCATTTCTCCATACGGCAATGTTGTCAATATATATTCGGTCGCAGAAATGCGATCAATAGCGGCACATTGACCCTCGATGATGCGCAAGATAGAGCGCGTCGGTGGTTTCCTGTCCGAAACAGTCTGTGATAGGGGATGGCCCTGACAGGCAGTGACAGAGCCCGGACGGTGAAGGGACGGAGGACTATGGTCGAACAGAAATCGAGCTACGATTACGAAGATCTGCTTGCCTGCGCACGCGGCGAGCTGTTCGGGCCGGGCAACGCCCAGCTTCCCTACCCGCCGATGCTGATGTTCGACCGTATTACCGACATCAGCGAGACCGGAGGCGAATTCGACAAGGGCTATATCCGCGCCGAACTCGACATACGCCGCGACCTCTGGTTCTTCCCCTGCCACTTCATCCAGAACCCGGTGATGCCCGGCTGCCTCGGCCTCGACGCCATGTGGCAGATGACGGGCTTTTTCCTGGGCTGGCTGGGCGAACCGGGCAAGGGCATGGCCCTTTCGACCGGCGAGGTGAAGTTCAAGGGCATGGTCACGCCTTCGGTCAAGAAGGTCGAGTACGGCGTCGATTTCAAGCGCGTGATGCGCGGCCGGCTGGTGCTCGGCATTGCGGACGGCTGGCTAAAGGCCGATGGCGAACCCATCTACAAGGCCACCGATCTGCGCGTCGGCCTTGCCAAGCAGGAAGCCGAATGAGCGGTCGGCCAACGACATCGAATTCAGGGAGCGTCAGATGAGACGTGTAGTCGTAACGGGCCTGGGCATCGTTTCCTCGATCGGGAACAATGCGGACGAAGTGCAGGCATCGCTTCGCGACGCCAAATCCGGCATCAGCTTTTCCAACGATTTCGCCGAGCACGGTTTCAGGTGCCAGGTCTGGGGGGCACCAACGCTCGACCCGACCGAACTGGTCGACCGCCGCGCCATGCGCTTCCTGTCCAAGGGCGGGGCGTGGAACCACGTCGCGATGGAACAGGCGATCGCCGATGCGGGCCTCGAAGAAGGCGACATCACCAACGAACGCACCGGCATCGTCATGGGCTCGGGCGGACCTTCGACACGTATGATCGTCGAGGCTGCAGCGATCACGGAAAAGAACGGCAGCCCGAAGCGGATCGGCCCCTTTGCCGTGCCGAAGGCGATGTCGTCCACCGCATCGGCGACACTGGCGACCTGGTTCAAGATCCACGGCGTGAACTACTCGATCTCGTCGGCCTGCTCGACCTCGGCACACTGCATCGGCAACGCCTACGAGCTGATCCAGTGGGGCAAGCAGGACATGGTCTTCGCGGGTGGCCACGAGGATCTCGACTGGACGATGTCGAACCTGTTCGACGCCATGGGCGCGATGTCGTCCAAGTTCAACGACCGGCCGGAAGTCGCTTCGCGCGCCTATGACCTGAACCGCGACGGGTTCGTCATCGCCGGCGGCGCGGGGGTTCTGGTGCTCGAGGAACTGGAGCACGCCAAGGCGCGCGGCGCGAAGATCTATGCCGAAGTCGTTGGCTACGGCGCAACGTCGGACGGCTACGACATGGTGGCGCCTTCCGGCGAGGGTGCGGTTCGCTGCATGCGCCAGGCACTTTCGACCGTGAACGGCGACGTCGACTACATCAACACGCACGGCACCTCGACGCCCGTTGGCGATTCCCGCGAGATGGGCGCGATCCGCGAGGTCTTCGGCGACAAGCTGCCGAACATCACCTCGACCAAGTCTCTGACTGGCCATTCGCTGGGTGCGGCCGGCGTGCAGGAATCGATCTACTCGATCCTGATGATGCAGGGCGGCTTTATCGGCGAAAGCGCCCATATCGAGGATTTCGATCCCGAATTCGAAGGCATGCCGGTAGTGCGCAAGCGCATCGACAACGCCAAGATCGATACCGTACTCTCCAACTCCTTCGGCTTCGGAGGCACAAACGCGACGCTGGTCTTCCAGCGCCATCAGGGCTGACAGGACCATACGCATGGACGGACTGATGAAAGGCAAGCGCGGCCTCGTGATGGGGGTCGCCAACGATCACTCGATCGCCTGGGGCATCGCCAAGCAGCTCGCGGACCATGGCGCTGAGCTGGCCTTCACCTATCAGGGCGAGGCTTTCGGTCGCCGGGTGAAGCCGCTTGCCGACCAGGTTGGCGCAAAGCAGGTGCTTCCCTGCGATGTCGAGGACAGCGAGAGCGTGGCCTCGGTGTTCGACACGCTGAAGAGCGAATGGGGCTCGCTGGACTTCGTCGTCCACGCGATCGGCTTTTCCGACCGCAACGAGCTCAAGGGGCTCTATGCCGACACCACGCGTGAAAACTTCGTTCGCACGATGGTGATTTCCTGCTTCTCCTTCACCGAGGTGGCGCGAGGTGCTGCGGCGCTTATGGAGAATGGCGGATCGATGATCACGCTGACCTATGCGGGTTCGGTGCGCGTCATGCCGAACTACAACGTCATGGGCGTTGCCAAGGCAGGGCTCGAGGCCAGCGTCCGCTACCTGGCCAACGATTTCGGCCCGCGCGGCATCCGCGTCAACGGCCTGTCGGCCGGCCCGGTTCGCACGCTTGCGGGCGCGGGCATCTCCGATGCGCGGCTGATGTATGGCTACCAGCAGCGCAACTCGCCGCTGCGCCGCACCGTGTCGCACGAGGAGGTCGGCCGGTCGGCTCTCTACCTGCTGTCCGATCTTTCGTCCGGCGTGACCGGCGAAATCCACTATGTGGATTCCGGCTATCACATCGTTTCCATGCCAACGCTGGACGAACTGAAGCGCACCGACGAAGGCTGAAACTGCACAACCGGCAAAAAACCAATTCTAATGAACCCCGGAAACGGTTCTTAAGGAATAACAGATATATCCTGCCAGGGTTCAGGGGACTCTGGCATGGACAAAATGCATAATCCGGTAAGAAGCCTTGGCTTCCGCCTTGCGACGATTGCGGTTACTGGCGTCTGCAGTTTCGTAATCGGCCTGTGGGGCATCAAGCTCGGCTTCGGTCCGCACATCGGCGGTGTACCGGCTGAACTGCTGAGCGCCATGCTTGCGACGCTGTGCGCGCTTGCCGCGTCGCTTGCCGTCATGTCGTTCTTCGCTGGCGTCGAGGAATCCGCGGCCTATGTCTACAAGGAAACGCAGCTCGACAAGCTGACCGGGCTGCACGCCCGCACGGCAATGATCGGCAAGATCGCCGAATCTGCTTCAGTGACCATCCGCTCCGGCGAGCCGGTTTTCCTGATCGATATCGACATAGACCGGTTCAAGCAGATCAACGAATCGATCGGCTACAGCCACGGCGACCAGCTTATCCGGGTATTCGCCCAGCGGCTGAAGGACCTTCTGCCCGAAGGCACCGAAATCGGCCGTATCGGCGCCGGCGAGTTCGCGGTTCTGATCCCCGATACACCGGATACGGGCTCCGTCGACACGCTCGTCGAATATCTCATCGACAATCTCATGGAGCCCTACCAGCTTCCCTCGCACCTGCAATCGGTGAACCTGTCGGTCGGTATCGTCGCCATGCCCAAGGACGGGCTGGACCCGGTGATCCTGCTGCGCCGTTCGAACCTGGCGCTGCAACATGCGCGGGCGGGCGGCATCGGCAACTGGTCGGTTTTCCACCAGCAGATGGGTCTCGTCGCCGAATACAGGCAGTGGATCGAATCGGAACTCCACACCGCATTCGAGCGTGGGGACTTCGTCGTCCACTACCAGCCACAATACGATCTGCTGAGCGGCAAGATCGTCGGCTATGAGGCGCTTGTGCGCTGGCGGCATCCCGAGCGAGGCATGATCCCACCGCAGGAGTTCGTGCCGATCGCCGAAGAAACGGGAATGATCGCGCTTATCGGTGAATGGGTATTGCGCAAAGCATGCGCGGACGCCCACCTGATGCCACCTGAATGCTTCGTGGCCGTGAACATCTCGACCGTCCAGTTCATGACCAAAGACTTCCTTGCGCAGGTGCGGGCCGTCATCAAGGCGACGGGCATCGAACCGCACCGACTCGAGCTGGAAGTCACGGAAACAGCCATGATGCAGGACCGAGACCGGGCCGCTCAAATTCTGGAGGAACTCGCCAGAATGGGGATCTCGGTAGCCGTGGACGATTTCGGCACCGGTTATTCCAATCTTTCCTATCTGATCGACTTCACGTTCAAGAAACTGAAGATCGACCAGTCATTCGTCCGCCGGCTTGAGACGGACGCCAATTCGGGCGCCGTCGTTTCGACCATCGTGGGTCTGTCGCGCGCGCTTGGCGTACGCACGATCGCCGAGGGCGTGGAGACGGAAAACCAGGCAACGCTGCTCAAGGCCGCCGGCTGCGAAGTCGTCCAGGGCTATCTGTTCGGCAAACCGGCTCCATTGCAGGTGCGCGAGACCCATGTTGAGCCTCCGCGACGGGTCGCAACGGCGTAGCGCGGGATCATCGCACTGCCCAAAGCACCTTGAAGCGCGTATCGCGCACCGTCTCACCGTGGCGCGCAAAGGCGCTTTCCAGCACAGCTTCGTAGGGTAGCTGCCGATTGGCGACCATGTACAGTCTGCCGCCCGGCCGCAGCGCAGCACTGGCAGCCTCGATCATGCCCTCGCCGATCGACGGTTCCGCTGCCCGTCCCTGATGAAATGGCGGGTTCATCACGATGACGTCGTATCTGCGTTCGACGGGCTCGGCCAGCAGATCGTACCAAAGAACCCGGCTTTCGACGCTGCGCACAAGGTTGTTCATATTAGCCTTGGCTGCGACACAGGCTGAAAAGCCTGCCTCGAACAGCTCGATCGTGCGGATGGCAGGCGCACGCTCGGCCAACTGGACGGACAGATAACCCCAGCCGGCACCGAAGTCGGCTGCATCGCCTTCCAGCTTCTCCGGCAGGTTCTCGGCCAGCAGTTTCGAGGCCGGATCGATGTGTTCCTGCGAAAAGACACCAGGCACGGTGAGAAACCCGCCATCCAGCAGAAGGGGCGGGTTGGCTGCCTCCAGCGCCTCAATGGCGGCATCGGTCGATTCCGAGCGCGTCATCCAGAAGACAACGCCATGGTTCTTCGATGCGTGATCGTCGATCGGCATCAGGTCGGCGAGGCGCTTGCGCAGGCTTGCGGCACCATCGGTCTTGCCGCCTGCAACGACGATGCGCGCGCCTTCGCGCGTACGCTTGAGCGCCTCGGCGACCCATAGTTCATTCTGGCCGCGATGGCGCCCCGTCAGGACCAGCGTGAGATCATACCCTTCGCCTTCGGGCTGCGGAACCACCGTGTGGGTTCCCCCCTCAAGCGCACGGAATATCGGGCGAAAATCCTGTTGGAGCGTGACGTTTTCAGGGAACCTCTCCGGCAAAACGAAGCCGGAATCTGCATTGAGAAAGAGAACCCTGGCGTCAGCACCCGGCCCTTCCAGCAATCCCGTATCGAAAGGATGAAAAAGGGTCTTGAGCGTTCCGTCGTTCATTTCTGGCAGTCCTTACATGAGAAACGGGCGCAAGCCTTTCGGCTGCGCCCGCCCCCCTAAAGCAGTCAGTCAGATATCAGGCGTCGGCCTCTTCGGCGTCTTCCTTCTTCTTGTCCTTGGCAAGTTCCTTACCGGTCTCCTGGTCAACGACCTTCATGGAGAGCCGCACCTTGCCGCGCTCGTCGAAGCCCATCAGCTTGACCCAGACCTTGTCGCCTTCCTTGACGACGTCGGTGGTCTTCTGGACGCGCTCCGGCGCGAGCTGCGAGATGTGGACGAGGCCGTCCTTGGGGCCGAAGAAGTTGACGAAGGCGCCGAAGTCGGCGGTCTTGACGACCGTACCCTCGTAGATCTCGCCGACTTCCGGCTCGGCAACGATGGTGTGGATCCACTTCTTCGCCGCCTCGATCTCCTTGGCGTTGGACGAAGCGATCTTGACCGTGCCGTCATCCTCGATGTTGATCTTCGCACCGGTCTTTTCGACGATCTCGCGGATCACCTTGCCGCCCGAGCCGATCACGTCGCGGATCTTGTCGGTCGGAATGTTCATCACCTCGATGCGCGGCGCGAACTCGCCGAGCTCCGAACGGGCGCCGGTCAGGGCCTTGCCCATCTCGCCGAGAATGTGCTCGCGGCCGCCCTTGGCCTGCTCGAGCGCGACTTTCATGATCTCCTCGGTGATGCCGGCGATCTTGATGTCCATCTGCAGCGAGGTGATGCCGGCGCTGGTGCCGGCAACCTTGAAGTCCATGTCGCCGAGGTGATCCTCGTCACCGAGAATGTCGGAGAGAACCGCAAAGCGCTCGCCTTCGAGGATCAGGCCCATGGCGATGCCGGCAACCGGCTTCTGGAGCGGCACGCCGGCATCCATCAGCGCCAGCGAGGTGCCGCAGACGGTCGCCATCGAGGACGAGCCGTTGGACTCGGTGATCTCGGAAACCACGCGCAGCGTGTACGGGAACTGCTCGGCGGCTGGCAGCATCGGATGAATGGCGCGCCAAGCAAGCTTGCCGTGGCCGATCTCGCGACGTCCCGGAGAGCCGATGCGGCCGGTCTCACCCACCGAATAGGGCGGGAAGTTGTAGTGCAGCAGGAAGGCTTCCTTGCGCGTGCCGGTCAGTTCGTCGACGAACTGCTCGTCCTCGCCGGTGCCGAGCGTTGCGACGACAACCGCCTGCGTCTCGCCGCGGGTGAACACGGCAGAGCCGTGTGTGCGCGGCAGAACGCCGACTTCCGAAACGATCGGGCGAACCGTCTTGAGATCACGGCCGTCGATGCGCGAACCGGTGTCGAGGATGTTCCAGCGCACGATCTTGGCCTGGAGCTCCTTGAACACCGAGCCGACCTGCTCGGCAGTCCATGCAGTGTCGTCCGCGCCCTCGGGCAGCAGCGTAGCCTTCACCTTCGCCTTGGCGGCGTCGACGGCGGCGTAGCGGGCCTGCTTGTCGGTGTTCTTGTAGGCGGCGCGCAGTTCGTCCTCGATCAGGCCGAGCATGGTCTGCTCGAGTTCCTTGAGATCGGGCGCAACGTGGTCGCGTGGGTCCTTGGCAGCCACTTCCGCCAGCTTGATGATGGCGTCGATGACCGGCTGGAAGGCCTTGTGGCCGAACATGACGGCGCCGAGCATGATCTCCTCGGAGAGCTCGTGGGCCTCGGATTCGACCATCATGACCGCATCGGTCGTGCCGGCCACAACCAGATCGAGTTTCGATTCCGGCATCTCGTCGATGTGCGGGTTCAGCGCGTATTCGCCACCGATATAGCCGACGCGGGCAGCCGCGATAGGGCCCATGAAAGGCACGCCCGAGAGCGTCAGCGCGGCCGACGTCGCGACCATGGCGAGGATATCCGGATCGTTCTCGAGGTCGTGCTGGAGAACGGTGACGATGATCTGGGTGTCGTTCTTGTAGCCTTCGGCAAAGAGCGGGCGGATCGGCCGGTCGATCAGGCGCGAGGTCAGCGTTTCCTTTTCGCTTGGACGGCCTTCACGCTTGAAGAAGCCGCCGGGGATCTTGCCGGCCGCGAACGTCTTTTCCTGGTAGTTGACGGTCAGCGGGAAGAAATCGAGGCCCGGCTTCGGCTCCTTGGCGGAAACGACCGTGGCGAGCACAACCGTTTCGCCGTAGGTGGCGAGTACGGCGCCGTCGGCCTGCCGCGCGATCTTGCCGGTTTCCAGAATCAGGGGGCGACCGCCCCACTCGATTTCCACTTTGTGATGATTGAACATTTCTTGTCCTTCAATACGGGAACGGGGCGCGCCAGCTCTTGCGGCACGGAGAATGTTCCCTTGCTTCGTTGCAGGACGAGCCACGGGCAAGACAACGGGACGCTTCGCTTTGAAGAGGGCGGCGGAAACCGCCAAAAGCGCCCTGCAATCCTGCCCCATGACCCTGTCCTGGGGCGGCTCCGACATACTGCCTTGTCCGTTGCGGAGCCGGGCGGGCGGCATGTGGGCCACCCATGTGAAAGGCCGGCGGACCCTCGCGGAACCGCCGGCCAAACTGACTTATCGGCGCAGGCCGAGCTTCTCGATCAGCGTCTGATAACGGGCTTCGTCCTTGCGCTTGAGATAATCAAGCAGGCTGCGCCGCTGTGAGACGAGGGCAAGCAGACCACGACGGGAATGGTTGTCCTTCTTGTGATCCTTGAAGTGTTCGGTCAGGTTCTTGATGCGCTCTGAAAGAACCGCCACCTGGACTTCCGGAGAACCGGTGTCGCCCTTCTTGGTCGCGAACTCGCTCATCAATTCCTGCTTACGCTCTGCGGTAATCGACATCGCGCTTTTCCTTATATGTTGGAGGAAACGGGTCGCCCACAGCCAGGATGTCGTCCAGCAGGGGCCGGTGAACATGCGCTCAAATGCGGATGTTGCGGGGCATATAGTGTAAAATCCGCTGGATTGCCAGCGAAATCGCCGAGCCGGCGCAAAGCCCGTCAGGGTTCGTCCCGGTCGCCCTCGGCATCTGCCCGTTCGGGTTCCAGCCGCGCGATCGGTATCGTGAAACGGCATTCGAGCCCGTTGGGGTGAATGACGCGCTCGATCTGCGCGTCCAGCGTTCCGCCGAGCATGCGCTCGATGACCTCCGTGCCGAAGCCGGGCGTGACTGTGCGCCGACGCAGACGGGGCACGAATTCGCGCCAGAGAAGATCGAGCTGCCCCTGGCTGCGCTTCCACTGGATCGTCAGCCGGCCGGAAGGTGTGGCGAAAGCCCCGTATTTGGATGCGTTCGTGGCCAGTTCATGCAGTGCCAGACCCAGCGTCTGCGCCGCCTGGTTCGAGAGGCGGAACGCGGTGCCCTTGATCTCCAGGCGCTCGCCGTCGCTTGGCCGGAAAGGTTCGATCTGCGCTTCGATCAGCTCACGCAATTCGACACCGACGGCGCCGCCGGCAATCAGCAGATCGGTTGAACGGGCCAGCCCATGCACCCGCTTTTGAAAGGCATCCTGGAATGCCGCGAAGGTGCGCGCATGACGGGCCGTCTGCTTCGCGATGGACGATACGACGGTGAGCTGGTTCTTTGACCGATGAGCGACTTCCCGCATGAGGAAGCGAATCTCGTTTTCGGCAGCCTGACGATCTACAGATGCTTGCGCCAACGCCAGAGACACGGTGGAAATCTCGGCAACAGGATACTCTACCGGCTCGACCCTTTCGCCCGCGCCCAAGCGACGCGCATCGCGCGCAAGCCGGCGGATGGGCTTCGATATCTGACGTCCGAGCACCCAGGCAAGCAGTGCGCCAAGGGCGATGATGGTGAGGCCGCCTAGCGCCAGCACCCGCAAGGTGCGTTCCAACGGCGCCTGAACCACGGCGGTGGGCGCCCACACGATGGTCTCCCAATCGCTGCGCGACGAGGAAGACCGTATCGTTTCGTAAGACTCGCCTTCAAGCTCGACGGAATCGCGCACCGTCGACCCCGCCTCGGATTTGCTGGTCGCTTCAGCCAGAAAGAAGGGCTTGCCGATGTCGGAGGTCATGTATGATGAGGTAAGCACCGTGCCGTCGCCATCCACCAGCACCGCGTTCCAGCCGCCGCGCAAATTCCGGCTTGCAAGCGAATCCGACAGACGTTCCGCATCCTGTGTCAGTATAAGCAGGCGCACCTGCCCGGTATCGACGCGCACGGGGAGGATTACATTGAAGACCCAGCGCTGGGCGGTCTGCCCATAGAATGCGCCAGAGACCGCCGGTTCGGCGCTCGCCAGCGCTTTGCGTGCGGTTTCGACATCCGAGATCTTTCCCAGAGGCGAGCCAAAGGGGACACGCGTATTCATAAGCTGGTTAAGGTTTTCGTCAGTGACGATGAGAAACGCGTCGGACCCCTCGAGCGCCTTGCCGGCCCGATAGTAGAAATCCGCGAGGTTTCCGCTGCCGATGGCACGCGACGTGGCGAGAACGCGCAGCGTCGTCAACATGCCCGAGAGCTGGCGATCGACGGTTTCAGCGATTGAACCGGCTGTCGCCTCGGCAAGCGTCGAGACCATTTCCTGCTGGGCCTGGTTGTTGCGCTGGAGAAGCATCACCGCGAAAATCAGCGCGGGGATGATGATCGCAGCCATCAAAAGCGACAGGATCGCACCCACCGAAATCTGGCCTATGCGGTTGCGCGACTTGGCCGCCGACGACGCAGGCGCCTCCGCCTCGGCAGGCTCTGGATTGTGAGCAGGCCGCTTCTTTTGCGACACCTGACTGGTACTATCGCTCATTTTCCAGATTCATCCACGGAATGCATGGGACAGACAATGCCCGCTGGCGCGCGGTTTCGCCAGAGGAAATCAGAGGCTGAAGACCCGTTTTGGCTTGAACATGCCCGCCTCGATCGCGCCGATCGCCACCAGCCTGCCCCGGGCGAAGGCGCAGGCCTCGTCAGCCTGCGCGGGTGCATCGCGTCCGCGCACGATGACAGGGTTGCCGAGCCTGAGACGAGCGGCCGTGTCGTCGTTGACCACCACCTGCGGCAGGCAGTCGAGAGCCGCGCCGGTGTCCATCAGGAGTGCATCGAGCGCCTTCCACTGATCCGGTCCGGGACGCGGCGCCTGTGGGGCCTCATCCTCTTCGGTCGCTGCCGGCTGCACCGACGCGATTGCCTGCTCGATTTCGGCCATGGTGACCAGCTCATCCGCGGTGAAAGGATCGACCTCCGTTCTGCGAAGCTCGGAAATATGTCCGTAGCAGCCGAGGTCGCGCCCCATGTCACGCGCCAGCGAACGCACATAAGTACCCTTGCCGCACTCGATTTCGAATACCGTCGCATCCGCGCCGCGCATCTCGACCAGGTCGAAACGGCCGATTTCCACCTCGCGGGCAGGGATGTCGACGGCTTCGCCTTCGCGCGCCAGATCGTAGGCTCGTTCGCCGGCTATCTTGACGGCTGAAAACTGCGGCGGGATCTGCATGATCACGCCGGTATATTTCGGCAGGAGCGCGCGGATCGCCTGCTCGTCAGGGCGTTCCGGCGAGGACCTTGTCACCGCGCCCTCGAGATCGTCCGTAGAGCGTTCCTCGCCCCAGCTCACCGTGAAGCGGTAGACCTTGGCGCCGTCCTGTACATAGGGAACGGTCTTGGTCGCTTCTCCAAGCGCAATCGGCAGCATGCCGGAGGCAAGCGGGTCGAGCGTGCCGGCGTGACCGGCCTTCTCGGCGCCGTAGAGCCATTTGATCTTGGACACGGCCTCGGTCGACCCCATGCCGAGCGGCTTGTCCAGGACCATCCAGCCAGAAACCGGCCGGCCCTTCTTCTTGCGTTGGCGCGCCATTGCTATTCCTCGTCGTCGCCGTCGTGATCGAGATCGCGAGCGACTTCCGGAGATCGCAGCAATTCGTCTATGCGGGCCATGTTGTCGTAGCTGGTGTCGAGCCGGAAACGGAATTCCGGCATGTATTTCATCTGCTTGAGGGCGCCGGACACGCGGCCGCGGATAAACTTCGCGTTGCGCGCCAGCGCCTTGATGACCGCCTGATCGTCGGCCGCACCAAGAGGCGTGACGAACGCGGTCGCGATCTTGAGATCGGGCGACATGCTGACCTCGGAGATCGAAATCACGGTGGATTCGATGAGATCGTCGCGGACCTCGCCGCGCTGAAGCACGTCGGAGAGCGCGTGGCGCACCTGCTCGCCCACGCGAAGCTGGCGCTGGGATGGGCCGGAACTGGAAAAGCGGGACATGGTGGCTGTTTCCTGTGTCGCGGCGGCCGGGATGGAACCGGACGCCCGTTGCACACGCGCCGGCGGCGGGACAACCCGCCGCCAGCGTCAGTGAACTTGCAAGTAGCTGCCGGGCGCTAGAGCGTCCGCGTGACCATCTCGACGCGATAGGCCTCGATGACGTCGCCCTGACGGATGTCCTCGTAGTTGGCGAACGCCATGCCGCACTCCTGGCCGACGGGCACTTCCGAGACTTCGTCCTTGAAGCGCTTGAGCGTCTTCAGCGTGCCCTCGTGGATGACGACGTTGTCGCGGATCAGGCGCACGCCGGCACCGCGTTCCATCTTGCCTTCGGTCACGCGGCAACCCGCCACCTTGCCGACCTTGGTGATGTTGAACACCTCGAGAATCTCGGCATTGCCGAGGAAAGTCTCGCGGCGCTCGGGCGACAGCAGGCCGGACATGGCCGCTTTGATGTCGTCCACCAAGTCGTAGATGATGTTGTAGTAGCGGATCTCGATGCCCGCCTGTTCGGCCGCGTCGCGCGCCTGCTTGTTGGCACGGACGTTGAAGCCGATGATGGCGGCACCCGAGGTTTCGGCCAGCGAGATGTCGCTCTCAGTGATGGCGCCAGCGCCCGAATGGACGATGCGGGCCCGGACCTCGTCGGTGCCGAGCTTGTCCAGCGCGGCGACGATCGCTTCGATCGAGCCCTGCACGTCGCCCTTGATGAGCAGCGTGAACTCCTTGAGACCGGTCGTCTGGAGCTGCGACATCATCTGCTCGAGCGAGCCGCGCTGTCCAGCCTGGCGGGCAACCGCCTTCTCGCGGGCAAGCCGCTGGCGGTATTCGGAAATCTCGCGCGCCCGCGCCTCGTTCTCGACGACGGCGAAACGGTCGCCAGCCTGCGGCGGACCCTGGAGACCGAGCACCTCGACCGGCATCGACGGACCGGCTTCCTTGATCTGGTCGCCATGGTCGTTGACGAGCGCACGCACGCGGCCCCACTCGTTGCCGGCGACGAGAATGTCGCCCGGCTTGAGCGTTCCGGCCTGAACGAGCACGGTCGCAACCGAGCCACGTCCCTTGTCCAGCTTCGCCTCGATGACGACGCCCTCGGCCGTCCGGTCCGGATTGGCCTTGAGGTCGAGAATCTCGGCCTGGAGCAGGATCGCGTCGAGCAGCTTGTCGAGGTTGGTGCCCTTGGTGGCCGAAACCTCCACGTCGAGCACCTCACCGCCCATCGATTCAACGAACACCTCGTGCTGGAGGAGTTCGGTCCGAACCTTCTGCGGGTTGGCTTCCGGCTTGTCGATCTTGTTGATGGCAACGATGATCGGAACGCCCGCTGCCTTGGCGTGATTGATGGACTCGATCGTCTGCGGCATCACGCTGTCGTCGGCGGCAACCACCAGCACCGCGATGTCGGTGGCCTGGGCGCCGCGGGCGCGCATCGCGGTGAACGCTGCGTGGCCCGGCGTATCGATGAAGGTGATCTTCTGACCGCCCTGCTCGACCTGATAAGCGCCGATGTGCTGGGTGATGCCGCCCGCCTCACCAGCCACGACGTTCGCGTGGCGGATGGCGTCGAGCAGCGAGGTCTTGCCGTGGTCGACGTGACCCATGATGGTGACGACCGGCGAACGCGACTTCAGGTCCTCGGCGTTGTCCTCGATATTGAACAGGCCTTCCTCGACGTCGGACTCGGCAACGCGGCGCACCGTGTGACCGAATTCCGAAGCGACCAGTTCAGCCGTGTCAGCGTCGAGCACGTCGCCGGGCTTCATCATCTGGCCCTGCTTCATGAAGTACTTGACGATATCGACCGCCCGCTCGGCCATGCGGTTGGCGAGTTCCTGGATCGTGATCGTTTCGGGCAGCACCACTTCGCGCATGATCTTCTCGCGCGTCTCGCCGTGCATGGCGCGCTTGAACTTCTCCTGGCGTCGGCGCATCGACGACAGCGAGCGACCGCGGGCCTCGTCACCGGCGAGCGCGGCATTCAGGGTGAGCTTGCCACGGCGGCGATCTTCCTCGCCCTTGGCCTTGACGGGCTTCGGGGTGGCAACCTCCGGCTTGACCGGGCCGCGCTTGACGGCGGCGGCACCACGCGGCTTGGCCTCTTCCTCGTCCTCGACGGCCCGCGTTTCAGCGGCAGGGGCGCGGCGGCGCGCTTCTTCTTCCGAACGACGACGGGCTTCCGCCTCGGCCTGGAGACGGGCTTCCTCTTCAGCCTGACGGCGCGCGGATTCCTCGCGCTCGTGGCGGCGGCGCTCTTCTTCCTCGGCGCGACGCGCGGCATCCTCGGCCGCGCGCTTGCGTTCCTCAACCTCGCGCACCTTGGAATCCTGCAGCGCACGACGGCGCGCGTCCATCTCCTCAGTGGAGAGCTCGTTCAGCACCATGCCCGAACGCGACGAAGGGGCTGCCGGAGCGACCGGACGCGGCGGCGCCGGCGGCTGCGGCGCCTCGGGCTGCGGCGCGCGCGGCTTCAGCGTCACCGCGGGCTGCGGCGCTTCCTGCTTCTCGCCAGGCAAGGAAAACTTGCGCTTCTTGGTTTCGACGACGACAGCCTTCGTCCGCCCGTGCGAGAAGTTCTGACGCACCGTGCCCTGCTCCATGCCAGGGCGCTTCAGCGTCAGCGTCTTCTTCGGGTTTACGCTCAGCGTCTTGTCGTCTTTGGTATCACTCATTCCATATCCTCTGCGGCGTCATCATGATCGCCGGTTGCCGCAAGCATCATCCGGTCTTCGGGGGAACCGCCCCTGTATCGGTCAAGCGCCACCATGCGCTTAAGCACCGCCTTGCCCGTATCACCAGCGAGCACGGCTGCATGTATCACATTTGTACCCCCCAATGCCAAACCCAATTCGGCCTCCGAAAAGAGTTTGTAGGCGGGGATGGACGGGCCCTCCTGCCACACGACCGCGCGGCGGGCCTGATCGAGCTTGCGCACACCGTCTGGAGAGGCCTCCAGAGCATGCAGAACCAGCGCGGCCTTGCCGGAGCGGATCGCACTATCGACCTTGGCCGCACCCATGACCAACTGTCCGGCCTTGCGGGCAAGTCCGAGAGAGCCAAGCGCCGCACGCGCCATCAGCATGTCAACCATACCGCCCAGATCATCGGGCGGCGTCACCTTGGCCTTGAACGCCCGGGAGAAGAGGTTCTTGCGGGCCGCTTCCTCGACGTAAATGCGTTCCGCGCTAACCCAGCATCCGCGACCCGGGAGCTGCCGCTTGAGATCGGGAACGACGGACATGTCCGGAGCCACGACGAAGCGCAGCAAGCCATCCGGCTCGCCCGCCCGGCGCGTCACTATACATGTGCGTTCGTTCATCTCGTTCAAGGGCTCTCCCGGCCGGACGCATCATCATGCTCCGGTCGCTTCTTCCTCTTCGGCGGTTTCCTCGGCCTCTTCGACCAGGTCTTCTTCGCTGATCCAGCCCATCTTCAGACGGGCGGCGACAACCATCTGCTCGGCATCGGCACGGCTGACGCCGAAGTCCGCCAGCACGCCAGGATAGAACTTCGTCTCGCCATCCTTGCGCTCTTTCCAGCCGACCAGATCGTCGATCGCGTAGCCGGCAAAATCCTCAATCGTCTTCACGCCATCCTCGCCAAGGGTGACCATCATGGCGGTGGTGACGCCCGGAATCTCGCGCAGCTCGTCCTCGACGCCCAGTTCACGGCGCTTGGCGTCGTGCTCGGCCTCGATCTTCTCGAGGTATTCGCGGGCGCGCATCTGGATCTCTTCAGCCGTGCCTTCATCAAAGCCGTCGATCGAGGAAATCTCGTCCGACTCGACATAGGCGACTTCCTCGACCGAGGTGAAACCTTCGGACGCCAGCACCTGGCCGACCATCTCGTCGACGTTGAGTGCATCCATGAACAGCGAGGAGCGTTCGACGAATTCCTTCTGGCGACGCTCGCTTTCCTCCTGCTCGGTCAGGATGTCGATATCCCAGCCGGTAAGCTGCGAGGCGAGGCGCACGTTCTGGCCGCGACGGCCGATCGCCAGCGAGAGCTGGTCGTCCGGCACCACGACCTCGATGCGCTCAGCCTCCTCGTCGAGCACGACCTTGGCCACTTCGGCAGGCTGCAGCGCGTTGACGATGAAGGCAGCCGCATCCTGCGACCACGGAATGATGTCGATCTTCTCGCCGCCCAGCTCGCCGACGACGGCCTGCACGCGCGAACCGCGCATACCGACGCAGGCGCCGACGGGATCGATGGAGGAGTCACGCGAGATGACGGCGATCTTGGCGCGCGAGCCCGGATCGCGGGCCACCGACTTGATCTCGATGATGCCGTCGTAAATCTCCGGCACTTCCATCGTGAACAGCTTCGCCATGAACTGCGGATGCGTGCGCGAGAGGAAAATCTGAGGCCCGCGCTGCTCGCGGCGCACGTCATAGACATAGGCGCGGACACGGTCGCCATACTTGAAGTTCTCGCGGGGGATCAGCTCGTCGCGACGGATGATCGCCTCGCCGCGGCCAAGGTCGACCACAACGTTGCCGTATTCGACGCGCTTGACGGAACCGTTGACGATCTCGCCGATACGATCCTTGTATTCATCGTACTGGCGGTCGCGCTCGGCCTCGCGCACCTTCTGCACGATGACCTGCTTGGCCGACTGGGCTGCAATGCGGCCGAAATCCATCGGCGGGAGCTGCTCGGCGATGAAGTCGCCGACCTGGGCATCGGGGTTGCGGGTGCGGGCGTCGGCCAGCGAAAGCTCGCGCGCCGATTCCTCGACTTCCTCGACCACCTCGAGAAGCCGCTGCAGCTTCATCTCACCGGTGTTGGGATTGATGTCGGCGCGGATGTTGGTTTCCTGACCGTAGCGCGAGCGCGCCGCCTTCTGGATCGCATCGGCCATCGCCGCGATCACGATCTGCTTGTCGATCGACTTTTCGCGCGCGACCGCATCGGCGATCTGCAGAAGTTCCAGCCTGTTTGCACTGACTGCCATGTTAGTCTCCTCGGGCATTTCCACCGGCGCCTGCCGGGTGCTCGTCTCAGTTGTCGTTATCGGGCTCGTGTTCGGCAGCGTCGTCTTCTTCCGCGCCGCTTTTCTTCTTGGCCTGCTGGCGGGCCTGCTTGTCCTTCTTCAACGCCTCGTCGATGAGGTCGTCGGTCAGGATTAGCCTTGCCTCGGCAATGGCATCCCAGGGCACGGTCACCACCGGCTCGTCGCCGTAGCTCGCCTGATCGCGCTCGATCGTGACAGCCTCGCCGTCGGTCGACGCGATCTTGCCGCGAAAGCGCTTGCGCTCGGCAACCATGACCGCCGTTTCCATCTTGATCAGATGGCCAAGAGCCGCCTCGAAATCGGACTTGCGCACCAGCGGCCTGTCGATGCCCGGCGAGGACACCTCAAGATGATACGCCTTGTCGATGGGATCTTCCACATCGAGCACCGGCGAAATGGCGCGGCTGACTTCCTCGCAACCTTCGACATCCATCGTGCCGTCATTGCGCTCGGCCATGATCTGAAGCGTCAGGCCGTTCTGGCCGGAGAGGCGCACGCGCACCAGCCGAAAACCGATCGTGTCGAGCACAGGCATGATGATCGACGCGACTCGCGCGTCGACGCCAGTCTCGCGAATGATGCGATCATCGCCGGAAGCAGATTCTGCCATTTCGTCTCCAGACGCCGGTTAACAAAAAAGAGCGGGACCGGGTGGACCCACTCTTCGCCATACCGACCAAGAATTTGACGTTGATATAGACGAGACGGCGCAGCTTATCAAGGTCGCTCGGCGGCAATGCGCCAACTGCGTCTTCCGCCTTTGCGCTTCGGAGCCCGACTTGATAGCGTGCCGCGCGCTTTCGACGAACGCTACCCGGCACAGGATGACCCAGCAAACCGACACGCTCCTCGACCGCCTCGGCCGCTTTCTGGCGCGCCGGCTGCAGACGGAATCCTCCGGCTACGAGCCCTATACGCCTTCGGACCCCGAAACGCTGCGGCGCACATTGCAGCCCGGCGACATTCTGCTGATCGAGGGCAACCAGAAGATATCGGCCGCGATCAAATATCTGACGCAGTCGACTTGGTCGCACGCCGCACTCTATGTCGGCGATGCGCTGGATGAACCGGAGGACGGCTCGGAGCGGCCGCGCCTCATCGAGGTCAATCTGGGCGAAGGCTGCGTGGCGGTGCCGCTGTCGAAATACCAGACCTACAATACCCGCATCTGCCGGGCGCTGGGGCTGACGCCGGAAGACCGCAAACATGTCGTCGAGTTCATGACCTCGCGGCTGGGCCTGAAATACGACACCAAGAACATCCTCGACATGCTGCGCTACTTCCTGCCGACGCCGCCGGTACCGGTGCGCTGGCGCAGACGCATGCTGGCCTTCGGATCGGGCGACCCGACGCGAGCGATCTGCTCGTCGATGATCGCGGAGGCCTATGGCGAGATCGGCTATCCGATCCTTCCTGAAATCACCCGGGCGCCGGGCAGGGCGTCGGCCCAGTCCAGTTTCTCGCGGGCGGAAATCATGCATATCCGCCACCACTCGCTTTATACGCCGCGCGACTTCGACCTCTCCCCCTATTTCCAGATCGTCAAGCCGACACTGGTCTATGGGTTCGACTACAAGCAGGTCGTGTGGGGCGAAGCGCCGGCGGACGATACCGGCGTTCAGCCAGTCGAATCGCTACCGGCAGATACGGGGGAAGCAACCGAGCCCAAATCCGCTTCGGGTTGAAACCGAATATGGGCAAGTTTGTCGGGATTGCGCACCACGTATATCCCCGCGATCAGGCCGTTTTCGTCGAGCTCCAGGCTCATCGTCTGGTCGAGCTGTCCGTCCAGCGCGATCACCAGACCCGGCAGGCCGTTGATGCGCGCCAGTTCGGAACTGGCCACACGATGTTCGAGCTGCTTCTGTGCCAGACCATAAAGAAGACGGGCGACCTTATCGGCACCACTGACGACCTGCAGCGCAGCCGCGACCTTGCCACCTCCGTCGGATACGAACTCGACCTCATCCGCGAGCAGGCGCTTGAAGGGCTCCAGGTCGCCACTGGCCAATGTCTGCATGAAGCTCTGCTGGAACCGGTCGACATCGCCTGCGCTGGGCCGGAACCTCTGCCCGGACGCGGCCAGCGCCGACCTTGCCCTTGTCGCCATCTTGCGACACGCCGCGGGGGAGCGCTGGAGCGTGTCGGCAATCTCGTGGAACGGCATGTCGAACAGGTCGTGCAGGAACAGCACCGCCCGCTCCAAAGGCGACAGGCGCTCGAGGGCGCGCATGACGCCGAATGAAATGTCCAGCGCCGTCTCGCCGACTTCAGGCTCAACGATGCCGGCTTTCTCGATGAGCGGCTCCGGCAACCAGGGGCCGACATAGGTTTCGCGCCTCGCGCGCGCGGACTTCAACCGATCGAGGCACAGATTGGTCACGATCCGCGACAGAAACCGCCCGGCATCGAGGGGTTCGGGCGAGGCCTGGAAACGGATCCATGCATCCTGCACAATGTCTTCGGCCTCGCCTACCGACCCGAGATGCCTGTAGGCAAGGCGCAGCAGTCGCTGCCGATGGGCGAGATAGGCCTCGAGACGACGTTCCTCACCTTCAACCATCTGCCGCCACCCCTTCGCTTTGAACCTTGAGCGTGGCAAGGACCGGCTCGCAGGCATTCCCGTGGCCTAGCCCGCGCTTCAACAGCGGGTAGAACATGCCGGATACAGTGGCGGCGGCAAGCCCGGCAAGTCCTTCCTCACCCCAGCGCGCGCGGCATTCCTCGACCAGCTCCATGTGGCCGGGATGGTTGCCTATAACCGCCTCGGCGTATCGGCTTGCGAACCGCATCGTTTCGGGAACCGCGTCCGCGGGTCCGGCGAGCAGCGCGACGATTTTGCCCCTTTCGACGCCCGCCTCCAGCGCCATTGCAACGGCGAGCCGCAGGCACGAACCGCAATCGGCGTGACGCACCGCCGTGATCTTTGCGGCGTAGTAGGCATCTCGCGGTGCCCGGAAGGTGTGGCTGGTAAAGAGCGAGACCAGCCCCAGCTTGACCCCGCCGGCCAAGTCCACCTCCGCCACTTCGGCGAGGTAACGCGTGTCGTAGTCGTAGCGCCGGCCGAATCGATCGAATGCGGCCTTCAGAATTTTGGTGAGCATCATGCACGCTCCCCGTTCGGGATCGTGGATACCGACTTCAAGGCGACCAACGGCAGCAGGGCCGGCAGCACTATGGTCGTCAGGTCTCTCACGGCCGCGGTCGCGGTCGTACCGTGGGCGATCATTTCGACAACATGCAGTGCAGCGTGGCCTCCGAGAAAGACCAATGCCGGAAGCAGCGCGCTCCGGCGGCCGCGCGCGACAAGCACCAGAGCCATCGCCGCCGCAAGGAAGCCGAGACCTATGTCGCGAATGAAATGGACGTTAATCGGCCCCGTATGCTCGACATCGGGAACGACGGAATACCAGGTTTCGGGTGCTGCGAGCATCACAGCCCCGTTGATGCCGTGATAGGCGGCCAGAACAACAAGCAGGATTCGTGTCATGTCAGTTTCCTTTCACTGACATGACGAGATAGCCGCCAGAAGTGTGACCCGGAATTTCGTCCCGGCTGCCGAACCCGCTTGGTGAAGGCCTGCTCAGTCGGCGGGCGCGATGCGCAGGATGCCGCCGTTCTGCTCGTCCGTCGCCACGTAGATCGCGCCATCCGGCCCTTCCGCAACATCGCGGATGCGCAGACCGAGCGGCTCGAGCAGTCGCTCCTCGTGGGTGACGCTGTCGCCATCGAGTTCCAGCCGCACGAGCGCCGTCGAAGCAAGGCCGCCGACGAAAAGGTCGCCCTGCCATTCCTCAAACGCATCACCGCCGTAGAACATCATGCCCGAAGGCGCGATGACGGGTGTCCATGTATAGATGGCGTCGACCATGCCTTCGGCGGTTTCCAGTCCCTCGCCGATGATACCGCCACTATATTCGACGCCGAGCGTGACCAGCGGCCAGCCGTAATTCGCGCCCGGCTCGATGATGTTGAGTTCATCGCCACCGCGCGGACCATGCTCGATCTCCCACAAAACCCCCGTTTCGGGATGGAGGGCTGCGGCCTGCACGTTGCGTACGCCGTATGCCCAGATTTCGGGCAACGCGTCGTCCCGGCCCACAAAGGGGTTGTCGTCCGGCACGCTGCCGTCGGGATTGATGCGTACGATCTTTCCGAGATGGGAGTCCAGATCCTGCGCCTGCCCGCGAAACTTCGCCTGCGAACGCTCGCCGAGCGTCACATAAAGATGGCCCTGCCCGTCGAAAACCAGCCGCGATCCGTAATGCGCCCGGCTCTGGACCTTGGGCTGCTGGCTGAAGATGATCTCGACATCTTCGAGCGCGGACAAATCTTCGTTCAGACGACCGCGCGCAACCGCCGTGCCGTTGCCCCCGCGTCCTGCCTCGGCGAAGCTGAGATAGACCAGTCGGTTTTGTTCGAAGTCCGGATCGAGAGCAACGTCCAGAAGGCCTCCCTGACCTCTCGCGTCGACTTCCGGCACGCCGCCGATGGGCTCGGAGACGGACCCGTCTTCGCCGATGTGCCGGAGATTGCCGGCGCGCTCCGTGACCAGCATGCCTGTGCTGCCTGGCAGAAACGCGATCGCCCACGGGTGCCTCAGTCCATCGGCGACCGTCGAGACGCGGATCGGGCCCGTTTCAGTTTCGAAGGTTTCCTCGATCGCGTGGGCCGGCAGGGACAAGCTTGCAACGGCCAGTGATGCTGCCAGCGCGTGAAACAGAGAACGATGCATGTAAGGTCCTTCGTGGATCGGGCGAATGTCGAGGTTGCTTACACACTTAAGGCGCACCGGCGGCATGTGTTCCGCTTCACGGAATGTTGTTGGCGTATTGTGATTACGCGACGGCACGTTTAATGGGAGCGAAGGTCGGGCGCTGGGGACGTCAGCACTTAACCTACGTTTAATGACGTAGGGTTAGCTTGATTCAAATTTGGGTGCGGATCGCGCAACGGTCTGCAGGATCGCCTGCGAGACCATCTGCGCATGCGTGGCGAGGGATTGGTTTGGGGACAGGTAGGCCAACGACACAGGCACCGGATGAGCCGGAGCCACGCCGCGCCGAGGGCAACGGCAACCGCCCCGATGCTGCGGCAACCGTCGTTTTGACGATGCGCCAGCTCGGCGTGGTGCCGCTGCCGCGCAACTATGAACTTTTCTACGAGGCCGTCACCGCCGGCAACAAGGAGCTGTCCGATGCGCTTTCGGCGCTTGGCGGCCGCCCGACGCAGAAGCAGCTCGACGAGGCAGCCCGCCGGTTCCTGTCTCGCCCGAACGACGGCGCCGCCGACGAGGCTCGCGATTCGATCACGACCAAGCTCGACGAGATCATCACGCTCCTCAAGAAGGAGCGGACCTCGATGGAGACCTACAGCAAGATACTTGGCGAGACCTCGAACGGGCTCGGCAACAAACAAGCGATCACGCGCGAATTTCTGGACAAGATCATCGGCGTAACAGCGACGGCAACGCGCGCGTCGATCGAGAACCGCAGCCACATCGTCTCCTCCATTACCAACAAGTCGGAGGAGCTGCGCGACGTCAAGTCCAAGCTCGAGGAATACAAGCGCCTCGCGGAAACGGATGCGCTGACCCAGTTGCAGAACCGGCGAGCCTTCGACCAGGCGATCGCGGGCATCTATGACAGCAATCGCGGCATCGCCTTCGGCGCGCTTATCCTCGCGGACATTGACAGCTTCAAGTCGGTCAACGATCGCTTCGGGCATCCGGTCGGGGACCGCATCATCCAGATCGTCGCCAGCATCATGCGTTCCACCGTCAAGGAACGTACCTTCGTTGCGCGCACGGGCGGAGAGGAATTTGCCGTTATCCTGGAAGGCTCCGGAGAGGAAGCGACCGCACGGGTTGCCGAAGAAATCCGGCAGGCGGTGATGGAAGCGCCTTTCGTGAACGTAGCGAAGGGCACCAACTACGGGCCGATCACGATCTCGCTCGGCATCTGCATGGCCACGCAGGCGCAGGGGCCAGACGACCTTTATGTCAAGGCCGACCGCGCCCTCTATGCCTCCAAGTCCGCAGGGCGTAACCGCGTTACGCGCTTCTCGACGCTATCTGCCAACAACTTCGCCAAGAACTGGCTGATCTATCGCGGCGACTAGCCGGCGCGCGGGCAGCAATCAGCGTGCGGAAAGGTAGGGCCCGACGGTGATCAGGCCTATTGCCGCGATGGCCGCCAGAATGCCCAGTCCCTGAAGCGCGTTCACCTTCTCGCCGAACCACAGGAAAGCGACGAGGTTGACCGCGACAAGCTGGATGACGGCGGAGAGGCTGAGAGCCACACCCATGCCGAACTCGCGGATCAGGCGCAGCATGATCAGGTTGCCCGCCGTATAAAGCGCAAGGACGAGAGCAAGCCGCCAGTGGGTGGGGGTTATCGTCCAGCCTTTGGCGGCGCTGGCGGCCAGCACGAAGATCACGGTCGACGCGCCGAGTTGAAACAGTCCTGAGTAGGTCACGACGCCTCCGGGCAAACGGAAAGGAAACGCGGCCCGTAGAAAGCCAGCGCATTTCGACGCTCTGCGCCCGCGCCGACGTTCCGTCAATAGGCTGCCTTCGCAAAGCCTGTCGGCGGCTGCACCGCGATGGCTGTCTTTTAACTAAAGTTCGGATACATACCGTCCTTCAGGCAGGGGAAAGGCTTGGGCTGTTCGCCCAAGCTGCGGGACCGGGGTATTCATGGCAGCCAGTATTCTGACGTCGCTGAAGCAAAAATTCGCGGCCAGTCTGCGCCTGCGCGTGCTTGTCCTGACGCTAGCGGCGTTCGTCACGGTCGCTATTCCGGCCGCTCTTGCCTTCACATGGATCGTCGATCGGACGGTGGTCACACTGGGCACGCTTTTTGCCGAGCGGCAGATCCTCTACGACCGCTATCGCGGCCTGGAGGCGCTGCGGCGCGAGGTAGCGCTGGCCGAGACGCTGATGCGCTCGCCGACGATCATCGACTGGGCTCGCAACGAGTTCGGTGCCGACAGCAAGGCGCGCGGGATCGCCGAGCTGGAGCATTTCCGGCGAACGTTCATCGACCGCAGCTACTTCTTCATCGTCGGCTCGTCCGGCAATTATTACTTCAATGATCACAACGGCACCTATACCGGCGACCAGCTGCGCTACGCGGTGTCCACGGACAATCCAAGCGACGATTGGTACTACAAGACGCTCGCCGCCGGCCCCGGCTGCCATCTCAACGTCAACCACGACGTCGTGCTGGCAGTCACCAAGGTGTGGATGAACTGCGTCATCGAGGAAAATGGCGACGTGCTCGGCGTCGTTGGCACAGGCATCGACCTGACCACCTTCCTGCGCGAGGTCGTCGAGAGCGACCAGCCCGGCGTCGAGAGCATGTTCGTAGACCGGTCGGGCGCGGTGCAGGCCAGCCGGGACGCCAGCCTGATCGATTTCCGCAGCCTGACCAAGGACGACAGCGACAAGAAGACGTTCTTCCGTTTCCTCGATACGGAAGGTGACCGCGCAACGTTCGCGGCAATGATGGACGCGGTGGCTGAGCAAGGTGGCGGCAAGGCGCAGGCACGCTTCCTGAAGGTGAACGGCACGGACATGCTCGTCGGTGTCGGCCACCTCCGTGAGCTCGGCTGGTACAACGTCACGCTGATGGACGTCGGCACGATCATAGATCGCCGCCTTTTCGGCCCCATAGCCTGCCTGATCGGGCTGGTGATGCTCGTTGCAGCCGGGCTGGTCACCTACCTCTTCAAGCGCAGCGTGCTTGATCGGCTGGCGCGCACCGAAACCGTCGTGCGACGCATCGAGGCTGGCGACTTTTCACAGGTCGCCGACGAAGGGGGCTCGGACGAGATCGCACGGCTGGCACGGACCCTGAACGTGATGGCGCGGACAGTCGGAACCGACCGGGCCATGCTGGAAGCGGCCGTTCGCCAGCGCACGGAGCAGCTCGAGCGGATCGCCTATGTCGACCAGCTCAGCGGCGTACTGAACCGGCGCGGCTTCGTGGAAGCTTTCGCGCAGGAAGAAAGGCGCATGACCATCGATGCGCCGCGCCCAGGCCTGCTGATCCTCGATATCGACCACTTCAAATCCGTCAATGATGGCCATGGCCATGTGGTCGGCGATGTCGTCATCGCCGAGGTCGCGCAGCGGCTGCTTGAAGTGACCCGCGAACAGGATCTGTGTGCCCGCTGGGGCGGCGACGAGTTCGTGGTGATCCTGAAGGCCTGCGACATGCGCTCGCTGGCAGTCATCGGCGACAAGATACTCAATACGATCCGCGCGCGCCCGATCGATATCGCCGGCGGCTCGAAGCTGCGCGTCACAACATCCATCGGCGCGCATCTCGTCAGCGCCTCGGACACGCTCGAAAGTGCCGCCAGCAAGGCAGACCACGCACTCTATGCGGCCAAGCAACAGGGCCGCAACCGCATGGTCATCTACGATCCGGCCGCGCACGGCGAAGCAAAGTCAGTGAGCCGGGTGGTCGCTTAGAGGACGGTCAGGCACTTATTTGGTGCCGTACATCCTGTCTCCGGCATCGCCGAGGCCCGGCACGATGTAGCCCTTCTCGTTGAGCTTCTCGTCGATCGAGGCGGTGAAGACCGGCACGTCGGGGTGGGCCGATGTGAAGCGCTCGATGCCCTCGGGCGCGGCCAGCAGGCAGAGGAAGCGTAGATTGGTCGCGCCGCGCTGCTTGAGCTTGTCGACGGCCGCTATCGCCGAGTTCGCCGTCGCAAGCATCGGGTCCACCACGATGACGAGGCGATCCTCAAGGTCGCCCGGCGCCTTGAAGAAATACTCCACGGCCTCCAGCGTGTCGTGATCGCGGTAGAGGCCGATATGGGCGACGCGGGCGGCCGGCACCAGGTCGAGCATGCCGTCGAGCAGGCCGTTGCCGGCGCGCAGCACCGAAGCGAACACAAGCTTCTTGCCCTCGAGCGTCGGCGCTTCCATCGGCATCAACGGCGTTTCGATGGTGCGTGTGGTCAGGTCCAGCTCGCGCGTGACCTCGTAGCACAGGAGCAGCGAAATCTCGCGCAGCAGGCGGCGAAAGCTGGCCGTCGAGGTTTCCTTGTCGCGCATGATGGTGAGCTTGTGCTGGACAAGCGGGTGATCGACCACGGTTACGCCATTCATGTGCCTTGCTCTCCGAAATCCGTTGATTGCCGGCGATATTAACGACTGCGCGGCAATGGAGATACCGTGCGCGTTTCGACAACCACAAATTTGTCAGTGACGCGATGCGGGCGCATCGAGCCTTGCCAGCAACGCCGCCCGCGTCTTGCGGTCGACGAAAGCGGCCTCGATCGCGACGCGGGTGATCTGATTCAATTCCTTGCCGGACAGACCGAAATGCTCGGCCGCGACCTCGTATTCGCGCTTCAGCGACGTCCAGAAATAGGGCGGATCGTCGGAGTTCAGCGTAACCTTGCAGCCTGCCTTGCGCAGCGCGGGGAAAGGGTGTTCGGCAAAGGACGGGAAGACTTTCAGTTCGATGTTCGAGACCGGGCAGACCTCGAGCACGATGCCTTCGGCGGCGATGCGCCTGACGAGATCGGGGTTTTCAATCGCTCGAACACCGTGGCCGATACGTGACGGCCGCAGATGGTCGAGCGCGGCCTGCACGCTTTCCCAGCCCGCAAGTTCGCCGGCATGGACGGTGATGCCGAGGCCTGCCTCGCGCGCGATCTCGAAGGCGCGGACGTAATCCTCGACCTCCCCGAAACGCTCCTCGCCCGCCATGCCGTAGCCGGTGACCAGCGGATGGCCGCATTTGGCCGCAAAGCGCGCCGCAGCCTCGACCGATTCGACCCCGAAATGACGTACGCCGGTGACGATCATGCGGCCTTCTATGCCGGTCTTGGCCTTGGCGCGCATCATGCCTTCGCCGAGCGCATCGGTGTACGCCTTCGGCGAAAGACCGGCCTTGGTGGCGTGGTCGGGCGAGGTGAAGACTTCGGAATAGATCGCGCCATCCCGGGCAAGGCCGGTCAGGTAGTGCTCGGTGAGCTTCGCGTAGTCCTCTTCCGTGCGGAACAGGTCGGCGGCGAAGTCGTAGGCGGCGAGAAAAGATGTGAAATCGTGCCACACGAACGAGCCATCCCGGATGAAAGGCTCGACCGGCTTGTTGTATTTGCGCGCCTGTTCGATCACCAGGTCGGGCGCGGCGGCGCCTTCCACATGGCAGTGCAGTTCGGCCTTCAGCGCCATCGCATTCTCCTCGTCTCGCCGCTGCGAGGCGCGGCCGTTCATCGCGGCTTCGACAATAGCGCCCCGTTCCACGATCGGCTATGGTCCGGCCAAAATTCGAACAGGTGAGCATATGTCGGAACAGCGCACGACCGCCACGGGCGGCATGGAGACGGCCTACGGCTTTCGCGAGGTCGGCGCTGGCGAGAAGCAGGGTCTCGTCAACGACGTATTCCATAAGGTCGCCAATCGCTACGACCTGATGAACGACCTGATGTCGGGTGGCCTTCATCGTCTCTGGAAGGATGCGATGGTTGCCTGGCTGAACCCGCCAAGGCGGCCCGGCTGGCGCGTGCTGGACGTCGCCGGCGGAACGGGCGACATCGCGTTCCGTATCATCGAGGCGTCGCGGCGCATCGCGCATGCGACCGTGCTGGACATCAACGGGTCTATGCTGGCCGTGGGCCGCGACCGGGCAGAGCAGCGCGGCATCGCCCAGCATATCGATTTCGTCGAGGCGAACGCCGAGGAACTGCCCTTCGAAGACCGGACCTTCGACGCCTATACGATCGCCTTCGGTATACGCAACGTGCCGCGCATCGATGTGGCGCTTGCCGAAGCGTTTCGCGTTCTGAAGCCGGGGGGACGTCTCCTGTGCCTCGAATTCTCGGAAGTGCGGATGCCGCTTCTCGACAAGGCCTACGAGGCTTGGTCCTTCAACGCCATTCCGCGCATCGGCGAAATCGTTGCCGGCGAGGGTGACCCCTACCGCTATCTGGTGGAGTCGATTGCCAAGTTCCCCAACCAGGAGAATTTCGCGGCGATGATCCGGAAGGCCGGCTTCGACCGGGTAACCTGGCGCGACTATTCGGGCGGCATCGCGGCGCTGCATTCGGGCTGGAAGCTTTGAAGCAGGCGGCAGTATGAGTACTTTGGGCGCCTATTTCCGGCTCGTTCGCGCCGGCTGGATTCTCGCACGCGAGGGCGTGTTCGCAGCGTTGCCGGGCGATCAGCTTACCGGCGCGCCCCGAATGGCTTGGCGGACGGCGAAACTGCTTGCGCGGCGCAAGGTGAAGAATCGCGAGCGCAGCCAGAGGATGTCGCTTGCCGTAGATCGGCTGGGCCCCTCCTACGTGAAGCTCGGCCAGTTCCTGGCGACGCGCCCGGACGTCGTCGGTGCCGACGTGGCGATGGACCTCGCCAACCTTCAGGACCGGATGAAGACCTTTCCGACCGCGGAGGCCGTGGCGGAGATCGAGGAATCGCTGGGCCGGCCGATCTCGGAACTCTACCAGCATTTCGACGCGCCAATCGCCGCCGCATCGATCGCGCAGGTTCATCCGGCAGCCGTTCTGCGGTATGGCGCCGAGACGAAAGTCGCGGTGAAGGTGATCCGGCCGGGGGTGCGCCGGCGCTTCTTCAACGACCTGGAGAGCTATTTCATCGCCGCGCGGATGCAGGAGCGCTTCATGCCTTCCTCGCGCAGGCTGAAGCCCGTCGAGGTGACGCAGACACTCGCCCAGACGACCAAGATCGAAATGGATCTGCGGCTCGAAGCGGCGGCCCTGTCCGAGCTCGGCGAGAACACGCGCGACGACCCGGGCTTCCGCGTGCCTTGGGTGGACTGGGAGCGCACCGGGCGCGATGTCGTCACCATGGAGTGGATCGACGGCGTCAAGATGAACGACATCGAGGGCCTGCGCGCCGCGGGGCACGACCTCAAGGCGCTGGCGGCATCCCTGATACAGTCGTTCCTGCGTCATACGCTTCGCGACGGGTTCTTCCATGCCGACATGCACCCCGGCAACCTGTTCGTGGAAGCGGACGGGACCATCGTCGCCGTCGACCTCGGCATTGCCGGGCGGCTCGGAAAGAAGGAACGCCGGTTCCTCGCCGAAATCCTCTACGGCTTCATCACGCGCGATTATCTGCGCGTCGCCGAGGTGCATTTCGAGGCCGGCTACGTGCCGCGCACACACGACGTGCATGCCTTCGCGCAGGCGATACGCGCCATCGGCGAGCCGATCCACGGGCAGCCGGCCGAAACCATCTCCATGGCGCGGCTGCTGACACTGCTGTTCGAGGTGACGGAGCTGTTCGACATGCAGACCCGGACCGAGCTGGTGCTGCTGCAGAAGACAATGGTGGTGGTGGAGGGCGTGGCGCGCACGCTCGACCCTGCCTTCAACATGTGGAAGACGTCGGAGCCGGTGGTGGGCGACTGGATCAGGGCCAATCTGGGGCCGCGCGGCATTCTCGAGGACGCCCGCGATGGGGTCGGCGCGCTGGTTTCGCTGGCCCGCCAAGCACCCGACCTTGCTGCGCGCACCGAGCGACTGTCGCGTGAGATCGACGCAATGGCCGAAAACGGGCTTCGTTTCGACGACGAAACGGCCGACAAGATCGGACGCGTCGAGGCTCGGCGGACGCGATCCGGGCGGATAGCACTATGGATCATCGCGGCGACGTTGATCTGGATCGCGGTGCAGCTCGGGTAGGGCAATTTGACTGCAATGCTAGCAATGCTTACATTGCTAGCAGGTCATCTGGCCGCTCACATAACGGGCCCGAGCTATGAGCACTTTGACGATCCGCAACGTTGATGACGGGATAAAGCGTGAACTGCGCAAACGCGCGGCAGAACGCGGTGTATCGATGGAGCAAGAAATTCGCGATGTTCTGACGGAGAGCGTCAAGGCGCCTCGCCGCAGAGCCTCCATTCTGGAGGATTTGGAGAAGCTGGGCGTCAAGCCGAAAACTCCTTTCGATCTGAAGAAGGTTAGTGACGAGATGTGGGAGGAAGGGCTGCGTTGAGCTTTGTGGTCGACACCTCGGCCATCGCGGCGATCCTGTTCCGAGAGGATGATGCCGATCGCTTCCGGCGATATCTCGACCACTACCTTTATCCAGTGATCAGTACGGGCACGCTTCATGAACTGTATTGCGTGTCCAGGCGCGAGAAACTAACCGACGGCGAGAGGCAGATCGAGACGCTACTTTCGCTTATCGAGCCCGAACTCGCCCCGTTCGACGTCGAACAACTCCGAGCGGCCAAGAATGCCTATGCCCGCTACGGCAGAGGATCGAAACACGGTGCCAACCTCAACATGGGCGACTGTTTCGCTTACGCCCTGGCCAAGACACGCGGCCTTCCACTGCTGTTCAAAGGCGACGATTTCGTCCATACCGACGTCGAGCCGGCACTGAAGCCGGCGTGACGTGATCGCGGACGACGCATGATCCTTTCCGGCAAACGCATCCTGCTCATCATCGGCGGCGGCATCGCGGCCTACAAATGCCTCGACCTGATACGGCGCCTGCGCGAGCGCGGCGCGTCGGTGCGCTGCGTGATGACTGCTGCGGCACGGGAATTCGTGACGCCGCTGGCTGTCGGCGCACTCTCGGCCGATCATGTGTTCAGCGACCTTTTCGACCGGCAGGACGAGCACGATGTCGGCCATATCCGCCTCTCGCGGGAGGCCGACCTTGTGGTCGTGGCGCCTGCCACCGCCGACCTGATGGCGAAGATGGCGAACGGGCTCGCCAACGACCTCGCATCGACCACGCTGATGGCCACCGACAAGAAGGTGCTGATCGCGCCGGCCATGAACCCGCGCATGTGGAGCCATCCGGCCACGCGCCGCAATCGCGCGACATTGGAGCGGGACGGCGTCGCCTTCGTCGGACCGGGGCGCGGCGAGATGGCCGAGAGCGGCGAGGCCGGTGACGGCCGCATGGCCGAACCGCTGGAGATCGTCGCCGCGATCGAGGCTCTGCTGGACGAGGCGCCAAAACCGCTTGCCGGCCGCAAGATCGTGGTGACATCGGGACCGACGCACGAGCCGATCGACCCCGTGCGCTACATCGCCAATCGGTCCTCGGGCAAGCAGGGCCATGCGATCGCCGGCGCGCTAGCGCGGCTCGGCGCGGAGGTGCATCTCGTATCGGGTCCGGTGACGCTCGCCGACCCGGCCGGCGTCAATGTCATCCACGTCGAATCTGCCCGGCAGATGAAAGCCGCCGTGGAAGCGGCGCTGCCTGCCGACGCCGGCGTTTTCGTTGCAGCGGTTGCCGACTGGCGTACCGAGGGCGAGGCCGGTGAGAAGATCAAGAAGGAGGTCGGCAAGGGCCCACCGGCGCTGCAGATGGTCGAGAACCCGGACATCCTTGCCACCATCGGGCACCACGCCGACCGGCCGAAGCTGGTGGTGGGCTTTGCGGCCGAAACGCAGAACGTGCTCGAAAACGCCCGCACGAAGCTGAAGAAGAAGGGCGCCGACCTGATCGTCGCCAACGACGTTTCGCACGACAGCGGGGTCAACGCGTCGGGCGTGATGGGCGGCGACCGCAATCTCGTCCGCATCGTCACGGCGGATGGCGCCGAGGAATGGCCGGAGATGAGCAAGAACGAGGTGGCGACAAGGCTTGCCGCATTGATTGCTGAAAAGCTCGGCGGACAATGAGCACCGTTCCCGTTCTTCACACCGAGCGCCTCATCCTGAGGGAGCATCGCCCGGAAGACCTCGACGTCTACACCGATCTCTGGACCCATGACGATGTTGTGCGGTTCATCAGCGGGCGTCCGCTCACCAGGTCGGAATGCTGGGGTCGCATCCTGCGTTCGCGCGGCCTGTGGGCCGTGCTGGGCGCCGGCTTCTGGACACTGACGGATCGGGACTCTGGAATGCTTGTCGGCGAGGCCGGGCTGATGGACATCAAGCGCGCGATCGAACCCACGCTGGACGGCACGCTGGAGGCCGGCTGGGTCCTGCACCCTTCCGTACAGGGAAAAGGTCTTGCGCGGGAAGCGATGACAGCCATCCTCGGCTGGGCCGATCAGAACCATCGCGGCGTTCCCCTGAGCTGCATCATCAGCGAGGGCAACACGCCTTCCGTGCAGCTCGCTGGTCGCCTCGGGTTTCAGGAAACGGCACGCGGCAGCCTGGAAGACGGAACCGTCATCCATTTCCGGCGCGCGGCAGACGCGTAGGCGGTCAGCCCTCGACCAGCAGGATCAGGTTTCCGCAGCCATCTTCGAAGGTGGCCATCAGCGGCATGCCCGGCGCGGGCGCACGCGGTTCACCGCGGAAAACGACGCCGAGCCCCGTCAACCGCTCGTATTCCGCCTTCACGTCATCGCAGCCGAGCTGGGTGAAGGGGATGTCGCGCTCGTAAAGCGCTTGCTGGTAGTCCCGCGCGAAATCCATGCCCGCCGGCTCCAGCAGCAGCTCCACACCGGAACCGTCGGCGGCCTGAACGGTGAGCCAGCGCGCGCCACCGGCCGGAACGTCGTGCTTCTTCACGAAGCCCAGCCTGCCGACATAGAAATCCTCGGCCTTCTGCTGGTCGAGCACCGTCACCGAGGACAGATTGCATCGTATCATCGGGTTTGCCCTTTCGTATTCACCAGGCTCCGGTCTTTTCGTCGACGAGGTGGATGATCGACGAAGGGCTGGATATCCAGAACCCCTTGAAATCCGGGCCCAGCGGCTCGATCTCATCGCGGCGGGCGATACCGGCCTTCGCCAGATGGTCGGCGGCGGCGTCCTTGTCGTCCATGACGATTTCCAGCCAGATTTCGGCCTGGCTCATGCCCGGCGCTTTGTCGATCCAGAGCTGGTTAGCCCCGAAGTGAAAGCCGACGGCAGGCTCGTGGCCCTCGATCAGGGCAAGGCCGATGACATCGCGATAGAAGCGCACCGTTTCATCATACTGGTGCGGCGGCACCTTCATGGCGATGTTGCGGCCGCCGGAATAGGTCGGGTTCATCATGTTCTCCTCGAGGCAGGATTTTCGTCGAACAGCCGGTCGAGGAAATCGAGCCAGAGGCTCCATCCCTGGCGGGTCTTTTCGATGTCCTCGTCGGTGGGCGCCAAACCATCCCAGCCGTCAGACAGGATGAGACGGGCGTGTCCGTCGGATAAGTCGCGAAACGAGATCGCAATGAATTCGTCGACGTACGGATTCGGTTCCTCGCTTTCGACGGCAAAGGTCTGCTTGACCAGTCGGTCCGGTTCCAGCGCGAGGTATTTTCCGACATGGGCGAACACCTCGCCGTCGTCGCCATCGCTTTCGACGCGAAAGCGGCCGCCTGGGCGGACGTCCGCGTCCACCCTGCCGAACCAGCGGTTCATCACAGCGGGCTCGGTCCAGGCCGCGTAAAGTGCCGCAGCGGATGCGTCGAACTCCCGCTCGACCTGCACCATGTGCTCGGGCGTCGTGCCCCGCTCCGTCGTCAACGCGAGGCGATCCCGATAGATTGCTTCGAGCCGCGCATGGGCGCTCCAGAAGCCGCGCGGCGTTTCGCCCGACAGCTGGTCGGCAAGGATGCCCAGATGCGCATCCCAACCGCTGGCGACGCTGACCATCGTCTCCGGATCGCGCAGCCGCCGGTGGGTCACAACAAGCAGCACTTGGCTGCCTTCGGGAAAGAGCTCGAAAGTGACCTCGCTCGCACCGCTGTCGCCGGGCCATGTATAGGCGAGGGTGCGCGGCGGATCCCATTGCGTGACCTCGCCGTGCATGGCGGGGCTGTCCTCAAAGTCGCGGTATCTTTCCGGGGTTGCCTCGTCGGACAGTTCCCGGTGACGGAACAGGTGCTCGACCTGCCCGCCGGGGTGGGGCTCCAAGATACCGGCAGCCAGCCAGAGCCGCCGCTTGGCGGGATCGGTGAGATAGTCCCATATGCGCTCGACCGGCCCCGGCAGCAGCTTTTCTATCCGCACCGTGGCAGGCTCGGAAACGATACCCTGCCCGTCCGCGGTCGCATCGACCCTGAACATGGCTCAGGCCTCCAGTTCAGCCGCGAGGGCATCGAGCATCATCGTCCAGCCGTTGCGGGTCTGCTCGCCCCACTCGGCAAAGACATCCGGCGCCATCTCGCTCGTGAGCGTCAGTTCGCATCCCTTATCGAGACGCGCGATCTCGATCGTCACGCGGTCGTATTCCGGGCTGAATGCCAGCACCGCGAAGGTGAAGACCAGCCGTCGCGGCCGGTCGATCTCCAGATAATCGCCGGTATGTTCGATGTCGCCATCCTTGCGGTGGCTGACAAAGGCAAAGCTGCCGCCGACCCGTGCATCCACACGGCCAGTGACGGTCTCACCTTCCTCGCTGCGAAAGAGCCATTTGCCGGCGGTCTCCGGATCGAGCCATGCGTCGAAGACCCGCTCCGCCGATGCGTCGAACCGGCGTTTCACCTGCAAGGTGACAGGTTGCTTGTCGGTCATTTCGAATTCTCCATCTGTTCGTCCTCGGCGCGCAGCAGCGCATCCAGCGCGTCCAGGCGGCCGGTCCAGAAGCGCTCGTAGTAGCGAAGCCAGGCCTGCGCCTCGGCGAGCCGCGCCGCGTCGAGCCGGCACAGATGCGTGCGGCCCCGTATCTCGCGGCGCACGAGGCCTGCGCCTTCCAGCACCTTCACGTGCTTGGAGGCGCCCGCGAGGCTCATTGAAAATGGCGCGGCCAGCTCGCCGACACTTCTTTCTCCGGTCGACAGCGTGTGCAGCATCGCCCTGCGGGTCGCGTCGGACAGCGCGTGGAAGACGGCATCGAGTTGGGCGGCTTCATTTTCAACCATATGGTTGAATTAGAGCGCGCCAGTTCGAATGTCAACCGTTCGGTTTAATGTTTTTCGCAATCAGGCGGACAGCGCGATTCGGCGGATAACTGGCCGAGGCATACGCGGCCTGACCTCGCCCAACGTGTAGGCGGCACGAACCGCCGCTTCCGCCTGGTCGGCGTCGGCCTCATTGCGCGCATGGACGATCGCAAGCGCGTCACCCTTGCCGATATCGGTGCCGACCGGCACCAGCGCGGTTATGCCGACGGCGTGGTCGATCACGTCTTCCGGCTTGGTGCGGCCGCCGCCGAGCGCAACGACGGCGATGCCGACGTCGCGCGATGCTATCGCCGTTACGAAGCCCGACTTACCGGACTTCACCGGCCGTATGACGGGCGCCTGAGGCAGGTAGGTCTCGTACTTATCGACGAAGTCCGCCGGGCCGCCCAAAGCCGAGACCATGCGGCCGAAGACATCCGCGGCGCGGCCGGACGAAAGTGCATTGCCGGCGAGGCTGTCGGCCTGACGGTGGGTGGATGCGATGCCGGCCGCGAGCAGCATCTCGGCCGCAAGCGCCAGCGTCACCTCCTCCAGTCGGCGGTCGCGGGCGCGGCCGGTGAGGAAATCGACGGCATTGGCGACCTCGACGGCGTTGCCGGCAGCACTTGCCAGCGGCTGGTTCATGTCGGTCATCAGCGCCGTGGTCGGCAGGCCGGCGCCGTTCGCGACCTCGACCAGGCTTTGCGCGAGCCCGGAAGCACTCTTCTTCGTTGCCATGAAAGCGCCATTGCCCGCCTTCACGTCGAGCACCAGCGACTGGAGCCCGGCAGCAAGCTTCTTGGACAGGATGGACGCGGTAATCAGCGGGATCGATTCGACCGTGCCGGTCACGTCGCGAATGGCATAGAAGCGCTTGTCGGCCGGCGCCAGATCGGCCGTCTGGCCGATGACCGCGCAGCTCACCTCGCGCACCACCTTGCGGAACAGCGCCTTGTCGGGCTGGCTGGCATAGCCGGGGATGGCATCCATCTTGTCGAGCGTGCCGCCGGTGTGGCCTAGCCCCCTGCCGGAGATCATCGGCACATAGGCGCCGCAGGTCGCGACGATCGGGGCGAGCATCAGGGACACGTTGTCGCCGACGCCGCCAGTCGAATGCTTGTCCGTCACCGGGCCAGGGAGGTCGGACCAGTCGAGCACCGTGCCGGAATCGCGCATCGCGAGCGTCAGCGCGACGGCTTCGTCGCGCTCCATGCCGTTGAGGAAGATCGCCATGCCGAGCGCCGCGACCTGCCCCTCGGAGAAGGAACCGTCGGTAAGGCCGGCTACGAAAGCGGCAATCTCATCGCGCGCCAGCGGCTGCCGATCGCGCTTTTTCCTGACGATTTCCTGAGGGAGCATGGCCGGCGCCTACCCGTCGACCAGTCCGTCGGCGAACATTTTCTTCAGGATCGTTGCGAGACGCTGGCCGCCGAGCGGCGCCATCTCCTTCGTCTCGTCATGCGAAAGCTCGCTGCCGGTCATGCCAGCGGCGAGGTTGGTGATCACAGAGCAGGCGGCCACGCGCAGGCCGAGGAAACGCGCGACGATCACCTCCGGCACGGTCGACATGCCGACGGCGTTGGCACCCATGATGCGCGCCATGCGGATCTCCGCCGGTGTCTCGAAGGACGGACCGGAGAACCACATGTAGACGCCCTTGTGAAGCGCCGTGCCGGTTGCTTCCGCAGCCTTCTCGAATGCGGCGCGGATGCCGGCATCGTAGGCTTCTGTCAGGCCGACAAAACGCCGGTCCGTCGGTTCGCCGAAGAGCGGGTTGGTGCCGGAAAAATTGATGTGATCGGTGATCAGCATCACCGAGCCGGGGCCCATATCGGGCTCCAGCGAGCCGGCCGCGTTGGTGAGGATCAGCTTCTCGATGCCGATGCCGGTCAGCGCCTCCAGCGCCGGCCGCATGGCCGCGGGGTTGCCGTGCTCGTAATAATGCGCGCGTCCGGCCAGCATGATGACAGGCGTGCCGCCGAGCTCGCCGGCGACGAGCTGTCCGGCATGGCCGGTCACGCCGCTGTGCGGAAAGACCGGCAGCTCGGAATAGGGGATGCGCACCGCGTTCTCGACCTCGTCGACGAGGCTGCCAAGCCCGGAGCCCAGAACCAGCGCCGTCTTGGGCGTGCGCCCCTCCAGCGCCTCGGTGATCTTCGCGATGGTGCGGTTCATTTGAGGATGTCTCCGGCAAAGCCCAGCGGCAGGATCTCGCCCATGGTCAGGGTCTGGACGACACCCGTTTCATCGCACAGGTGAAGCCGTGCGTCCGGCCCGGCGAACTCTGCGAGCCGCTGGCGGCAGCCGCCGCAGGGCGTGATGCGCGGCATCTTTTCGGCGACCACCGCGATCTCGGTGATTCTGCCGCCACCGCCCATCACATAGTGGCCGAGCGCCGTCGTTTCCGCGCACCAGCCCTCGGGATAGGACGCGACCTCGATGTTGGCGCCGGCAAAGATGCGCCCGTCCTCGGTGCGGATCGCGGCGCCGACCGGAAATCTGGAATACGGCGCATGGCATTTCGCCATCGCTTCACGCGCAGCGAGGAAAAGATCATGCGACATCGCGGCACTCTAACAATCTCACTCAACGCTCCTTCACATAGGGCACGCCGCCGGCGCGCGGCGGGATCGCCTTGCCGATGAAGCCTGCAAGCAGGATCACGGTCAGCACATAGGGCAGCGCCTGGAAGAACTGCACCGGCACACGGCCGACCAGCGGCAGTGGCGTGCCCTGCAGGCGGATCGCCAGCGCGTCGAGGAAGCCGAACAGCAGACAGGCGAACATCGCCGGCACAGGCCGCCATTTGGCGAAGATGAGGGCTGCAAGCGCGATGAAGCCGCGACCGGCGGTCATGTCCTTCACGAAGCCGGCATTCTGCGTCAGCGCCAGATAGGTGCCCGCGACGCCGCAGAGTGCGCCGGTGATCAGCACGGCCCGATAGCGCAGCCATGTGACCGAGATGCCGGCGGTGTCGACCGCCGCCGGGTTTTCACCGACTGCGCGCAGGCGCAGGCCAAAGCGGGTGCGGAACAGCACCCACCATGTGGCGAAGACCATGAAGAAGGCGAAATAGGCGAGGATCGATTGACCGGAAATCAGCTCGTAATAGACGTAGCCGACAACCGGGACATCGCGCACGGCCTCGGCAAAAGGAAGGGTGATGGCACCGAAGCGGCTGTCGCCCCCGAGCGAGGGCGTGCGGCCGCCCTGGCTGAACCAGGCCTGCCCGAGAATGATGGTGGAGCCGGCAGCTATGAAGTTGATGGCAACGCCCGAGACGATCTGGTTGCCGCGATGGGTGATCGAGGCAAAGCCGTGAACGAGCGCCAGGAACCCTGAAACCAGGATCGCCGCGCCGAGCCCATACCAGGCAGAACCATACACTGCCGCCGCGGCACCCGCCGCGAACGCGCCGGCCAGCATCTTGCCCTCGAGGCCGATGTCGAAGATGCCGGAACGCTCCGAATAGAGACCAGCGAGACAGGCCAGCAGCAGCGGGATCGACAGGCGGATCGTGGAGTCGAGGATGACGACGAGGGTGTTGAAGAACTCCATCTCAGGCGTCTCCCTGCCGGGCAGCGGTCACGCCCATGGACTTCGGACTGAGGCTTGCAAACAGCGCCTGCACCGAGGGCCGGAACATGTGCTCGAGCGCGCCGGCAAACAGGATGACGAGGCCCTGGATGATGACGATCATGTCGCGGCTGATGTTGGGCATCTCGAAGGCAAGTTCCGCCCCGCCCTGGTAAAGCATGCCGAAGAGGATGGCGGCCGGAACGATGCCGGCCGGATGCGAGCGGCCCATCAACGCCACGGCGATGCCGACGAAGCCCGCGCCGGTGACGAAATCGAGCTGAAGCCGGTTCTGGTCGCCCATCACCGGGTTGAGGGCCATCATGCCGGCGAGCGCGCCCGAAATCATCATGGTGATGATGATGATGCGCACCTCGCCGATGCCGGCATAGCGCGCGGCCTTGGGACTGAAACCCTGTGTGCGGATCTCGTAGCCGAGTCGCGTCCGCCAGATCAGAAGCCAGACGAGGAAGGCGCAGAGGAGCGCCAGCAGGAACGATATGTTGAACGGCGACGAGCGCACGGTGAAGCCGAAAGCCTCCATCAGCCAGTTGAGCTTGGGGAGCTGCCCGCCGTCGAGGAAGGTGCGGGTCTGCGGCGCCATCGACCCGGTGGGCTTGAGCACGCCCACCAGCAGATAGACCATCAGGCTGGCGGCGATGAAGTTGAACATGATCGTCGTGATGACGATATGCGAGCCGCGCTTGGCCTGCAGATAGGCGGGAATGAAAGCCCAGGCCGCACCGATGGCCGCCGCGCCGAGAATCGCGAGCGGAAAGGTGAGCCACCACGGCAGAAGGGAATCAAACGTCAGACAAACCAGCGCGACGCCGAGCCCGCCGACATAGGCCTGCCCCTCGCCGCCGATATTGAACAGGCCGCCGTGGAAGGCGACCGCAACCGCAAGGCCGGTGAAGATGAAGCTCGTCGAATAATAGAGCGTGTAGGCGATGTTGCGTCCACCGCCGAATGCGCCCTCGACCATGATCGCGGCCGCCCGGAAAGGGTTCTCCCCCACCAGCAGCACGACCAGCCCCGCGACCGCGAAGGCGACGACGAGATTGATGACGGGGATCAGTCCATAGTCGGCCCAGGCCGGAAGCTTTGCGTAGGGCGCGCTCATTCCGCGGCCTCCTGTTGTTCGACGCCGGCAATGAGCAGGCCCAATTCGCCCTCGCTCGCTTCGCTGTCGCGCTCGCCGACGATGCGACCGTCGAACATGACGAGGATGCGGTCGGACAGCGAGCGGATTTCGTCCAGCTCCACCGAGACCAGCAGCACGGCCTTGCCGGCGTCGCGCATGTCGATGAGGCGCTTGTGGATGAACTCGATGGCGCCGACGTCGACACCGCGCGTCGGCTGGCCGACGACCAGAACGCCCGGGTCCTTCTCCATCTCGCGTGCCAGCACGATCTTCTGCTGGTTGCCGCCGGAGAAATTGGCCGTCTTCAACCGCTCGTTGGTGGGGCGGATGTCGTATTTCTCGATCTTTTCGCGGGCATCGGCCCGGATCGCCTCGATGTCGAGAAAGGGGCCGCGCAGATACTGCTTGTGGTCGTGATAGCCGAGGATCGAATTCTCGTATTCCTCGAACGGCAGGACGAGGCCGACATAGTGGCGGTCTTCCGGAACGTGGGCGAGGCCCCGGTCGCGCAATTCGCCGGGATCGGCCAGCCCGGTCACGTCGATCGGCTTGCCATCGAGCATGACGGTGCCGGATTCGGCGCGGCGGATGCCGGCGATGGTTTCAAGAAGCTCGGACTGGCCGTTGCCGGCAACGCCCGCGATGCCGACGATCTCGCCGGCGCGCACGTCGAAGGAGACGTCATTGACCATGGTCACGCCGCGCGAATCCTTCACCGTCAGGTTCTTGACCGACAGCTTGAACTCGCCGGGTTTGGCTGCGCCCTTCTCCACCTGTAGCAGCACGCGACGCCCGACCATAAGCTCGGCCAATTCCTCGACCGTGGTTTCGGCGGTCTTGCGCGTGGCGACCATCTGGCCCTGCCGCATGACCGAGACGTTGTCGGTGATGGCCATGATCTCGCGTAGTTTGTGCGTGATCAGGACGATGGTCTTACCCTCATCCTTCAACTGGGCGAGGATACGGAACAGATGGTCGGCCTCGGCCGGCGTGAGCACGCCGGTCGGCTCGTCCAGTATGAGGATTTCGGCGCCGCGATAGAGCGCCTTGAGGATTTCCACGCGCTGCTGCAGGCCGACAGGCAGTTCCTCGATGATCGCGTTGGGATTGACCTCGAGGCCGTATTCCTTCTCCAGCCGCACGAGTTCCGCGCGCGCCTTGGCGATGGAGGAGCCCAGCAGCGCCTCGCCCTCGGCGCCGAGGATGACATTTTCCAGGACGGTGAAGTTCTGCACCAGCATGAAATGCTGATGGACCATGCCGATGCCGGCCGCGATCGCGTCGTTCGGCGTGCCGATCTGGATCTGCTTCCCCGACACGCGAATCTCGCCGCTGTCGGCCTGATAGAAGCCGTACAGGATCGACATCAGGGTCGATTTGCCCGCGCCGTTCTCGCCGATGATGCCGTGAATGGTGCCGCGCGGAATCTCGAGATGGATGTCCCGGTTGGCGTGAACCGCGCCGAAACTCTTGTTTATGCCGACCAGTTCGATCGCAGCTTCTGCCATGCGCCCGATCAACCCCTCTGGAACTTTGTTTTTATCGTTTGGTCAAGACATCTAGCATGGCGATTTCCGCCTTGCCAATGCGCTCAACTTGCCACAATCCCGGTTCACTCTCGACAAATCAGCGCGCCCTTGTCAATTTCGATGGCATGGATACCCACGCCTTTGCCCCCTTCACCTTCAACACAACGCCATCCGTGATCTTCGAGCCGGGGGCCGCGCGCCGGTTCGGCGCGCTCGCCGGCCGCAAGCTCGGGCCCGCGGTGCTGTTCGTCACCGATCCGGGCCTGCGCAAGCTCGGGCTTTGCGACAATGCGATAACATCGCTGGAGGCGGAGGGTGCGACGGTCACCGTTTTCGATGCCGTCGAGGCGGACCCGTCGCGCCAGACACTTGAAAAGGCGGTTGAGGCCGGCCGCGCGGCAGGCACCACAGGCGTCGCGGGTTTCGGCGGCGGATCTTCGCTCGACGTGGCCAAGCTCGCCGCCCTGCTGATCGGTTCCGGAGAGGATCTCGACGCGGCCTGGGGCGTGGCGCAGGCCAAAGGGCCGCGCCTGCCGCTGGCGCTGGTGCCCACCACGGCGGGCACCGGATCGGAGGTGACACCGGTCTCCATCATCACCGTTGGCGAGGAAGAAAAGCGCGGCGTTTCCTCGCCAATCATCCTGCCCGACATCGCGGTTCTCGACGCCGAGCTGACACTGGGCCTGCCGCCGGCAATTACCGCCGCCACCGGCATCGATGCGATGGTGCATGCGATCGAGGCCTATGCGTCGAAAAGCGCCAACAACAACCCGCTGTCGCGGATGCTCGCCCGTCAGGCGCTGCAATTGCTGGGCGCCAACATCGAGACGGCCGTGCTCGACGGCAGCAACATCGAGGCGCGCGGCGCGATGCTGCTGGGGTCCATGCTGGCGGGCCAGGCCTTCGCCAATTCGCCGGTGGCCGCGGTGCATGCGCTTGCCTATCCAATCGGCGGCACGTTCCATATCCCGCATGGGCTTTCCAACGCGCTGGTGCTGCCGCATGTGCTGCGCTTCAACGCGCCGGATGCGGCGCATCTCTATGCGGAGATCGCCGCCGACGCGTTTCCGCAGCTCGCCGCCGAGGATGGCGTGCAGGGTCGCTGCGCCGCCTTCATCGAGGAGCTGGCGACGCTGTCGCGCAAGGTCGGGCTGCAACCGCGATTGCGCGATGTCGGCATCGGCGAAGGGCATCTGGCCAAGATGGCGTCCGACGCGATGAAACAGCAGCGCCTGCTGGTCAACAATCCACGCGACGTGAACGAGGCCGACGCGCTGGCGATCTATCGGGCAGCGTGGTGAGCGAGCGCCCCACCCCATCGAGCCGCGGCGACTACCGCGCGTTCCGCTCGATTGCGACGCGCTGGATGGACAATGACCTCTACGGCCACATGAACAATGTGGTGCACTATTCGCTGTTCGACACGGCGGTGAATGGCTGGCTGATCGAACAAGGGGTGCTCGACATCCACCAGGGCGAGCAGATCGGTCTGGTTGTGGAAACCGGCTGCCGCTATTTCTCGGAGATGGCGTTTCCCGACATGGTGACGGCCGGCATTCGGGTGGCGCGGCTCGGCTCGTCGTCGGTGCGCTACGAAGTCGGACTTTTTCGCAACGAGGAGCAGACGACCGCCGCCGAAGGGTTCTTCATCCACGTGTATGTCGACCGTGCAACGCGCCGACCGACGCAGCTCGATCCTGGTCTGCGCGCCGCTCTGGAAGGCATCAAGGCATGAGCGACGAGGCGCGCCTGACCCAACTCGAAATCCTGGCGGCCGAGCAGGAGAAGACCATTTCGGAGCTGTCGCAGGAGATCGCCGAACAGTGGAAGACGATCGACAAGCTGCAGCGCAAGCTCGACGCCTTGACCGAACGTTTCCTGGAACTGGAAGAACAGGCTTCACCGGACGTCCCGGTGACGAAGCCGCCGCACTGGTAGCGGCGGCTTCGCGGGTGGGGATACGAACTTACATGGCCGGCAGGATGGCGATGTCGCGCAGCGTGCCGTCGAGGCCGCTGAATTCGGACTCCATGGTTGCCGCACCACTTTCGACATTGACGGTGTAGAGGCCGTTGCCGGCGGCAAGCCAGAGAACGTTGTCGTCGATGGCGCGCACCTCGAAATCGATGGCGTAGTGATCGGCGCCTTCGATGCCGAGCATGCCGATGGTGGCCAGCGTGCCGTCATTTGGCGCCGTCTGGCGCAGCAGCGCGCCCAACGACGCGTCGATGTCCCACATCGAGGTCTTTTCCGGCTTGTCCAGCCCGTTGGTGTAAGCGGTCGCCACCACGTTGGGCGTGGCTTCGGCGTTCGCGTCGCCGGGCTCGAAGTTGAGGCTCCCGTCGACGGTCGCAGCGCCGGTCTCGACATCGATGCGCAGATTGGTGCCATCCGAGCCCATCAGGCGAAGCTTGTCGGCAACCGGGTTGAAGTTGACGCTGGCGGTCACGCCGTCAGGCAGCTTCTCCGACAGTTCAGCGCCCATGGTAGCAGCGCCGCTCTCCAGGTCGATCGTCACGATCATGCCGTTTCCGTCAACGCCGTAGAGCATCTTGTTCGACGGACGTACGTCGATACCCATCAGGCTATCGACGCCTTCAACCTCGACGCTGCGCGTGACTTCGGCATTGTCGGTGTCAAACCATACGAGGGTCTTGTCGCCGACGAGACCGACTGCGGGTGCTGCGGTGGCCGCCGCAGTCAGTGCGATAAACGATGCGCCAGCGAGCGTGGAGCGGATGATTGTCCGGGTGGTGGGCTTCATGGCTTGTCTCCTCTAGGTGTAAAATGGCGTTGGCGGCACATGTCCGCATTGTGGTTACCCGCGAGGCACGCCTGCTGGATGCAGCGAGAGAAAATTTTCTTCCGTCTGCATCGTTTCGATGATTTCGCGTGTAATCTGCATATCGGGCTGGCTGGTGCGAGGAGAGCGATCGCTGCATGAGTGCGGACAATCAGGACGATGCGAGTACCCTTCTCCTCGAACGGGTTGCCGCCGGAGATCGAACCGCGCTCGCGGAACTGTTCAAGCTCGAGGCCGGTCGCCTTATCGCGGTCGCGCGACGCATCGTGCGCCGAGCCGACCTAGCCGAGGAAGCGGTGCAGGACGCATTTGTCACCATCTGGCGCAAGGCCACCATGTTTGACCCGATGCGCGGCTCCGGGCGGGCATGGATGACCACGATGGTTCGCAACCGTGCACTGAACATGGTTCGTGACGGCCAACGCATGGAATTTGTAGAGCCGCAGATGCTGGCAGAACTTGGCGACGCTGGCAGCGACGCGGATCTTGCCTATGAGGCGCTGCCCGCCGCAAGCGACCTGCGGCGCTGCCTCGATCAGCTGGAACCCGTACGCCGCCGCTCCATCGTTCTGGCTTATGTGGGAGGCTTCACGCACGGGGAAATCGCCGGGCGGCTCAAGGCGCCGATCGGCACCGTCAAGGCATGGATAAGACGCGGCGTCATTGCCTTGCAGGAGTGCATGTCATGAGCCGCGAGGAACGCATGGCGCGTGCCGGAGACTATGTGCTGGGCCTGATGGACGAGAAGGAGCGCACCCGGGCGGAGCGCGACATGGAGGTGGACGCGGAATTTCGCGACTGCGTCGTCCAGCTTGCCGAACGCTTCCATGCGTTCGACAAGGATGTCGCTCCGGCGGAGGTGCCCGGCGACATGTGGCAGACGGTGGCCGAGCGGATCGCCGATATGCCCCAGATGACCGCCGCCGACAGTGCTCGCGAGCGCCTCGACGTGACGACCTTGCGAGCGCCCGATCCGAGCCGCAAAGGCATACTTCAGCTGAAACGGCCTTACGCACACCAGTTCGCAGGCTGGCGCGGCGGGCTAATCGCCGCCTGCCTGCTTGCGGCCCTTGGCGTCGGCTATCTGTCGGGACAGGCGATGGGCCCCGCTCCCGAGCCAGTCGTGGTCGTCGTCCTGGCCGATGAAGACAACGCGCCGGGCGCTTTCGTCGAAGCCTACGGAAACGATGCCGTCCGCATCGTCCCGCTGGTCGATTTCGACGTGCCGCAGGGCAAAACCCTCGAAGTCTGGACGCTTTACGACCGAGACGTCGGCCCGGTGTCGCTCGGAACTTTCGGACGCTCTACCGAGATCACCCTGCAAGGGCCCGACCAGCCGATGCCGCAGCCGCAGCAGCTCTACGAGATCACGCTTGAGGATGCGCCCGGCTCGCCGGTCGGGCGCCCGACCGGACCGATCCTGGTCAAGGGGCTCGCGGTGCGTCCGCCGCGCTAGCTTTCGCTGCCGGGTATCGACTCAGAATAGGAAGCATGCAGGCGAGGCCCGCAACGGCCACAGCCGACAGGAACCAGCCGAAGCCGGACCAGCCGTACGCCTCGACCACGGATGCCGCCAATGGTGGGCCGAACACGGTGCCGAGGCCGCCAGCCTGGCAGACGAGACCGATGGCCACGGGAACCGAGCCGTCGCGAGGCGTAATGAAAGGAATTGCCGCGAACTGCGCGGACGCCACCAGAGCGCCCGAGATTGCCAGCGCCAAGACCGAAACTGTCGCAAGCACAGGGTCCGCAAGCGTGAAGGCCGGAACCGCGGTTGCTGCACTGACAGCGAAGCCGAACACGGCAAGCCGCGCCATGTAGCCCGCGCCTCTACCTCTCACCAGGAGGCTGGCGAGAATGTTGCCGACGGGCACGCTCAGCGCGACCACGCCGGCGGAAATGAGGAAATGCGCGCCATCGCCGGCCACGAAGGTTGGCATGAAGGTGAACATGGAGACGGACAGGACCACGAACGCGCCGAATGCGACGGCCACCAGCACGACCGGCAGCGACAAGGTCCTCGACACGCCGCCCGTCGCGCCTGCCGGCGCGGAAACCGCAATGCCGCTGACAAGCCAGAGCGCGCCTGCGGCCAGAACGGCAAACAGCAGCACCATCGTGAGCAGATAGGCCGAGGGCGCATAGAGTGGCAGCATCGCCAGCGCCAGAAAATCCGACGTTGCAAAGCCCAGCGGGACGAACCCGCTCCAGATCGCCAGCACCGGCCCCTTCCAGTTGACCGGAGAGATGTCGGCGAGAATGGCCGGCAGCGCCACACACAGGGCAAGATAGCCGACAGCCTCGACCAGCCTTGCCGCAAAGATCGCAACGGGCGTTTCCGCCAGTGCGAGCGCGATACCACCTGCTGCCAGGAGCAGTGCACCGGTCATGATGGAACGCTTGAGGCCTATCCGGTCGATCAACAAGCCCGCTGGAAGAGCGGCCAACGCAATGAAAATGCCGAGGATCGCCGCCAGCCAGCCGGCCTCGACCAGTGAAAAGCCGACCTCGTCGCGATACCAGGGAATGAGCGGCGCGATCTTGCCGAGCTGCGCGCCCGTCAGCACGCCGGCAAGCAGGATGAACACGATCGCCGCAAGGCGCGGCGCGATTGCATGGGAGGGGCCGAAGGAATCAGAGCTCATTGCGGGCCACGATAGGCAATGAACGGCGGTCGGTCATTGCACAGAGCGCGAAAACTCATGCGCCAAAAGAAAACCGCCGGGCTCGCGCCCGGCGGTTCGCTGCAAGACTCCCGTTCCCGATCAGTATGGGCAGGAATTGTCGCTCATGAAGTCGTGGACCTCGATCTCGCCGGCGATGATCTTCGCCTTGGCTTCCTCGACCGCTGCCTTCATCTCGTCGGTGATGAGTTTCTCGTTGTTTTCATCGACGGCATAGCCGACGCCGTCCTCGGCGAGGCCGAGCACGTTGATGCCGGCGCTGAACTCGCCCTTCTGCGCGTCCGTGAACGCGTTATAGACTGCCACGTCGACGCGCTTGAGCATCGAGGTCAGCACGCTGCCTGGATGCATGCCGTTCTGGTTGGAGTCGACGCCGATGCCGAGCTTGCCGGCGTCCGCCGCGGCCTGAAGCACGCCAACGCCCGTTCCGCCCGCCGCATGGTAGACAACATCCGCGCCCTGATCGATCTGCGAACGGGTGATTTCGCCGCCGCGCGTCGGATCGTTCCAGGCTGCCGGCGTGTCGCCGGTGTAGTTACGGATGACGGTGGCTTCCGGGTTGGTCTCCATCACGCCCGATGCGTAGCCGCACTCGAACTTGCCGATGAGCGGGATCTGCATGCCGCCGACGAAGCCGACCGTTCCAGTCTCGGAGGCCATCGCGGCCAGCACGCCGACGAGGTAGGAGCCTTCCTGCTCCTTGTAGACGACGGAGCGCACGTTCGGCTTGTCGACCACCATGTCGATGATGGCGAAATCGGTATCCGGGAACTCCTCGGCGACGATTTCGAGCGCGGACGCCCACGAAAAACCGGCCATGACGATCGGGTTGCGGCCATCTTCGGCAAAGCGGCGAAGCGCCTGCTCGCGCTGGGCGTCGTTCGAGATTTCGAACTCGACATATTCGATGCCGGTTTCGGTCTTGAACTTCTCGGCGCCGCCGAACGATGCCTCGTTGAACGACTTGTCGAACTTGCCGCCGAGGTCGAACAGAAGACCCGGCTTGATATCTTCCTGCGCGAATGCCGTAGCGGTCATCGCGGTGGCGGCCAGAAGGCCGAGAACAAAACGCTTCATATGATCCACACCCTGTCGGTTGCTTTTTTGGCTTCACGACGCGAGCTGCCGGCTTGCAAGAAGCGGCTACCCCCGTCCGGCAGGGGTTTGAGCCCCCGCTCAGATTTTACTGTTGCACGAGCGTTGCAAAAACTCACGCAGAATTTTGACCTTTTGGATAAGAGCAGGAGCACCGGAAACCAAGTGGCTCCGGCGCTCAGCCTTACGCGGTCTGCCGCTGCAATCAGGCGCTGGCGGGCGCGGGAACGGCGCAGGTGACGCCGGTGCCCTTCAGGCCGCAATAGCCGAAAGGGTTCTTGGCGAGATATTGCTGGTGGTCGGCTTCTGCGAAATAGAACGCAGGCGCCGGCTCGATCTCGGTGGTGATGCGCGAACGGCCGGCAGCAGTCAGCGCATTTTCGTAGGCCTCTTTCGAGGCGACGGCCTCGGCATGCTGGGCATCGGTGGTGGTGTAGATCGCCGATCTGTAGGTCGTGCCGACATCATTGCCCTGGCGCATGCCCTGCGTAGGGTCGTGGCTTTCCCAGAAAATCCGCAGCAGCTCCGCATAGGAGACCTCGGACGGGTCGTAGACGACCATCACCACTTCGGCATGGCCGGTGAGGCCCGTGCAGGTTTCCTGATAGGTCGGATTGGGCGTCACGCCGCCCTGATAGCCCACCGCCGTCACCCAAACGCCCGGCGTTTCCCAGAACAGGCGCTCGGCACCCCAGAAGCAGCCCATGCCGAAATAGGCGACTTCCAGCCCTTCCGGATAGGGGCCATGCAGCGGGCGTTTTGAGACATGGTGCTTGGACGCGGTCGGTATCGCGCGCTCACGGCCGGGCAGCGCCTCCTTGGCGGTCGGCAGCTTCAGCTTCTTGTTCAGCATGTCGCTCAGAAAGAACATCTCTTCGCTCCTTTCGCCCTTGCGGGCATTGTCAGCGCTGTACCACGAACCGGCTGGCGGTGCGTTCTCGCCTGCGCCCTGCAATTGCAAGCAACAGAGCAAGGCCGGCAAACACCGCAAAACCCGGCAGGCTCAGAAAGCCCGTCGCCAGCGGATCGGAGAAGAAGCCCGGCAAATTCTCTGAAATCGATCGTTCGATCGTTTCCAGCGTCGACGGCGCCACGGCGGCCCAGGAATCGCCCAGCGGCGTCAGAACGACGGCGCTCGCCGCGATCGACCGCGTCGCATCCAGCACCGCCATGATGACGGCGATGGCGAGCATGACCATGGACAACAGGCGCAGCAGTGCTTTGAACATGAAACGTAACGGGCCGTTTGCCCGCGCCGGCGCGACGACAGGCTTCTTCTCCCATCAGATAGGCAAGGAAGGGCACATTGGCAATCGCCGACATAGTGGAAGCCATCAGCGCGTTCGCAGGAAAGAACGCATTCACGGCTTGGCATTCGGCAAAGGATCGACTAGATGAGCGCCATCGACCGCCCCGCGCCAGCGGGGACGTGCTGCGGAGAGGTGGCCGAGTGGTTGAAGGCGCACGCCTGGAACGCGTGTATACGGGAAACTGTATCGAGGGTTCGAATCCCTCTCTCTCCGCCAGATTCTTCCCATAAGCAGTTGTATTCATTGCGGATTAAGGATGATTGGGATTTCCAACCCTATCACCAACCCTACTTCTGGCTTTTATTCCCTAAGCAACGCCAAGGCTTCCATTGTCGCCACTGCCCTCCGAGTGCGACTCGTGACATGATGCCAATGGGACAAGGGAGGGTGATATGAACGCTCGGACATTCGCGGCTACATGAAACCCAAGTTTTTCTATGTGGACGACGATACCGCAATTCTAGTGGGGGCAAATGGCACCGCGCTTGCAGCCTTGCTGCTGAATGCGGCCGATATCGTGTCGGTCCTCAAGTTGCCCATGCCAACGGTTCCAATGTGGGTGTATCTCGCCGGGTTGCTGTTAGCGTTTGCAGCCAAGGCGATCATTCAGCTTCAGAACGGGGACATTCGTCAGCGCGAGAAGCTTCAGCACGGACGCGACTTCGTTGAAGCTGCGCGAGCTAGACCGGACCTCACCCCCGAATTGGAGCAGCAGCTTGAGGACACGTGGCAAATTCTAGATCAGCAATATGCCAAGCTTCTCAAACCTCACCACGGCCCACCACTCAATAAGTGGCGTGCTGTTTTCTATTTCTCGTCGGCATTATGTTTCGTGGGCGCGACGTCGATTTTGATCTATGAAGCCAGCAGCCTTTCGCCGCCAGTGACGGGTTAGAGATTGGGCAACCACAATGACTCGGTGATGCGACTCCTAAATGGATTATGTTCATCTTCTGAAAGAAAATTGGGCCGTAATCCAAGCGGCTCCTTGGGTATTTGTAACCTTTGCCGTTGTGTTCGCTACGGCCGGCTTCGTTGCGGGCCGCTATTTTCTTGCGGAGCGCGTCAGTAATCTTGAGAGCCGGTTAGACAAGCGCGACGAAGAGATAGCGTCTCTAAAGGAGCGAATATCTACGAGCGGGGACAACAACGAGGGGAGCCGCAATTATTTGATAGGGCAACTGACGGCGCAGTATTTGAATGAGCATAAAGACGCATCGCGTCGCATGAAGATGGGCCTAGAAAACCCACCCGCCGACTGGATCAATGCGCAGCTAGAGGAACTTGAAGAAAGCTGGCGCGTCAAACTGGACCGCAACGGCAATTACGAGTTCTACGAGCCCGCCCGGTGGGGTTAGCTTGTCGGTCTACGGTTCAGCAGTCGCTAAAATTGAACCTCTAGCGTTCGTCACTGTGCAAGCATTTCGGTCCATCCTGCCAACATGCAGACGTGGAAGCGAACACGGGCACGGCCCGCCTATCAGCAGCCGAAGAAGGCACGGCGGCTATCAGTGCCCACGATGCTTACCGGCTTGATGCTGGTGGGTGCGGCGGGGGTTGGCTACACGTCAGGTGACGTGTCGCTCGATAGCCTGAAGGCCATGGCTCCCGGCTCCGGCTGCAACATCAAGGGCAACATTTCGATTGAGACCGGGGAGCGCATCTATCATGTGCCCGGCCAAACGTACTACCGTGAGACGGTGATTTCCCCGCGATACGGCGAGCGCTGGTTTTGCAGTGAGGACGAAGCGCGCCGGGCTGGGTGGCGGAGGTCGAAGAGCTAGTTTGAAGCTTCCTGCTGTTCGATCTGCTGTCTAACGAGTGCGTCGAATGCGAGAAGCTGCGTGGATTTGATCACCATACCCAAATGCATCATTGCCGCCACGGAGACAGACGGCTGTTGGCTAAGCACGATCTCGCCGCGTTGGTTGATCGTTGGGCCTGCATATAGAATCCCTAGTAGGAACAGGCGAATGCTGCCGAAGGAGTAGCCGCCAGTGTTGCGGTCATAGCTCGCCCCAGTACTGTAAAGGAATACCGGTGAGCCTGAAGAACCGGGAAAGCACGCCAAGTCTACCATAAACTCCTTTCGGCCCTGATAGTCCTTGGCAGGATGAGTGGCCGTGATCCCTTTGCGAAACATCGGTAGGTTGTTTACTTCATCAAAAAGCCCATTCGGACACCCAACCATTATCACGTCTTCGATTGCATCAAGTGTCTCCCAAACGTCGGCTGTTGGAATAGTTTCGCGACGTAGTGCGACATAGAAAGGGAGGTCTCTTCCTCCGTTCCCATTAGGTCGATGTAAATCGGTGACTGAAAGTACCGCAAGGTCAATATTTGGATCAGGATGGCCAATAGGGTGTCCTTGGAATATCAACTCCCATTTGTGAAAGGTTTTGGACGGCTCGCCGCTTTCCCCACGCAAGGGTAGAGATAGATCAATTCTGTCACAGTTCTCAAATACATGACGGTTAGTGACAAGAAGCACGGTCGAGCGCCCATCCTCCAGACTCACAAGATAGAAAAATCCAGTCCCAACAGACAGGGTAGCACCATTTCTGTATGTCGTTATCCTAGTGGCGGAATAAAGCATTTGCTCGACAGGCGTGAGTGGCATTGACAACTCCTAGGAAATATAAATCCGCACCTTATTTCGTGTTGTGTGTATATAGATAGGTCATTATCACGGCAGGATATGGGCGATGAAGAGGGTTGACATCCTACTTGCTAAGCTCTGTTACATGCTTGCTTGTCCATGTGGGCGCGTTCATCAATACCGCCGTGCAATCATCCCTGTTCCATATTGCCGCCTGCATACCCCAATAGAAAAAATGAGCAATCTTACCGGTCGTAAGTGGCTTTTTACTCGGCTCCCCCGGCTTTGTGTAGAGTACTACTAAATCTCCAGCGTCAATAGCTTCGTAAGGAAACCAGAAAGTGTAAAAAAGCTCAGTTGTTGGTGAGCCATCTACATATCCGGACTGGGCAATGAGGAAATCACCCACGTCAAGTTTAGTCTTAGCGCGAAGGGTGATACGTTCCTTCCCAATTTTTCCGGGCTCAACTATGGATCGCAATTCCAGATTCATAGTTTGAGCACCTTCGCGATCAATCCACCGACAACAAATATTGACCCAGAGATAAGGAGCATCCACCCAGTCGGTTGAGACTCCCAAACTCTAGGGACATTACCCAGTATGAGCGCTCCTCCAGTTAAACAGGACACTGAGATTACCTCAACGGTCTTGTATGTCTTAAATTTCTCTTCCAGAATGCTGGCTTTTCGGTCAGCTTCGTGGAATTTACTCTGGTATTCTTTTGCTTCGAGAAGATCGCTATCAAGCCTATCAATTTCGTCGAGTAGCGTCTTTTGAACTCCGGGGGATGCAAGCTCTTCTTCGCTTAGCTCACGACGAACACCGCTAAATGATCTCCGTTTGCCCTTAGGCAACGGCTCTTTCGCTGATTCTCGCGTCGTTGGCGCTTCTGGTTCCTCGTCAGACTTAGTGTCATCCGACATGGCTTCCCCCTTCTCCTTCCTTTTCATATCCTTCCCCAGAGGGCGAAGGCAAATGTGAAAGCAATCCGCGCCTATTCCTACTTTAACGCGATTGTTCTCCCCGAAGATCGATTGGATGCCCCAGGCACCCACCACGACTATGGCAGATCGAAAAAGTGGGGCGAGCCGTACTACCTGACCAAAGTGCTCCACCCCATACGCGACAAGGCTTCGCGCCTAACCGGGTTCCCTCCGCCCGACTCGGCTTTCGATCCCAGACCCAAAGTGACGAACCGCGCGAAGCGATATAGGACAACATATCTGACCTATTGCCGGCCGCGTCGGGTAGTCTGGCCAACGAAAATTCTATAGCTGGGCACAAATCGCGCATGGCCGCCCCGCATGGCGTTCAAAGGCTGGGGAGGACCCGCGACGGCAGAAGAATTTCGGCCGCCCTCATCGCCGGCAAGGCCGTTGAGGTGATTGAACCGCATTCGATCTTGCAGCAGAGTTGGGCTTTCTAGGAGCCACCATGACAAGACAGCGGTACAATCTCAATGCGGCGGTGTTCGCAGTTCTAAGAGACGGCGATAGGGTCCTGTCGCTGCGGCGTAGCGGCACTGGCTGGTTAGACGGGCATTGGAGCTTACCGGCAGGTGCCCACGATGGGCACACCTCTCTTACCGAGTCCGCCGTGAGAGAATTGACTGAAGAGACCAGCCTGTCCGCCAATGTCACCGAATGCCGTCTGCTCCACGTTCAGCAGGTGTTCAATCCTGACGGTGTCGAGTGGCTAGGCTTCTACTTCGGCGTAGACGCCTTCGCGGGCACACCTGTTGTAGCCGAGCCCGATAAACACGATGCGTTGGAGTGGCGAGACCTGACAGACGACAGCGCCCCGGCGGTTCCCTATGTGAAGATTGCCTTGCAACAGATTGCGGAGGGCTCGAACTTCTCGGTCTACCGCGTGTGAATGTGGATCGGTGAGAAAGCTCCTTGCGGAGAGATATGCCAATGGGCGGTTTGGTCAAGTTCTCCGGCCCGGTTTGGCGGATGCTGCCAGTTGCTGTCGCCGAGACTCCGGCCGCGCCTGCCACGGCCCCTGAAGGCCGCTTCCATCACTCGGGGCAAATAGCAGCCTACGCATCTCTAAGCGCGGAGGGGGCGGCAGTGGCAATCAAACGATACCTCCATGATGGGGTGCGGAGAGTACTTGTTCCAATGTGGTTAAATGCCGAACGTGTCGCTGATGAAAGGGGAAACCGAGCGGCGTCCATAGTTTGGCAAGATATTCGAGCATCCGGCGAGATCGCCCCAACATGGGCAGTTTCCGACGAAGCGAGGGCAAGGGGAGCGCTCGCCATGTTGTACTCATCCCGTTCTAGGCCGAATCTTTCGCACGTTGTGGTTTTTGACCTGACCTGTCTATCTTACGTCCGGCCGATGTCGGCCTTTGAGCCATAGCCATGGAAGGCCCGCAGCCTACCCATGGGGGTGCTAAGGAGGCCTTGCTGGCCTGACACCTCTTTGACACTTCTCAAATGTTGTAGTGTCAGCCTTATCGCATTGATATCAAACGGCTTTTCAGACTTTTGACACTACTTACACTTCTTTTCTTGAAATCAATAGAAAATATATAGGAGCCTTGTGGGATGACAACTCCTATAACCTGCTGATTTTATAGAGCTATATGGGGTATCTTGATGCCCTGTGGAATGTTGGTTTAGCGGACTCTCTCTCCGCCAGATTTTCGCTCACGGCAGATTCGCTGCTCTCAACGCTTCCGCGGGGGCGGCCTGATCGGCCGGCGAGCGGTCGCCCGCTGGGCTCCCAGTTCGAACCGTCTCTCGAAATCTCGCCCGAAGCCTCATTGAGAACCGCACTTTTGACGCCAATGGACGCGCTGCCCGAAGCCTTCCGCTGCCCGCTCGGTGACTTAGCGCAACTCATCGCGCCCAGACATGCATTTTTCCGGCCTGGCCGGTTCATGCCCCCGCGCCGACCGCTGAGATAAAGTTCGCGATTGCGAGAAGCAGACATTCCGCTTGCATGCGCCTTGACCGCCGCTTTCCAGCAATAACCTGCTATATGAGACACTACCGTGCATAACACGGTAGCTTGCTATATCTAGACTCCAAATCCGGAGCTCCCATGACCGACTCGATCCAAATCCAGCTGCGAAAGGGCGTTCTCGATCTCTGTGTCCTGGCAGTGCTGTCGCGGGGGGAGAACTATGGCTACGAGATTGCCAGCACGCTGGTCACGGCCGTCGGCATGGGCGAGGGCACGATCTACCCCCTGATGCGCAGGATGCAGAACGAAGGCCTTGTTACGACGCGCCTCGTGGAGTCGAGCAGCGGACCGCCTCGCAAATATTACCGGCTCACGCCGCTGGGCCAGACGGTCTTTGAAGCGCATCGCAAAGACTGGCGGGCTTTCGCCGTGGCGGTCGATAAACTTCTCGAGGATGAACGATGACCAGGGATGCGTTTCTGGAGAGACTGAAACAGGGGCTTGCCGGTCTTCCGGCGGAGGAAGTCGACGAAATCCTCGCCGATTATTCAGCCCACTTCGCCGATTCCATTGCCGATGGCCGACATGAAGCCGATGTCGCCGACGCTCTTGGCGATCCGGCGCGGATTGCCCGGGAACTGCGCGCCGACATAGGATTGAGGCGCTTCGAAAGCCAATGGAGCCTCGGCAACCTGGTAACGGCGACTGCGGCGCTGGCAGGTCTTGCCCTGGTCGATCTCATCTTCTTCCTGCCGTTGCTGATCGTTGCGGTCGTTCTGGCAATAGCCTTCGCGATCGTGCTGATAGCTGTCGGCGCGGTTGGCTTGAAGATCATCGCCACGGCCCTGCTCTTCGGCGAAGCGACGTCCGAGCTGTTGGGGCGCCTGTTCATCGGAGCCGGACTTGTGAGCGGCTTCTTTGGCGGTGGTGCCCTCCTGTTGATGGGTGTCAGCGCCGGCATCCGCATGTTCGGCCACTATGCCCGATTGCATTTTCGTGCTGCCCAGCCGGGCCGACGCGACGTCTGAAATTCATGACATTAATAATGATACGGAGCGTACTGAAATGACTCGAAAACTGGCATTTGTTGCAATGGCGGGTTCACTGGGCGCCGTAGCGTTCCTGACGCTTGGTATCGCTCTTGCGGGAGCGAGTTGGGCTGACGCATCGCGTTTGTTGGGCATGGGAGAATCGACCTGCGGACCCGCAGACTCTGCCTCGCGGCAGCGAACGCTGCCGCTGACAGCAACCGACAGCTTCTCGATCCACATTCCTGCCAACGTTCATTATCAACCAGGCGGCATGGCCGAAGTCGTGATTACCGGTGATCCGGCCTTACTCGATCACGTGCGTCTGGAAGCCGGCCAACTGGGACTGGATTGCGATCCCGGCTGGTTTGCGTCGCGGCTCGATGTGAAACTGTCGGGACCGTCCATCACCCGTTGGGAACTGCGCGGCAGTGGCGTTCTGAATCTGTCGCAAATCAACCAGCCGAAGCTCGCGTTGGCGATCAGAGGCAGCGGTAGCGTCTACGTCGACGGCACCTCGGATGACGTCAAAGTAAACATTTCTGGCTCAGGCGACACGGAGCTGAGGGGCCTCACCGCCAAGTCGGTGCAGTTGGAAATCCGTGGCAGCGGGAGTGTCTCGGCAAACGGCACAGCCGATGCCGTTGATGTGAACATCTCCGGTTCGGGCGACGCTGCGTTGAAAAAGCTGACCGCCAAATCGGTGCGGGTAAACATTCAAGGCAGCGGCGACGCCAGCCTGACAGCGCATGTCGATGCCGACGTGTTCGTATCCGGAAGTGGCGATGTCGAACTGTCGGGCGGCCCCGTGATGCGGCGCTCGGAGGTGAAGGGCAGCGGCAGTATCCGGCAGGTGCCCTGAACAATGGCCGACGGCGGGTGACGTTTGCCAAGCGCCACCCGTCTAAACCGGCTTCTCTCCGCACTTCGCCAATGCTCTCCGATGCGCCGGGTTAACAAGTCGGTTAACGAACGCTTAGGGCGGTCGTGACAATGGTAACGGTGTGGCGGGCAACCTCACGAACGAGGACGAGATGACCGCGAAGCCCAGAAGCAAACCCAAGGACACGTCGAGGGCCCAGAACCAGGGCCCCACCGTGGACCTTTTCGATCCGTTCGAGCGGATTTTCCGGCATCGGAGCTGGATAGACTCCTATGCCGGCTTTGCAGAAGTGTCGGATTTCAGCGCTTTCTCAGACACGGGCAGAGAGCTGAAAGAACGCAAATAACTCCGCCGAAGCGTCGGATGCCGCTTATTGCGGCGCACTTATCTTCTGGCCGAGACCGCCATCGACCGCGAGCTTCGCCCCGGTGGTGTAGGTCGCCTCGAACGCCAGAAAGACGACCGCGCGCGCCACCTCTTCCGCAGTTCCGTTGCGCTTCATCGGTGTGACGGCGTTACCGACCTCGTGGAAGGCCCTGCGCTCCTCATCCGACATGCCTGCGACGCCCGCAGTGGGCGTGTCGATGAAACCGGGGCTGACCACGTTGACGCGTATGCCACGCGGCAGAAGCTCGGCTGCAAGGCCCGAGGCGAAGGACCGCAACGCGGCCTTGGTAGCGCTGTAGACGCTCATGCCGGGTTCTCCGCCTTCGTCGGCGACGGATGACGTCACCACGATCGCGCCGCCCTCGCGGATCAACGGCGCCAGTCGCTGGATCGTGAAGAACGCGCCTTTGGTGTTGATGGTGAACTGGCGGTCGTAAGAGGCCTCCGTCACCTGCTCGAACGGTTCCAGTTCCGCGAGCCCGGCATTGACATGCAGGAGGTCGATCGTGCCGAGCTTGTCGCGCACAGTGTCGCCCAGCCGGGCAATATCGCCCATGTCGGCGATGTCGGAACGGGCGGCGTGCGCCTTGCCGCCGAGTTCGGCGAGCGCTGACTGCAGGTTCTGCTCATTGCGGCTGGTGATCAGCACGCTGGCGCCTTCCGCGGCCAGCAGCCGGGCGGTGGCGAGCCCCATGCCATGGCTCCCGCCGATAATGACTGCATTCTTCTCAGGATATCGCATTGCCTTGCCTCATATGTTGCTGCGCGGTTGATCCGCGACCTATGTGGCAACGTGGACGCCCGGTTGAAATCCGTCATATTGGCGACCTTTCATCCACATACGTGGACGATCGATGAGCATGAGCTGCCGTGTCTCGCTTGCCGGGCAGGACCGCGTGTGCAAAGCAGCCGGTTCGAGCCGATCCGGGAAACAACCATGGCGCAGAACATCTATGACAACGCCGACTTCTTCGGCGGCTATTCGCAACTTCCGCGGCAGACTCGCGGGCTCGCGGGCGCGCCCGAATGGCCTGTGGTGAGGGGGATGATTCCAGACCTTTCAGGCAAGCGCGCCATCGATCTCGGCTGCGGGTTTGGCTGGGTTTCACGCTGGATGCGGGAAAACGGGGCCGCCAGCGTGCGCGGCTACGACGTTTCTACCAACATGATCGCCCGCGCCCGAGCCGATACTAACGATGCCGCCATCGACTATGTGATTGCCGACCTCGACGACCTGGAGCTGCCGGAAGCGTCATGCGATTTCGCGTTCAGCTCGCTGACCTTCCATTACGTCGAGGATTTTGCGCGCCTTGCGCGAACCGTGCATGGGGCGCTCACCGCTGGGTCGTGGTTCGTCTTCACAATAGAGCATCCGATCTTCATGGCCGCCACGCATCCGCACTGGATCCAGGACGAGGACGGCCGCAAGACGTGGCCCGTCAACCGCTACGCCATCGAGGGCGAACGGCGGACCGACTGGTTTGCCAAGGGCGTTGTGAAGCATCACCGGACCATGGCAACGACCCTGAACACGCTGATCGAAGCAGGCTTTTCGATCCGCCGGGTCGCCGAGTTCGCGCCTTCGGCGGAACAAGTCAGGGAACAGCCGGCGCTTGCCGAGGAGCTCGAACGCCCGATGATGCTGATGATAGCCGCGCAGTGCTGAGCGGTTCAGCCCGCATCAGCACGAGCAGCGGCCGTGACCGCCGAGGAGGAACGGCTCCTCGAAGGGGCGACGCGCGACCTCCATCTCACGACCGCCCAGATAGACGGCCATTGGCTGCAGAAGCGTCGAACCCTGACGGGTCTTGCCCTCGACATCGGCAAAGACGTAGTCGCTGTCGACCTGGCGAAGGACGGTGATGTCGGCAGGCGCGCCGACACCGAGATGCCCAAGCTCTGGATGCCGGATCGCGAGCGCGGGGCGGCTGGTCGACATGCCGATGACCTGCGGCAGCGTCAGGCCGCAATTGAGCAGCTTGCTCATCGTGTGCAGGAGATCGTAGCCGGGGCCTTCGACCGCGATCACATGCACGTCCGAGGAAATGAGGTCTGGCAGGAAACCGTCCCGCAGCGCGGCTTCGGCCGTATCGTAGCCGAATGCGCCCATGCCGTGCGCGATGTCGAAGATCACGCCGCGCTCGCGCGCGTCCAGCAGCGCCTGCATCACCTTGCCGTCCGGCCCAAGCGCGGAGTTCGGCTCCGGTCGATAGCAGTGGGTGAGGATGTCGCCGGGCCGCAGCATGGAGACGACATCGGCGTAGCTCGGCGGCGCGGTTCCGATATGGGTCATCAACGGCAGGCCGACGGCGTCGGCCGCCTCGAGCGCGAGTTCCAGTGCGCCAAGGCCAAGCTCGCCCGTCACGGGACCGCCGATCCGCACCTTGACGCCGACGATGCGGTCGCGGTTTGCCTCGACCTTGGCGGCGCACCGGTCGACCGGCAGCATCTCGCGCAGCGTCGCCTCGCCGATGAACAGCCCCTTGTCGAAGCCGAAAATGCCGGGAAAGGAGATGTTGAGGAACGCGAATATCCGATAAGGCGAATGCGCCATCACATAGTCGCGGAAGCCGTCATAGTTGCCGGCGCCGGCACTGCCGGCATCGACCATCGTGGTCACCGCCGAGCGGCGGGCGATGAAGCCGGGATCGACGCTCAGCGACGTCGCCTTGTGATAGACGTGGGTGTGGATGTCGATGAGGCCGGGGGCCACGATCGAACCACTCACGTCCTCGACACGGCGCGCGCCTACAGCGAGGTTTTCGCCGACTGCGGCGATGAGGCCATCCTTGACCGCGACATCCATGACGCCATCGACGCCGTTGCGCTCGTCGAGCAAACGACCGCCGGCAAGAACAAGGTCGAAGGCCTGGGCGGCCGCCGGCTCACTCATCGGGTTTCTCCGGTTGCTGGGGCCGGCATCGCGCCTGCTCTGACCTTGGTCATCAACTCACGCGAGTTCGATGGCCCGCTTTTCGTGGATGGACTGCTCCGCCGCGAGCACGATGCGCAGGCTGTTGACGGCCGCGTCCATGGACTCGCTCAGGTCAAGATCCTCGCGGATCGCCTTCAGGAAGAATTCCTGTTCGCGGTCGCACAGGTCCTGGTGGCCGGGCTCGTCCTCCATGTTGAACATCTCGTCCTTCTTGACGAAGTTCTTGTCGGGGCCGACCTCGGCGTGGTGGTAGCGGATCGCGTCGGTCTTGGTATGGCGGTCGATGTCGGCCGAATCCGAGATGTCCGCAAGCTGGTCCTTGCCCTCGGAATGGCCGGGCACGATCGAAACCGCGCCGCGCGGGCCGACGACGTCCTTCACGAAGAAGGCTTCCTCGCTCATCATCGGTCCCCAGCCGGCTTCGTACCAGCCGACCGACCCGTCATCGAAAGTCACGTGAAGATGGCCGTAGTTCTGCTTGGCGGCATCGTCCCACAGCTTGGCGCCGATGCCGTGCACGCGCACGGGCTTGGCCTCGGTGAGCTGGCACATCACGTCGACATAATGCACGCCGCAATCGACGATCGGAATGAGGCTGTCGATCAGGTTCTTGTGCCAGCTCCAGGCCGGGCCATTGCTCTGCTGGTTGAGGTTGAGCCGCATGACCAGCGGCTTGCCCAGCGTCTTGCCGAGTTCGATGAACTTCATCCAGCTCGGGTGAACGCGCAGGATGTAGCCCAGCACCAGCTTCCGGTTCTTCTCGCGCGCGAGCTTCACCACCGCCTCGGCATCCTCGATGTTGGTCGCCAGCGGCTTTTCCATGAAGACGTGCGCGCCGGCGTTCATCGCCTTTATCGCGTATTCGGCATGGGTGTTCGGCCAGCTGTTGATCGAAACCGCATCGGGCTTCGTTGCCTTCAGCGCCTCGTCATAATCCTCGAAGAGCGGATAGCCCTTGAGTTCGTCCGGGATCAGCTTCGACTTGATCGAACGGCTCATGAGGCCGACGATCTCGAAACCCGGATTACGATGGTAGGCGCTGGCGTGCGACGCACCCATATTGCCAAGCCCAACCACTAGAACCTTAACCGCGTCGGCCATGCCGCCCTCCCAAATCTACGTGCCTTGTGGCGCGGGCGGCATATGCCGCCCGCCGAACTTCCTTCGATGCCGTCTTCAGCCCGGCACTGCCTGCGCATAGAGACCGGCCTTCACCTTCTCGACGTCGATCGCGGCGAAAGCCTCGGTCAACTCGTAGGCATCGGCATCGGCCTTGACCTTGTCGTGGTCGAAGTCGTTGGCCGCTTCGATGCAGGCGTTGGAGCACACATCCTCAGCCTTCACCGGCGAGCTGATCTGGCCGAGCTTGTGGATCTCGTCGAAGAAGGTCTGCCAGGCGGCCATGTCGTGATCGCCCCAGCCAGCGCGCTTGTCCATGTCGCCACGGAAGACGTTGATCTGCTGGAGGATCGAGGTGACGCCAAGTTCCGGCCCGATATTGCTGGCCAGTGTCGGGAACTGTTCGAACACGGCCTCGACCGCAGCGCGGGGGTTCTGGTAGCCGAACTCGAGACCCATCGCCCAGGCACGCAGATACTTGTCGAGGAAGGCCTTCCTGTCGGGGTCCTCCAGATCGGCCGCGCGCACCACGAAGGTGTTGGCAAAGAGCGGCGAATGCTGGACGCCGAGCCAGTATTCGAAATCGAGCCCGGTTCCGATCCACTCGGCACGCAGGCCTTCCCAGCCCAGCGCGGCGTCGCCCTGGCCAGCCTTGAGCGCGGTGGCCCAGGTGGGCCAGCCCGCCTCGACATACTTCACCTTGCTGACGTCGACGCCCTGCACCGCGAGCATCGGATCGACGATCGACTGCCATGCGGCGGACCCGAGAAGGATCGTCTTGCCTTCGAGCGTCTTGAGATCGTTGGTGCCCTCGCCCTTGCGGAACGCCAGGCTGAACGTGTCCTTGGCGCCCATATGGAAGGCGGATTTGAGCTTCATGCCGTTTTCGAGCGCGAAGGAAAAGACGCCCGGAGACGGAAAGCCCATGTCGGCCTGGCCGACATCGACGAACTTCACCGTCGCCGTGCCGTCGGAAGGCCCGGGCTGCATGTCGGTCTCCACGCCGAGATCGTCGAAGTAGCCCATCTTCTTGCCGATCCAGTACGGATAGTCGTCGAGCACCTCGAGGGTGCCGCGCGGCGAGATCCAGGTGAACTTCGAATAGGGTTCCGCGACAGCACGTCCAAGCGTGCCCAGCGAGCTGGCGGTGACGACGCCGGCTGCTGAGACCTGCAGGAAGGTGCGGCGACTGAGATTGCCTGACATCGAGAGCTTGTTCATTGCTTTTCCCCTGTTGATGGAACGTTGCGTTGTTCCCGTTCCCGGCGCCAATCCTCCCGGCACCGGATTTCGATCAGGCTTCCCAGCTCGCGAACTTCTTTCCCATCAGGAAGAAGAAGACGTAGATGAGGATGCCCAGAATGGAGAGGATCAGGACTACCGCGAAGAATTGCGGCATCTGGATCATCGACGAATAGGAAGTAAGGCGGTTGCCCAGGCCGAAGCCGCCGCCGACCATTTCGGCGCCCACGGCCGTGAGCAGGCCGAAGATCGAACCGACCATCAGGCCGACGAAGATCATCGGCAGCGCCATCGGCGCACGCACCTTCCAGAATATCTGCAAGGTGGAGGCGCCGTAGGAGCGCGCCAGCGCGATCTTGGCCTGGTCGACGCGGCGGAAACCGGTCGCGGCGTTGATCATCACCATCGGGCCGGATGCGAGCGCCACCGCAATGATGCGGGGCTCGTAGCCGAAGCCGAAGCGCAGGATCAGCAGCGGCACCAGCGCCAGCATCGGGGTCGTGACCAGAAGCAGGATGTAGGGCGTCACGATCTTTTCGGCGAAAGGAAACTGCGTGATGACAGCCGCCAGAATCAGGCCGACCGACGCGCCGATCGCGAAGCCGCCAAAGAGCTCGACCAGCGTATGGCCGAGATGCGGGGCGATCAGCGGGAACTCGGTGACCAGTGCAACCGCGATCTGGCTCGGCTTGGGCAACACATATTGCGGCACGGCGAAGATGTTCAGCAGAGCCTCTGTGCCACCAATGACGATGACCGCCACCAGTACGATCGCCACGACCTCGCGCACCGACTTGATACCGGGGCCGGAGGTAAGCGCGGACATGTTGGTGATGCCAACATCGCTGGCGCCGGCGCCCTTGGACTTGAATTCGGGAATGGCGTCGGTCTCGCTCACTGCATCCTCACTCGGCTGCCCGGGCCGGCTGCGGCGACGCGGCCGTCCCGCCCCGCGGATAGCGGCTCTGCCGCGACCCGACGATTTCCATCTTGATCGTGTTCATCAGGTTGAAGACCTCGCTGCTCGCCATGATGTCGAGCGAGCGCGGCCTGGGAAACGGTATCTCGTGGATGCAGGCCACACGCCCCGGGCGCGGGCTCATCACCACCACGCGGTCCGACAGGAAGATCGCCTCCTCGATCGAGTGCGTAATGAGGACGATGGTGGTATGCGTATCCATCCATATCTCCTCGACCAGCCGGTTCATCTCCTCGCGAGTGAACGCGTCGAGTGCGCCGAAAGGCTCGTCCATGAGAAGCAGCGACGGCTTGTAGGAGAGCGCACGCACGAGCGCGGCGCGCTGCTGCATGCCGCCCGAAAGCTCGCGGGGATAGCGCCCGCCAAAACCGTCGAGCCCGACCCGGTGCAGCAGCTCATTGATCCACGCACGGTCCGGTCTGGTGCCCTTGATCTCAAAGGGGAAATTGATGTTGGCGTCGAGGTCGCGCCAGGGCAGCAGATTGGCTTCCTGAAAGACCAGGCCGATCTCGGGATTGGGTCCCGTGACGGGCGCTCCGTCCAGCAGCACCTCGCCCGAGGTAAGGCCGTGCAAGCCCGACATCGACCACAGAAGCGTGGTCTTCCCGCAACCGGACGGACCGACGATGGCGACGATTTCGCCGTCCATGACGTCGAGCGAGCAACGGTCGATGGCGGTCAGATCGCCCGATCTCGTATTGTAGACCTTGGTCGCACCGGACACCCGGAGCTTGGGTTGCGTGGATTGCTTAGCCGTCATTCCGCCTCGCGCAGTCCCTTGTCGACAGGAGGCGGGCATTTTCATCTTACCCACCCCTTTCTCGCAGTCTGTAACTATCCGACTTTCCGAGTCAAGCGACAAACATTATGCAGCGCATCACGTTTGAAACCCTACGTAAGCCGTAGGTTTTGCTCTTGTTCAGTTCGTAACTTTCCTACATAGTTCCATCAATTTTCTGAGACGGCAACGCTTCTAGGCATGTACAAAGGCCGCACCGAAGAACGGCCAGGCGAAGGACGCTCATGACGGACGCAGAGATGGAACAGCCGCTCGACGAGGAGCGAAGCATCAATGGAAAGCCGGACGAGGCCGGTTCCGAACCCTATTTGCGGCCGGTGCCCGACATCCTTTCCCAGATAAAGGATTTCTACGGCGACCTACGACCCGCCGAACGGCGCGTGGCCGACGTGGTTCTCGCTGACGTCACCTTCTCGGTCGACGCATCGAACGCGGAGATCGCCAGGCGCGCGGACGTCAGCGAGCCGACCGTCACCCGCTTCTGCCGGGCCATCGGCTGCGAAGGTGTGCGCGATTTCAAGCTCAAGCTGGCGCAGAGCGTGGTGGTCGGACGGCTCTACCTCTCGCCGCTGCCGCGCCCGGAGTCCGGCGAGGATGGCTCGCCGCTCTGGAACGTCGTGTTCGGCGAGGCGCGCAACGCGCTTGCGGTGGTGGAGCGCAGCCTCGACCCGGCCGACGTCATGCGGGCGGCGGAACTCGTTGCCAACGCCCATCAGGTGCTGGTGTTCGGTCTCGGCGGCAGCTCGACGGCGCTCGCGCAGGAAACCCAGAACCGGCTGTTTCGCTACGGCGTCGTCGTTTCCGCCCACTCCGACCCCTATGTGATGAAGATGATGGCTTCGACGCTGAAGCCCAACGATCTCGTCATCGCCATCTCCAGCACTGGACGGACGCGCGAGGTGATCGAGGCGGTCGCGCTGGCCAAGCACTACCGTGCCAAGACCCTCGCGCTGACGGCGCCGGCCACCGATCTTGCAGGCGAGGTCGACCTGGCGCTGACCACCGCCATTCCCGAATTTCCGGACCCGCTGAAGCCCACCGCCTCGCGCTATGCGTTTCTGGCGATCATCGATCTTCTGTCCACCGCAGTCGGCTACAGGCTGGACGCGGATGCGCGCGAGACGCTGAGGCGCATCAAATACACCGTCGTCAACCATCGCAAAGGCAGCGCCTCCGAACCGCTCGGAGACTGAGTCTGCGCGCCGGCACGACCGGCATTTCAGGAGGGACTTCATGCACGACACAGCACCCGCGGCAAAGGCATCGGCCTGGCTGGCGCAACTGGCGGGCACGCTCCAGCGTCGCGACGTGGCGGGCGCGCTGGAACTGTTTGCCGAGGATTGCTACTGGCGCGATCTGGTCGCCTTCACCTGGAACGTGAAAACCATGGAAGGCAAGCCTGCGATCGCCGCGATGCTGGACGCGACGCTTGCCGCCACCGGCCCGCGCGACTGGGCCGTGACACAGGCTGCCGGCTCTGAACCGATAGAGGCGTGGTTCACCTTTGCCACGGCCGCGGGGCGCGGGAGCGGCATCTTCACGCTCGAAAACGGCAAGTGCCGGACGATGCTGATGACGCTGCAATCGCTCGACGGGCACGAGGAACCTCTTGGGCCGCGCCGCGCCAACGGCGTTCGCCACGGCGCGGACCGCAACCGGGCGACCTGGGCCGAGCAGCGGGCCGCCGAAGAAGCCGCATACGGGAACGGGACCGACCCCTATTGCCTGATCATCGGCGGCGGCCAGGGCGGCATCATGCTCGGCGCGCGCCTGAAACAGCTCGGAGTGCCCACGGTGATCGTCGAAAAGAACGCGAAGGCCGGCGATTCCTGGCGCAACCGCTACCGCTCGCTCGTGTTGCACGACCCCGTCTGGTACGACCACCTGCCCTATATCCCCTTTCCCGAGAACTGGCCGGTGTTCACGCCCAAGGACAAGATGGGCGACTGGCTGGAAATGTATGTGAAGGTGATGGAGCTCACCTATTGGGGCGGCACGGAATGCGTCTCTGCGCAGTTCGACGAAGCCGAAAAGCGCTGGACGGTCGAGCTGCGGCGCGACGGCAAAACGATCACGCTGAGGCCCGCCCAGCTCGTCTTCGCCACCGGCGCCTATGGGCCGCCGAAGATGCTGGACCTCAAGGGCGCCGACAGCTTCGGCGGCGAAATGATCCATTCGAGCCAGTATTCGGATGGCTCCGCCTATCGCGACCGCAAGGTGGTGGTGATCGGCGCGGCGAGTTCGGCCCACGACGTGGCAGTCGACCTTTGGGAGGCCGGCGCCGACGTCACCATGGTGCAGCGCTCGCCGACCACCGTGGTGCGCTCGCAGACCCTGATGGACATGGCCTTCGACATCTATTCCGAGGAAGCGGTCGCACGCGGGATCGATGTCGACAAGGCCGATATGATCGCTGCCGCGACGCCGTTCGCCCTGCAGCCGCCGAAGCAGAAGGCGCTTTACGACCGCATCCGTGCACGCGACGCCGAGTTCTATCGCAAGCTGGAAGCGACCGGCTTCCTACTCGATTTCGGGCCGGACGAGACCGGGCTGATGATGAAGGCCTACCGTACCGGCTCCGGCTATTATGTAGACGTGGGCGCATCGCAACTGATCATCGACGGCGAGATCGGCATCAAAGCGGGCGTGGAGATCGACAGGCTGACGCCGACCGGTATCCGCTTTGCCGACGGGAGCGAGATCGAGGCCGAAATCGTCATCCAGTCGACGGGCTTCCAGTCGATGCACGAGGTGGTGGCAAAGATCGTGTCGCGCGAGATCGCCGATGAGATCGGTACCTGCTGGGGGCTCGGCTCCGGCACCCGCAACGATCCCGGCCCGTGGCATGGCGAATTGCGCAACATGTACAAGCCGGTCGCACAGGAAAACCTGTGGTTCCAGGGCGGCAACCTCGCGCTGTCGCGGTTTTTCTCGAAATTTGTCGCGCTGCAGATCAAGGCACGGATGGAAAGTATCCCTACCCCGGTATATTCGACGCCCCTACAATAGCGGCAAAAGCGGACGCGGCGCGGCGGTCTCGACTGGACCACCGCCGTTCCGCCCCGAGAAGAACGGAGCATCGAATGTCCTATATCCTGGCGGTGGATGGGGGCGGGACACAGTGCAGGGCGGCAATCGCCGCCCTCGACGGCACCATCCTGGGCCGGGCGACGGCCGGATCCGCCAACATGGCGACCGACCCGCAAGGGGCGATGGCGAGCGTGGTGGACGCCGCACGCGCCGCACTGGCCGCCGGCGGTATCGCCGATACGCCGCTGTCGTCGATCCACGCCTATCTCGGGCTGGCCGGCGCGAACGTCGAGCCGGACCACAGCAGCCTGACTGCCGGCCTGCCGTTTCGCGACACGCGCATCGTCGAAGATTCGGTGATTGCCGTGCGCGGCGCGTTGGGGCCCAACGACGGCGTGATGGCGGTGCTGGGCACCGGCTCGGTCTATGGCGGACGGCGCGACGGAAAGATGCTGCGCGCCGGCGGGTGGGGTTTCGTGGTTGGGGACCAGGGCAGCGGCGCACGCCTGGGGCGGGCGCTCATGGAACAGACGCTGCTCGCTTACGACGGCGTGGTGCCCGAATCGGAGCTCACACGCTCGGTGATGCGCGACTATGGCGACGACCCCAACAGGATCGTGGCATTCGGTTCCACCGCGCGACCGGCAGATTTTGCCCGCTATGCGCCGCTCGTCTTCGAAAGCGCGGACCGGGGCGATGCCATCGCCATGGCTGTTGTGGCCGGTGCGGTAGCCGACGTGAATGCTGCACTCGGCGCCATTGTCTGGGACGGATGCCAGCACCTGTGCCTGACGGGCGGGCTGGCGCCGAACTACGAGCACCGGCTGGCAGAGACGTTCCTTCGGATTCTCAAGCCTGTGCGCGGCAATGCACTAGCGGGCGCCGTGGAGCTCGCTGTGGAGACCTTCGCCTCACAGCAGGCCTGAATGCGCGTTGGCGCATAACTTTCGGCGACGATCCCTTCTTGTCATGGCAGACGCGACGGTTTAACTGGAGTGCAAATGTCATAATATAGAAGCCGGTTCGCATGAGTTCTTCCCAGACAACGGTCGCCACCGAAAAGGCAAGCCGCTACCTGCAGCAGCTTTGCAAGCATTTCGCCCACAAGATTCCTGTCTCGTTCACGCCGCATGAAGGCGAATGCCAGTTTGTCTGCGGAACGGCACGCCTCGACGCGAACGACACCGAGCTCCGCATCAAAATCGAGTCGCCCGACGACGCACAGCGCATGCAAACGCAGCAGGTTATCGAATCGCACCTCCTCCGCTTCGCCTTCCGCGAAGATCTGGGACCGCTCGCATGGAGCGTGGCGGCCTGATGCGACACGCCGCTGCCGCCTTCTTTGCCGCAATCTTCGCAGGTTTCGCATCCGCTGCCGGCGCGATGGAGATCGATACGGCAAAGGGACCCGTCGAGATTGCGCAACGTCCCGAGCGTATCGCGGTCTTCGACATTGCCGCGATTGATACGCTGGACGGGCTCGGCGTCGAGATCGCCGGCGTTCCCGACAATCTCTACATCGATGCGCTGCGGCATGTCGGCGACGGCGCCGAAACGGTCGGAACACTGTTCGAACCCGATCTCGAGGCGTTAAGCGCGCTGGCGCCGGATTTTGTGATCGTCGGCGGCCGTTCGTCGACCCAGCTCGATTCGGTCTCGCGCGTCGCTCCCACCGTGGACATGACGCTGTTCGGCGACGACCTCATTGCCGAAGCGCGCGCCCGCGTGACGACATATGGCGAACTGTTCGGCAAGCAGGACGAAGCGGCCGGACTCTTGGCGGAACTGGACGGCGCGCTGGCCAGCGCACGCGAAGCGGTTGCCGGCAGGGGCAAGGCGCTGATCCTGATGACCAGCGGAACCAAGGTCACGGCTTACGGCGTAGCGTCGCGCTTCGGCTGGCTGCACCGTGAGCTCGGGCTGCCGCCGGCTGTCGAAGCGATCGAAGTCGCCAATCATGGTGAAGCGATCTCGTTCGAGTTCATCCGCGAGGTTAACCCGGACTGGCTGATCGTGCTCGACCGCGCCGCGGCGATCGGTTCCGGAGAGCAGAACGCCAGGGCAACGCTGGACAACGAGCTCGTGGCGGCGACCGCCGCCTGGCAGAAGGACCAGATCGTCTACCTGCCTGCCGCCGACTTCTACATAGCAGCCGGAGGCGTCGCGTCGACGATCCGGGTGCTGGATACGATCACCCGCGCCTTCTCGCCATCATGAGCGCGCTGTCGCGGGGGCTCTGCGGGCCCTTCGCGGGCAGTCTGGCCGTTCTTGCCGCGCTGGCGGTGGCGAGCCTTTTCGTCGGCGTGGGGACGCTGAATCCGGGAACGCTGGTTTCCGATCCGGACGCGGTCGCGCTGATGTTTGCCAGCCGACTGCCGCGTACGCTCGCCGCGATCCTCGCCGGCAGCGGTCTGGCGATCGGCGGGCTGGTGATGCAGACGCTTGCACGCAACCGTTTCGTGGAGCCGACAACGGCCGGCACGGCGCAGGGTGCGGCCCTCGGCATCCTGCTCGTCACCATCCTGGCGCCGGGCGCTTCCATTCTGGTGAAGACCGTTGTCGCGAGCATCGCGGCACTCGGCGCGACCTCGGTCTTTCTCTCGCTGGCGCACCGGCTGCCGCCGACGCAGCCGTTCCTGGTGCCGCTATTCGGCCTGATCTATGGCGGCGTGGTCGGTGCTGCCGTCACCTATATCGCCTGGCAGGCCGACCTGCTTCAGCTCGTCGAGGTCTGGATCCACAATGGAGAGTTCTCCGGAATCCTGCGGGGGCGCTACGAGCTTCTGTGGATCGCGCTTGCCTTCGTCGCGCTTGCGTGGTGGGTCGCCGACCGGCTGACCATCGTGTCGCTCGGGCGCGAGACCAGCATCGGCCTCGGCATAGACTATGCGCGCATGCTGCAGCTCGGGCTGGTGATCGTTTCGGTGATCTCCGCGCTGACGGTGGTCGTCGTCGGCATCATTCCCTTCGTCGGCCTCGTGGTGCCGGCACTGGTCTCCCGTATCGTCGGAGACAATCTGCGTCAGACAATTCCGCTGGTCGCGATCTCGGGAGCAACGCTGGTGCTTGGCTGCGACATCATCGGCCGGCTGCTGCGCTTTCCTTATGAAGTCCCCGTCGGCACCGTGCTGGGCGTCGTCGGCGCGCTGGCTTTCCTGGCCGTGCTTCACCTGAGACCGCGCCATGGCTGAGCTTGTGGACGCCATTCGACGGACGGCGCCGCGCCAGGTCCCCTGGCGGCTGGTGATAATCTGGTCGCTGGCTGCGATCCTCGCCTGCGTATTCCTGTTCACCGGCCTGCGCGGCAATATCGGCTTCGTCCTGAACCTGCGGCTGACGCAGCTCGTCGGCATGGTGCAGGTGGCCGTGGCTGTCGCTGTGTCGACGGTGGTGTTCCAGACGATTACCAACAACCGGATCCTCAGCCCCTCGATCATGGGCCTCGATGCGCTCTACCTGTTCTGCCAGACGGCGCTCGTCTTCGCACTGGGCGGCTTCGGTTACGCCGCGCTCGATCCGGCGTGGAAGTTCGGCGGCGAGGCGGTGCTGATGATGGCAGCCTCGGCGGCGCTGTTCGTGCCGATGCTACGCCGCGGCTCCGAGATGCTGATGATGATCCTGACGGGCGTGGTGCTCGGCCTGCTGTTCCGCTCCCTTTCATCGCTGCTTTCGCGGCTCATCGACCCGAATGACTTCGCCGTGCTGCAAGGCGCAAGTTTTGCCAATTTCCAGTCACTCGATCCAGCGCTGCTTGCCGCAGGGGCCACCGTGACCGTGCTCGGAACGCTGGCCGCATGGCGGACGCGGCATACGCTCGACGTCGTCGCGCTCGGGCGAGAAGCCGCGGTCGGCCTCGGCCTCGACTGGAACCGCACTGTCACCGCTCACCTTCTCCTCGTTGCCTGCCTCGTCGCCAGCGCGACGGCGCTGGTCGGGCCGCTCGCCTTTCTGGGACTGCTGGTCGTGGCGGTGGCCGAGCGCATCTGCGGCACGCGACGCCACGCCGTTCTGTTTCCGGCTGCCTGCGGCGTCGGCGTCGTGATGCTTGTCGGCGCGCAGCTCATCGGTCGCGCCGGCTTCGGCGGCGCTGTCGTCATCAGCGTTATCGTGGAGTTCGTCGGCGGGCTCGTGTTCCTGGCCTTGCTGTTTGCGCGGAGGCGCCAATGATCGAGATCGAAGACGTCTCCTTTGCCCGGCAGGGCACGCCGGTCCTGCAGGACATATCGCTTTCGATTCCCCCTGGCGGCGTGACGGCCCTCGTCGGACCCAACGGTGCGGGCAAATCGACCCTTTTGTCGCTGATGGCGCGGCTGCTGCCGCTTGAGACCGGCAGGATCACCATCGCCGGACAATCCGTCGCGCACACCCGGTCGGACGCGTTGGCACGCACGGTCGCGATCCTGCGCCAGGACACGCTCGTCTCCAGCCGCCTGCGCGTCGGGGAGCTGGTCGGCTTCGGACGGTTTCCCCACAGCCGCGGCCGGCTGACCGACGACGACCGCCATCTCATCGACGACGCGCTGCGGGAGTTCGACCTGATCGGACTTGCGGACCGGTTCGTCGAGACATTGTCGGGCGGGCAGCGCCAGCGCGCGATGGTGGCGATGGCCTATTGCCAGGGTTGCGACTGCATGCTGCTCGACGAGCCGCTCAACAATCTGGACATGTTCTACGCGCGCGAGCTGATGCGGATATTGCGCGACCTCGCCGACCGACAGGGCAAGACCATCGTCATTGTGCTACACGACATCAACCATGCCGCCACCTATGCCGACCGCATCGTCGCCCTGCGTGACGGCAGGCTCGTCAGCTTCGACCGCACCGATCAGGTGCTGGTGCCTGAAAGGCTCGAGCAGATCTTCGGCTACCGGATGGAGATCGCTACCGTGGATGGCCAGCCGGTGGTGCTGCACCACCGCTGACAGTGATCGCACGTTGCGTGAACGCCACAGCTTCGCCAAATCGCATATAATGTGGAGAATTTTTGTCATCTTTATTGCCATTTGGCGGCAGCAACCCTAGGAAAGCTTCCGGGCGGTGCATTGCAGCGGCTTCCGTTGTCCGGCGCCGGCAACGCAGGCTTTATCCGCTTCCATGGATTGGGGCATTTTCTGGGGGTTTCAGACATGACGTCGTTCTTCGACCGCGCACTTCTTGCCGGCACCGCACTTGCACTTCTTGCAAGTGCTTCCGCGGCCTTCGCCCAGAGCGAGGATGACACTGCCACCCAGGATGCGCCTGCGACGGAAGAAGCCGTACCGACCGCAAACGGTGCGACGCTGCTGCCTCGCCTCGATGTCGGCGCCGGAGCGGAAGGCACGGTCGGCACGAATGTGATCGCCATCACCCAAGACGAGCTTGAAAAGAAGCAGCCAAGTGACCTTCAGGAAGTGTTTTCCGGCGAGCCCGGCGTAGCGGTTGGCGGCGCCATCCCCAGCACGCAGAAGATTTTCGTCAACGGCGTCGACGAGACAAACCTCGCGGTCACCGTCGACGGCTCGCGCCAGAACAACAAGGTCTTCCACCACAACGGCACCTACCTGCTCGATCCCGCGCTGCTGAAGGCCGTGACCGTTCAGCCGGGTGTCGCTCCGGCCGATGCGGGACCGGCGGCACTTGGCGGCTCGATGGGTTTCGAGACGGTCGATGCCGTCGACCTGCTGGAGCCGGGCCGCAATTTCGGCGGCTTCATCAGCGGCACCTTCGATACCAACAGCGAGACCTACACGACCGGAATCAGCGCCTATGGCATAAAGGACGGGTTCGAGTTTCTCGGCTACCTGAACTACTCCAATGGCGGCAACTTCACCGCCGGCAACGGCCAGGAGATGCCAGGCACCGGAACCGACCTGCTGAGCGGGCTCGGCAAGCTCGCCTACGAGACGGAAGAAGGCCATCGCTTCGAGATCAGCCACGAACAGGTGCGCGACGACGAGATGCGGCCCTATCGTGCGAACTTCTATTTCAACCGCGGTCTTGAGCCGGAAATACGCCGCTACGAGCTCAACAGGCAGAACACCGTCTTCACCTACGACATGGTCGCGCCCGTCGACATGTGGGACCCGAAGATCGTGCTCGCCTACAGCCGCACGCAGGTCGAGACGCCGTTCTACGATTTCAGGACGGGCGAGATCGTCGCCCCGGCAATCGGCACCACAGCGAGCTTCAACGGCAAGGTCGAGAACAAGTTCGCCTTCGACATCGGCAGCGTGACCGCCGGCGTCGACTTTTACAACGACAAGGCGCATCTCAACTACGATGCCGTTCCGCCCGAACTGACCACGGAGCGCGCGTCCAATATCGGCGCGTACGCGCAGGCGCGGCTGGAGCCGTTCGACCGGACGCGTATTTCGTTCGGCGGCCGTGCCGACCACCAGTGGTTCACCGGCGTCGACGGATCGGACTGGACCAATGCGGGCGTCGGCGGCAACATCTCCGGCGAATACGACCTGCTGCCCGATTTCCTAACCGTAAAGGCGGGCGCTGCGCGCGTTTGGGGCGGCGTGCCGCTGGCGGAAAACTTCATCCACCGCACGACCTGGACCTACGGATCCGGCCCGGAACCGGTGACATCCGTCAACCTGACCGGCAGTCTCGAAGCGCGGTTCGACGGGTTCACCGTCGAGGCCGGCATCTTCCAGACCGACATTCGGAATGCGCGGTTCCCCTCGGCCGACCCCAACCGCTCCTACGATCTGGATTCGTGGGGCTGGGAAATCGGCGCCGGCTATGACTGGGGTCCGGGCTTCGTGCGCGCCAAATACGTCAACGTCTATGCCGACGTCGACGGCATTCCAGCGGATACCGAAGTCGGCCGCTACCTGACGACCCCCGTCGGCGAGATCATCATGCTGACAGCCGGCTACACCTTCGAGAACCACGGGGTCACTATCGGCGCCGACGCGGAATTCGGACTTGCGAACGATCGTACCCTGGTGCGTCACCCGAGCGATCCCGGATCGCCGAAAGTGGCCCTGCCGGCCTATGAGGTCGTCAACGCCTTCGTCGAATACACGCCGCCGCAGATGCAGAACATCACGCTGCGGGCCGAAGCGCGAAACATCTTCGACGAGGCCTATACGAGCCGCGCAAGCTACGGCCAGGACTTCGACGGCGTGATGCCGCATCTGGAGCCCGGCCGCACGTTCCGCTTCAACGCTCGGGTCCGCTTCTAGGATCGACCTATACAGACAACGAAATCGACTGCCTGAGGAGTGGCGGCATCGAAAGGTGCCGCCGCTCTTTCAGTTCTGGCCCCTTCGGACGCCGCATCTGGCCGAGTTGACGAGCGCCGCGGCCTTGCATAGGTTGCAGCCATTCCGAGGGGTGCACCGCACGGTGCTGAGACGGCGTTGAGCCGGACCCTTGAACCTGATCCGGGTCATGCCGGCGTAGGAACGGAAAAAGGGTCCCGCCAATCGGGGCAATCCTGATCTCTTCTTCGCTTCACCTGGATCTCCATGATGACCATCGGGAGATCGCCATGCAGCCATTCTTGTTCGAACGTCCGCCTGATCCGTCGACCTGAGCGCGAAGGCTCATGTCTCCACTGTCGACGGTTCTGCGCACTGTCGTCGTCCTGCTGGTCGCCTGGCAGGCGCTTGTGCTTGTGCTCGAACCGCCCCGCTACATCCTGCCGGGTCCGCTCGACGTCGCCGAGGCGCTATGGCGCCAGAGAAGCTATCTCCTTGCCAACACGGCCGTGACGCTGGCCGAGATCGCTATTGGCTTCGCGGCTGGCACCGCCCTGGGCATCGTCACCGCGTTGGGCATCGTCGCGCTGCCCCGGTTCGGCGCGGTCGCCTGGCCGCTGGTGCTGGTGGCGCAGGCCTTCCCCGTCTTCGTGATCGCGCCGCTGCTGGTGCTGTGGTTCGGCTTCGGCATGGCGTCCAAGGTCGCGATGACCACGCTGATCATCTTCTTTCCCGTTGCCTCTGCCTTTGCCGACGGTCTGCGGCGCACCGACCCCGATGTGCTCGACGCCGCCGCTTTGACGCAGGCCGGCAACCTCGAAACGCTGTTCCAGATCCGGGTGCCGCTCGCCTTGCCCGCACTGATTTCCGGCCTGCGGGTCGCGGCCCCGCTTGCGCCGCTGGGCGCGATCATCGGCGAATGGGTCGGCGCCTCCGCCGGCCTCGGCTTCGTGATGATCCAGGCCAATGCGCGGCTTCAGACAGACATCGTCTTTGCCGCGATGACCATCGTCGCAGCCCTCACCCTTGCCCTGCGCGGACTGGTCGACGCGCTGGCGCCGCTTCTCGTGCCGTGGGCAAGGGAAGCATGACGACCGAACCTTCAGGAGCCAACACCACCATGACAAGACCCATCCTTCTGGCCATAGCCCTCAGCCTCGCCGCGATAGGACAATCGCAAGCGCAGGAGCGCCTGACCGTATTGCTGGAGTGGTTCGTCAATCCCGACCACGCTCCGCTTGTCGTTGCACAGCAGCTTGGTCTGTTCGAGGAAGCGGGGCTCGACGTCGAGCTGTTGCCGCCCTCCGATCCCTCCATCGTGCCGCGCGCTGTCGCGTCTGGACAGGCCGACATCGGCATTCACTACCAGCCGAACCTCTATCTGGATCATGCCGCCGGTGTTCCGCTCATCCGCGTCGGGACGCTGGTCGAGACGCCACTGAACACCGTGACCGTGCTGGCCGACGGCCCGATCGAGAGCATCGCCGATCTCGCCGGCAAACGCATCGGCTACTCCGTATCGGGTTTTCAGGATGCGATGCTGGGACGGATGCTGGAGAGCGCCGGTGTCGGGCTAGAAGACGTCGAGCTCATCAACGTCAACTTCTCGCTGTCGCCGTCGCTGATCGGCGGGCAGGTGGACGCGACCATCGGGGGATTTCGCAATTTCGAGCTCACCCAGATGCAGCTCGAAGGCCATGAAGGCCGCGCCTTCTTTCCCGAGGAGCACGGCGTCCCGGTCTATGACGAGCTGATCTTCGTTACCCGGCCTGACCTTGCCGACGACGACCGGCTGCCGCGCTTCCTGCAGGCAGTGGAGCGCGGCGCGATCCACCTGACCAACCATCCTGAGGAGAGCTGGAAGCTCTTCATCCGCGCCTACCCCGACCTCGACGATGCGCTCAACCGGCAGGCGTGGATCGACACGCTGCCGCGTTTCGCCAAGCGGCCGATGGCGCTCGACCGCACCCGCTATCAGCGGTTCGGCGCATTCATGGTGGAAAGCGGACTGATCGAGGCAGCGCCAACTGTCGACGCGATCGCCGTGGAACTGCAATGAGCGATTTTCCCGAACAAGCCGCCGAGATGCTGCAACGCCTGCGCGGCGCCACCCCACGCGTGCATTGCCTCATGAACACGGTCGTCCAGAAATTGGTGGCGGACGGGCTGTCGGCGCTCGGCGCGATACCGTCGATGACGTCCTCCGTCGACGAGGTATCCGGCTTCGTCGCCAAGGCTGACGCGCTTGTGGTCAATCTCGGCACGCTGGACGAGCAGCGCCGGCAGGCGATCCGGCTGGCGCTCGATACGGCTCACGACAAGGCAAAGCCGTGGGTGCTCGACCCTGCGCATTGCGATTATTCGCCCCCGCGCGCGGCATTCGCACAGGAGCTTCTGGCACGCGGTCCCACGGTCATGCGGGCGAATGCGAGCGAGTTCGTCCTGCTGTCGGTGCCAGACACCGTTGTGAGCGTCCGTACCGGCGCGAGCGATCTGGTGAGGCAAGGCAAGCAGACGCTTGCAATCGAAAACGGCCATGCGCTGACGGCGAAGGTCACGGGCACGGGATGCCTGTCGGGCGCGATCATCGCCGCATTCCTGGCAATCGAACGGGACGCGTTTCAGGCAGCCGCGGCGGCGATGCTGGTTGTCGGCGTCGCAGCGGAGATCGCTGGCAAGACAGCCCAAGGGCCGGGCAGCTTCGAGCCGGCGTTTCTCGATGCGCTCGACGGGATCGGTCCGGCAGAAATCACGACACGCGCGAGGGTGGCTCATGCCCAGAGTTGATTACAGGCTGAATGCGATCGTCGACGGGTCACTCTGCGCTCTCGGACCGCTGCCGGAGCTTGCGGCCATCGCGGCATCAAACGGCGCGACGATCATCCAGTATCGCGACAAGCATGCCTCGACCCGGGCGATGATCGAGAACGCTATCGCGATCCGCGAGGCCATAGCCGGCAGCGGCGTACCGCTCGTCGTCAACGACAGGCTTGACGTTGCGATGGCTGCCGGAGCGCACGGCGTTCATCTCGGCCGGGACGACATGCCGGCGGCGACCGCGCGGCAGCTTCTCGGCACGAATGCGATCATCGGGCTGACCGTGAAGAATGCAACCGATGCCGATGCCGCCATCGACGCGCCCATCGACTATGCCTGCATCGGCGGCGTGTTTGAGACGCTGTCGAAGGACAATCCGGACCCGCCTGTCGGTCTCGACGGCTTTACGACCCTGCGGCGGAAGATTGCCGCGGCACGCGCCGACCTGCCCGTCGGTGCGATCGCGGGGATCGACGTGGAACGCACCCGTGAAGCCGTCGCCGCCGGTGCATCCGGGGTCGCGGTCATCTCCGCAATCTTTCGCGCCGCCGACATCGCGCAGGCCGCGCGAGCGCTGCGCGCGGCAGTGGACGATACCTTGGGAGGGCAAAGCTCATGAATGCGATTGCGCTGACCATCGCCGGATCGGACAGCGGCGGCGGAGCGGGGATCCAGGCCGATCTCAAGACCTTTTCCGCGCTCGGCGTGTTCGGCACCAGCGTCGTCACCGCCATCACCGCGCAGAACACGCTCGGCGTGCGCGCGGTGGAGGACATCTCGCCGGAGATGGTCGGGCACCAGATCGACGCGATCTTTGACGACATCGCGGTCGGCGCCACCAAGATCGGCATGGTCTCGCGCGTGGCAACCATCGCAGTGATCGCCGAACGGCTGAGCCAGCGCGCGGTGCGGCCGGTGCTCGACCCGGTGATGGTTGCGACCTCCGGCGACCGGCTGCTGGCGGCCGACGCGGTGGGAGCGTTGCGGGACCAGTTGCTGCCTATCGCGGCCCTCGTGACGCCCAACCTGCCCGAGGCCGCGTTGCTGGCAGACACCGGCATCGCCGAAAACGAGCGCGATATGACCGCGCAGGCCGAGACGATCCTGAAAAGCGGAGCCGGGGCGGTGCTGGTCAAGGGTGGGCACGGCAACGGCGCGGAGAGCGTCGATATTCTCGTCACCAACAAGGGAACGACGCGTTATGCGGCGCCACGCGTAAAGACGCCCAACACGCACGGCACGGGCTGCACCCTGTCGGCGGCGATCGCAGCGGGGCTTGCTAGCGGACTGACGCTCGAAGGTGCGGTGGAACAGGCAAAGGCCTATCTGCAAAAGGCCTTGCAGGCGTCCGATCGGCTGCATGTCGGTCGCGGGAACGGGCCGGTGCATCATTTCCACCATTGGTGGGAGACCCGATGAAGCAGGCGGCGGCCATCGCACGGTTTCTGGAGCGTGGGCTGGCAGCTGTCTGCGGACTCGTCCTGCTTGCGATGCTTGCCCTCGTGTTGGTCACGGTATTCCAGCGCTATCTGCTGTCGAGCGGCTTCCTGGGAGCGGAAGAGGCAAGCGGCTGGTTGCTGCTGTTGCTTGTGTGCCTCGGATTTCCGCCCGTTGCCGGGCATGCCTCCGCATTACGGGTCGACTTCTTCGCCCCATCGCCTGCGTTCGAGAGCGTGAGGCAGGTGCTCTCGGAGACGATCGTGCTTTTGGCGTCGCTTGTGCTCGTGTCGGCCGGGTGGCAGGCCGCGCTTCAGCTTGGCGGCACGTCCCCGCTGCTCGGATTGGCGGAATGGACAAGGCCGGCCGGGCTTGCCGTATCCGGGGCGGTCGCAATCATCCTGCGATGCCTGCAACTGCTTCATCGCGGCGAACTTCGCCGGTTCATTATCTCCGCTGCACTCGCGGTGCTCGGCTGGGCAGGTGTTACCTCAGGCCTGACGCTTGCGGTCATGCCGCCGAGCCTGGCTGCGTTGTTTGTGATCCTGGCAGGAATTTTGGTCGCCGCGCCACTGCCGCATATCTTCATTCTCGCCGGGTTCGTGGCGATTGCCTTCGCGAGCCCGCTGACCGAGCCTGCGCTTGCGGCGCAGATCCTGTCGGGCGCGGGCCGGTCGCTGCTGCTGGCGATACCGTTCTTCCTGCTGGCCGGGGCGCTGCTTGTCGGCTCGCGCATGGCGGACGGACTTGTGCGGTTTGCAGCCGCGCTGGTGGGCGGACGGCGCGCGGGTCTCGGGCAGACCGTGCTTCTGACGAGCCTCACCTTCTCAGGCGCCTCCGGCTCGTCCATCGCCAACGCAGCGTTCAGCGCCAAGACCTTCTTCCGGCCGATGGTCGAGCGAGGCTACCGGCCGGACTGCGCATGCGCGATCATTGCCGCCACGGCCGTGCTCGACAATATCGTGCCGCCGTCGATCGCCTTCTTCATCCTGGCGGCCGCGACGAACCTTCCCGTCGGACCACTGCTTTCAGGTGGGCTCGTCGCCGGCGCGATGCTGGCCGTGGCACTCGCCGCAGCCATTCACCTTTCCTCGTCCCCTCAGGCACCGTCACCAAACGACGAGCGCGGCTCCATATGGCTGCTTGCGGCACGCGCTGCACCCTTTTTCGGGCTGGGACTCATCGTTGTCATCGGCATACGTTTCGGCATCGTCAGTCCGACGGAAGCGGCGGCCCTTGCTGCCGCCTACACGCTTGCAGCCGCGATTGCCTCAAAGACTGGCTGGGGCGCAATGGCGTCCGCTTTCCGACAGGCGGGGGTCGAGACGGCAGGCATCATCCTGCTCATCGGCGCGGCAACACCGCTTGCGTTTCTCCTGGCAACGGATGGGGTGGCCGCGGGCGCGGCCCGTCTGGTTCTTGCGCTTGGTGAGAACCCCTTCATCGTTGTGGCAACCGCCAACCTGCTTTTGCTCGCGGCAGGGCTCGTGCTCGACATCGGCGCGGCGATCCTGCTGTTGGGACCCATCCTGCTGCCGGTGGCGATCGCGGCCGGCATCGACCCGGTCGCCTTCGGCGTCCTGCTCGTGGTCAACCTGATGATCGGCGGGCTGACACCACCTGTCGGGATCCTCGTTCAGGTCGTCGGCGCTACCACCGGTCACCCTTCAGCCGGAATATTCGCGGCCATGCCGCCCTATCTCGCGGCGCTGGCCGGCGCATTGCTGACCATGAGCCTCGGCATCGCGGCTCAGGCGTATTTCTTCTAGTTCAGGGAGCCCATGATGACTATCACGCGCCGTTCGCTACTCGCAGGCTTTTCCGCCACGCTTGCCCTGCCGGCCGTCACCGGACGCGCCGCAGCCCAGACACCGCTGGTGGTGGCGTCGCTGCTCGGCGACGACAAACCGGAAACGCTGGTCTGGAACCACATCCGCGATCTGGTCGAAGCCGAGATGCCCGGGGCATTCACCTTCAACATCGTCCCCAACGCCGCGCTTGGCGGTGAGAAGGAGATCGTGGAAGGCATGCGGCTGGGGTCGATCCAGGCAAGCCTTTCGACCTTGTCGAACCTGACGGCCTGGGTGCCGGAATGCATCCTGTTCGATCTGCCGTTCCTGTTTCGCGACGACGCGCATCTTGCTGCGGCGCTGCGGAGCGCCACGGCAGGTCGGCTGAAGGAACAACTCCAGCGGGAGGGCCTGATCGCACCGGCCTTTATCGACTATGGCGCGCGGCATCTGCTGGTGCCCCGGCCACTGCTGGAGCCGGGCGCGATGAATGGCAAACGTATCCGCGTCATCCAGAGCCGCCTGCACGCGGAATTATGGCAACGCTTCGGCGCGCTGCCGATCGCACTTCCGATCACCGAGACCTACAACGCTCTATCGACCGGGCATGTCGATGCGATGGACCTGACGATCTCGGCCTATGCCGGCTTCCGCCTGAACGAGGTCGCGCCACACGTGACGCTGACCGGCCATATCAGGGCGGTCGGCGCGGTGATTTTCGCCGACAGTTTCTGGCAGGAACTCGACCCGCAAAGGCGGGACGTACTCCAACGGGCCGCCGAGGCAGGCGCGGAACATTTCAACGCGCTGATGCGGCAGGACGAGCGCAGGTCCATGGACGTCACGAAGGCAGCCGGCGCCCACTTTCATACGATTGCGGATCGGCCGGCGTGGGAAGCGCCCGCGCGGGAGATATGGACGCTCTTCGCCGAACAGGCCGGTGGCCTGGAACGCATCGAGGAAATTGCCGGGATATAGGGAGGTCGGTGCTTGCCGCTAGGCGACAAGATTGCGCCGGCCGCGCAGAACCTCGCTGATTGGTTCGGGCCGACCCATCAGATACCCCTGAACCAGATCGACGCCGAGTCGCCTGAGCAACTGCTTCTGCTCTTCGGTTTCGACGCCTTCGACAAGCACGGTGCGACCGAGGCTGCGCAACAGGCTGACCATGCCATGCAGCATGCGGACACCTTGCGCCGTCTGGCATTCGTTGAGGAAGCTGCGGTCGATCTTGACGATGTCGAATTCAAATCGGCGCAGCCAGCCGATCCCGGCATAGCCGGTTCCGAAATCATCGAGCCACATCTGCACGCCGAGGTTCTGGAGGTGGTCGAGGTTGCGAGAGACCTGCGGCTCGGGAATGAGATCGATCCTCTCGGTGACCTCGAGGGCAAGCTGATGCGGCGCGAGGCCATGCCTGTTCAGAATTTCCGCGACACGCAGGGAAAAATTCGGGGCCTTGAGCTGAACGGCAGAGATGTTCGCCGCAATCACGGTGCCGAGCCCGGACCGCGCCATGTCGGCGCAGGCCTGATCGATGACCCACATACCCAGATCGACGATCGCGCCGCTCTGCTCGGCCGCAGGGATGAAGACATCGGGACTGATCGCGCGCCCGTCGACCTCGCGCAGCCGCATGAGCGTTTCGTGTCCGAGCAACCGGCCGGTATCGAGCTCGAATATCGGCTGGTAAACCACGGAGATAAGCTGCCTTTCAACGGCGTGCTTCAACAGATCCGTCAGGTTCTCGCTTGAGCGGTCGACACCCACAGTGCGCGGATCGTAGATCGTCACCCGTGCCCGGCCGGCGAATTTCGAGACGTAGAGGGCGCGGTCGGCCTCCTGCAGGATCGCCCGGAACTCGGCACCATTTTCGGTGGATGTCAGCGATGCGCCGGCGCTGATGGTCACGATGCCGATGCCGTCTCCACGGTCCGGGTGATAGATGCGCAACTGCTCGACCGCGCGGCAAAATTCCTGCGCGACCTCACGCAGACGTGTCGTGTCGACAACGCGGCAAAGCACGATGAACTCCTCGCCGCCATAGCGTCCGACGATCGCATCGTTGGCTTCGGCCGTCTCCACGAAGGCCTGGGCCAGTCGGATCAGGCAATCGTCGCCGGCCTGGTGGCCAAGCCGATCGTTGAACCGCTTGAAGTGATCCACATCGACGAGGATGATGCCGATCTCATAGTTCTCCCTCGACCATTCTCGGTAAAGCTCCAGGAAGTCGCGCGCGATCGCGCGGCGGTTCCTCAATCCGGTCAGAGGGTCAGTATTGGCGATTTCGACCAGTTCCTGGCCTTTTTCGATCGCCGCCTGTTCCTGGGTCTTAGCCTGTAAGGCCTCAAGGAAAGTCCAGTACCTCTCAACCCCGAGACGCCACGACAGATACAAGGAGAAAACGAGACAGTTTACGAACAGAGCGGCGACCACGATGCGCGAAGCAAGGTCGGACTGCAGGACGAACAGTGTCGCCGCGACAAAAACCACCGCGATGATCGTCGAGGAGATCGCCGACAGCATGAAACGGAAGTTGAAGAACAGATTGGCGCCAAGCACGAAGACGATGCCGAAGACGATGAAGTAGGACAAAGCCTCCTGATGCGCGGTACCAAGCGCGAGGAGCAGCCACGCAACAGCGCCGGTCACGATGGCCGAAGCCGCAATCAGGTGGAGTCCTGCGAGCGATATACCACGCCGGACACCCATCTCGATCGCTGCGAGGAATATGACCCCAACGGCAGTGCGGGCGATCACCAGTCTGGCGGCGATGTCGGGAAACAGAAACCAGTCGAACACACCGTAGGCCATGTAGCTGAGCACAGCAGCCCACATGCCCCAGCGCACGATATGCCGGTTTTCACCGGCATTGCGCTGCAACAGCAAATTCATCAGCTTGGGGTCAGCCAAGCTCGAACGTGGGCGCGACCGCGCTTCAACGACCTTTCGGGCGATATCGGCGGATAGTTGCATGCACCTTCCTTCGCAACAATCGCTTCCAATAACAGCGCAGTTGCTGGGGATGTCTTAATTCCCCCGTCCGCGCGCCCGGCCCACCAACCGAAAACATCAAGTTACGCTAATGAAGGGTTAAGAACCACACACCGGAGCCGTCGGCCAGTGGATGCTAAACCATAAGCTTTTAAACAAAATTGATGAAATTGTTTCGCATCGTGGCCAATCCGTCTATACTCCATTTGGTAGCATTGAAGGGGATTACCGTGGCGCAAGGCTCCGAATTGAAGCTTGATGAGCAGAGTCTCATCACCTCCCAGCTCATCAAGAAGCACGCGCCAGCGGCGGATGTCGCCGATGCCGCAGTTGTAGGAGAAAAGACCGCGCAGCTTGCGCTGATGCTCGATCTGGCGCGTCAAGGCTTCGAGGCAGGGGAGCCTGCGGCAACGATCGTCGATCGTCTGGCCGGCCGCCTGCACGAATTGCGAAACCAGGTAAGCCCCGCCGTCTGGCAGCAGCTCATCCCGCTGGCGCAGGAACATCCCGTCTCCGCATTCCTCAAACAGGACCCCTTTACCCGCTGGTCTTTCGACAAACCGCGCGGCTATTCGGGCGACGCCAGCCTGCTCGACATCTATTACAAGCATCCGAGCGCGGATGAGATCGTCGCCTCCTCCACCGAGCTTGGGCGAGAAATCTACGCCTACACCAGCGAAGCGGCGAGTTCGGCCGCAGGTCGCGAGCGGCGTGACATCCTTGCGCGAACGGTGGATGCAACCGCCGAACGCGTCGAGAACGCGGAGGTTCTTGCGATCGCCTGCGGACATCTTCGCGAAGCAGAACTGTCGAGCGCGCTGGCGCAGAAGAAGCTGAAGCGCTGGGTGGGGCTCGATCAGGACCCCATCAGCGTCGGTATCGTCAACCGCGACCTGGCGGGCACGGCGGTGGAGGCAATCGACGGGTCGGTCAAGGGCATCCTGCGCCGCGCCTACAATCTCGGCACGTTCGATCTCGTCTATGCGTCCGGTCTGTACGACTATCTGCCGCGTGCGGTCGGTATCCGGCTGATGCAGCGCGCGATGGAGTTCGTGAAGCCGGGCGGCGAGTTCCTGTTCGCCAATTTCAGCGACGAGATCACGACAGACGGTTACATGGAGACCTTCATGGACTGGCCGCTGATCCTGCGCTCGGCCGACGACATGTGGGACATCATCAACGGGTCCGTGGACAAGAACACCGTCGATGCGGAGGTTTTCTACGGCACCAACCGCAACATCGTTTACGGCGTGGTACGCAAGCACGCCGGTTGAGCCTTTTGCGCCCAGAGGCCGCGGCGAAACCTTTCGCCGCGGCGCTCAGATGGTACCGGCAAGCCGGCTAATCCTGCTTGTAGAGAAATTCCTTCACCCGCTCCTCGCCGCCATAGGCCAGACGCTGCATCCGGTAGAGGTTCTTGGCATGGTCGAGCGCGCCCTGACGCGACATGTCCATGCCGCGCAGCGAAGCTTCCATCTCGACGCGCAGTGCAACGAGCGGGTGGCGTGCGATGCGTTCGGCGTAAGCTTCCGCTTTGGCAAGCACCTGATCGGCCGGCACCACCGCGTTGACGAGGTTGGCGCGTAGCGCCTGTTGCGCATCCAGCGGATCGCCGGTCAGCAACATCTCCATAGCCACGGTATGTGGAATGAAACGCGACAGACGCGTCGAACCGCCGGCGCCGCCCATGCCATAAGCGATTTCCGGGAAACCGAATTTTGCGTCCTCGGAGGCCACGCGAATATCGGTCAGGTGGCTTAGATAGATCATGCCCTGACCGAAACAGTAGCCGCGCACGGCCGCGATGATCGGCTTGAAACGATCGAGCGCGAGCACGTCGCGCGACCAGCTGAACGTATCCGGCTCCTTGGTTTCCATGCGATGCTTCGGCGCCAGGTAATATTCCAGCTCGGCCATCGGTGTGTCGAACTTGGCGTAGGGCGTCTTGATGTCATCGCCGGCGGAAAAGGCCCGGTCGCCGGCCCCCTGCATGATACCCACATGCACATTGTCGTCCGCCAGGAACTCAAGCATGTGGCCGTAGAGCTGCTTGTGCATGGCCGGCGTCATCGGGTTCACGCTTCCGTTGCGGATGGTGAAATATCCGATCTTGCCCTTGCGTTCGTATTCTATCGGCATTCGGTAACCTCTCGTGGTTCAGAGCCAGGCGCCGGCAACGCGGTCGAAGCTGCCCGACCTGAGGTCGGCCTTCTCCGCCACCAGCTTCTGCTTGGCGATTTTCTCGGATGGGGTCTTGGGCAGCGCGTCCCGGTACTCGATGAAGCGCGGAATCTTGAACGCGGCGAGCCTCGTGGCGCAGTGTTCGAAGATCGCGGCGGGCGGCGCGTCATCCGGTGACTTGCCAGGCCGCAGCACGATATAGGCTTTCACCTCCTCGCCGCGCGCCGTGTCCTTCACGCCGACGGCGGCGGCTTCGAGGATGGCGGGATGCTCGCGCAGCACCGCCTCAACCTCGCGGGCGGCAATGTTCTCGCCGCTACGGCGGATCATGTCCTTGAGACGGCCGACGATATAGTGGAAGCCCTGCTCGTCCTTCCAGAAGAGGTCGCCGGTGCGGAACCAGTCGCCGAAATAAGACGATGCGTTTGCTTCCGGCTTCTTGTAGTAGCCCTGCATGATGCCGGGACCGCGGATGCACAGTTCGCCGACCGTGCCGGCGGGCACCTCCTCGCCGTGCTCGTCGACGATCTTGGCCTCGCGAAACGGCGACGGCCGCCCGCACGATCCCGAACCGACCATGTGGGTCGCCTCGCGCGGCAGGAACAGCGCGGAGCCGACCTCCGTCATGCCGAAGGATTCACGCGCAATGGTGTTGAAGCGCCGCTCGAGATCGGCATGGCGCTCCCGGTCGAAGCCGAAGATCGATACCCGCTTGAGGCTGTTCTGCCCGTCCAGCGGATCGGGCGGCTGCTGGTAGACGATCTCGGGAAACAGGCAGTAGTGGATCTCGTATTTGCGGACCCAGTCCATGAAGCGGGACGAGCTTGCGCGGCGGGCAACGAATATCTGGCCGCCGGCGCGCATCGCCATCAGCGTCAGCCATTGCGGGTCCATGTAGAAATAGGGCTGGGCCACAAGGATGTTGGTCGCCTGCTCGTCCGCCCCGCCGCGCATGCCGGCCACGAGCGACAGCGTGAGCCAGTAGCGATGGGTGAGCATGCAGCCTTTGGGAAAGCCCGTCGTGCCTGAGGTGTACTGGATGTTGACGAGGTCATCGATCGCCGGCTGGGGCAGGTCTGCCGGCAGCGCCGGCGCCTCGTGCTGAAGGCTTGCGAGCGAGCGTCCCGAACCGGCATCGCCGTCCACCACGAGGAGGTTTTCCGGCGCAAGAGGCGCGTCGCTGCCAAGGGCCTCGTAGGCCTTGAGGCAGTCGCCATGGATAACCAGAAAGGTCGCATCCGAATCGGTCAGCACATAGTGCAGCTCGCGGCCGGTATAGTTGATGTTTACCGGCACCATCACGGCACCAAGCCGGGCAATCGCCAGCCATGTGGCAGGGAATTGCGGCATGTTCGGGAGCATGACGGCGACGTGGGTTCCCTTGCGAACGCCAGCCTCGTAGAGGGCAGCCGCGGTGCGCTCTACCCGTGCCCTGACTTCGTCATAGGTCGCGGTGCCGCCCTCGCTTTCCTCGAAGAAGGTCCACATCGGCTTTTCGCCATTGGCTGCGACCGCACCGTCGACAAGCGACCAGATGTTCGGCGGCAGTCTGGTTGCCTCGATCTCGGCGACCAGCCTTTCGACGTCGCCGGAAAGGGTTGCCCAGTCGCTGCCGGGGGCGGGCGCGGTTGCAGTCATGTCAGGCCTCGGGAGGTGTTGCGGATTGATAGCGTTGTTCGTTGCGGCGGCGGATGACTTCGCCGATGCCCATGCCGACGATGCTGAGCATGGTCAGCATCACGGCGACGGCAGGCACCGTCGGGTCGAGCTTCAGGCCGAGATCGTTCCAGATGCGGACCGGCAGCGTCTGCGCACCGCCCGAAACGAAGAGCGTGATGATCAGCTCGTCGAAGGACGCGAAGAAGGCGAGAATGCCTGCCGCGAACATCGACGGAACCAGATAAGGCAGCGTAACCAGCATGAATGCCTTGATCGGCCCGGCGCCCAGCACGCGGGCGGCGCGCTCAATGGTGGTGTCGAAGCGGCGCAGGCTCGCCGAGACGATCATGACGACATAGGGCAGCGCCACGATCGCATGCGCCAAGGTGAGTGCGAAGACATTGTCCACGAGCTGCCAGCGCAGGAACACGATATAGAGCGCGAGCGCCAGAACGACTGTCGGCAGGATCAAGGGCGCTATGAAGATCGCCGTCAGCGCGCTCTTGCCGGGAAAGTTGCCGCGCACCAGCGCAATCGAGGCAAGCGTGCCGACGACGAGGCTGAGGGCGGTCGCGCCGATGCCGACGCGGAAGCTGAGGATCGCCGCGCCGACCCAGGTCGGGTCCTCGAAGAAGGCCGCGTACCAACGCAGCGACAGCGAGGTGGGCGGAAACTCCAGAAACTGGCTGGCCGACAGCGAGATCGGCACGAGAAAGATCAGGGGCAGGATGAGGAACCCGACCAGAAGAAAGAAATAGACGGCCAGCAGTCGTTTCATCGACCCAGCCCCGCGCCGCTGAATTCCACCCGCCGGCGCATGAGCAGCCAGAACACGCCGAGGCAGGCGAGCGTGATCGCCAGCAGGGCGGTCGCGAGCACTGCCGCAAAACCCCAGTTGAGTGTCTGATGCACCTGAAGGTCGATCAGGTTGGCGATGATGATGCTGCGCCGACCGCCAAGCAGGGCCGGCGTCACGAAGAAGCCCAGCGACAGGATGAAGCAGATCAGGCCGCCGGTCGCGGCGCCGCTGACGCTGAGCGGAAAGAACACCTTCCAGAACGACTGCGCAGGCGAGGCGCCCAGCGAGCGGGCCGCCTTCATCAGGTCCTTGTCGATGTCGAGCATGGACGCCAGGCAGGTGATGATGACGATCGGCAACAGGATTTGGACCATGCCGATGTGCACGGCGACATTGGTGTAGAGGATTTGGACCGGCGCCAGGCCAAGTGCCCCAAGGCCGGTGTTGACAATGCCCTCGCGCCCCAGGATCACGATCCAGGTGTAGGTGCGGATGAGGATGCTGACCCAGAAGGGCAGCAGGATCAGGTAGGTCAGATAGGCGCGCACCCGGGGCCGCAGGCTGCTCATGAAGTAGGCGGCCGGATAGCCGAGCAGCAGGCAGATCGCCGTCACCGACGCCGCCAGCATGAAGGTGCGCTCGAGCACAACCAGAGCCACACGCGAATCCAGCAATTCGCGGATCGGGTCAGCCGTAAACCCGATGCCGTCATGGACGGTAAGGCTCATCACGCCGACCAGCGGCGCCACGAAAAGAAGGCCGACCAGCAGCACAGCCGGTGCAAGCAGCAAAAGTATGATCGGCCTTCTCATGGTCATCTTGGGAGGACGCCGTCTAGATCAGAAGCCATTCGTTCCAGCGGTTCTGGACCTCTTCGAGGTTTTCGGCCCACCAGCTCGAATTGAACGCGAACTGCTGCTCGGCGTTTTCAGGCGCGGTCGGCAGCGTTGCCACGAATTCCGGCTCCAGCAGCTCCATCATGCCCGGCACGAAACCCGGATACGGCATGACCTTCACGAATTCGGCGGAGGCGACGGGGTCCATGCGGAATTTCATGAACTGCATCGCTTCCGTGGGGTGCTTGGCTCCCTTGGGGATGCCGAGGTAGGAAAGCAGCAATGCGCCGCCGGCCCAGCTTATTTCGACCGGGCGGCCCTCGCTCTTGAGCGGCGTGATGCGGCCGTTCCAGCAGGACGTCATATTGACCTCGCCATCGACGAGGAGCTGGACATGCTGGGCACCATTGTCCCACCAGACCGGGATGTGGTCCTTGATCTCGTCCAGCTTTGCAAAAGCCCGGTCGACATCGAGCGGGTAGAGTTTGTCGAGCGGAACACCGTCGGCGAGAAGCGCGAATTCGAGATTGCACTTGGGTGAGTTCTCGAGCGAGCGTGGTCCGGGGAAGTTCTCAACGTCCCAGAAATCCGCCCACGTCTTCGGCTGCTTGTCTTCGGGGAAGCGGTCGGTCCGGAACCCAAGAACGGTCGAGTAGGATGCGCGCACCATGGCGGTGGGCAGCTTGGCCATCTCGGGAAGCTCGTTCTCGGGATCGACGATCGAATAGTCGATCTCTTCGAGCCATCCTTCCTTCGTCGCAAGCACGACGTCATCGCCGTTCAATTCGGTGAGGTCCCATTCGACATTGCCGGACTCCACCATCGCCTTGAGCTTCGGCAGGGAGACGGGCGCGGTCGCGCGCACCTTGATGCCGGTCTGCTCGGTGAACGGATCCTCGAAGAGTTTCTTCAGCACCTCGGCCAGCGAGCCGCCCGAACCGTTGACCACAATCGTCACGTCCTGAGCGGCGGCCATGCGCGCGCTCAACGCCCCCAGCGCTACGGAAGCTGCGCCGATACCAAATGCACGTCTCGTCAGATTCACCATGTGACGCTCCTTTGAAGCTTTGTTGAGTTCCCCATGCGTCCCCGGCTCAGGCCGGGAGATAAGTCAGGCTACTGTCGTCGAAATCGAAACGGACCTCGGTACCAGGTGCCGGTACGTCGACCGCGCCGCTGCGCGGTTCGGTGAACGAGATTTCCTTCTCGTCCGTCCCGCGCAGCACGTAGCGGATGGCATTTCCGAAGAAGACCGCCTGCTCCAGCGTCGCGGCTGCCCGCCCGTTCGGCGTACGCCTGATGTGCTCGGGCCGCAGCGCGACGTAGCCGCGGCTCGGCGGCTCGCGGCCGGTCATCTCGATCGCGCCCAGTCCCTCGATGCTCACGGTCGAGCCCTCCGAGCGGAAAACCTTGAGGATGTTGTTGGAGCCGATGAAGGAAGCAACGAAGCGCGATGCGGGCTGGTCGTAGAGCTCCTGTGGTGTTCCGAGCTGCTGGATGACGCCCTTGTCCATGACGGCCAGGCGGTCGGAAAGCGTCAGCGCCTCGCCCTGATCGTGGGTTACGTAGATCACGGTGCAGCCGATCTGGCGCTGGTACTGCTTGATCTCCAATTGCAGGGTCTCGCGCAGCTTGAGGTCGAGCGCGCCGAGCGGCTCGTCCATCAGCAACACGCTTGGCTCGAACACCACCGCGCGCGCAAAGGCCACGCGTTGCTTCTGACCGCCGGAAAGTTCGTGGGGCATCCGATCCGCGAGCCCATCGAGGCGCACCATCTCCAGCGCCGCCAGCGAACGCCGCCTGACCTCGTCGCGCGCCATGCCGCGCATTTCGAGCGGGAAGGCGACATTGCCCATGACCGAACGGTGCGGGAACAGCGAGTAGTTCTGGAAGACCATGCCGATGCCGCGCTTCTCCGTCGGCACACGGGCGATCGAGACGCCGTCGATGAGGATGTCGCCATCGCCGATGTCGATGAAACCGGCGAGGCAGTTGAGTGCCGTGGTCTTGCCGGAGCCGCTGGGGCCCAGCAGCGTCATGAACTCGCCGGGCGCCACAGTCATCGAGAAATCCTCGAGCGCGACGAAGCTCCCGTAGGTCTTCCGCACGCTTCTGAACTCGATCGATGAACCTTTGGTTGCCATGGTCAGATCGGTCTCTCCATCCCTCAATTCAAAAAGTGACGGCATTGTCATTTTTTGTCAAGCGGCTTTGCGAACGGGCGTCGGCGTTGCTATGGCTGGTCAGACAACTGAAGAGGCGAAAGGCCATGCACGACTACGTCGAGTTTCTCGAGCAGAAGCTTGCGAACGCTCGCAACGACAGGAAAACGGTCAGAACCGAGTTGCAGATCGAGATTGCGACGGCGACATTGCTGCGCACCAAGGCCTATCACTCCGTCTCTGTCGACATGATCGCCGAGCAGGCAAAGCTGGCGCACGGAACCTTCTACCGCTACTTCGCCGGGAAACGCGAGGTCATCGCCAAGACGCTTGCCGACTATTTCGACTTCATCCGCACCTCACGGCCACCCGTCCCGCGAGAGGCCTCGGACCTCGAAGCCATCGAGATCGGCAACCGCCATTACGTCTACTGTTTCCGGCAGAATGTCGGACTGATGCGCTGCCATTTTCATCTCAAGGATGAGGACGAGATGATTGCCCAGGTCGGCCGGCTTGCGGACCGGGGCATGTCGGAGCGCATGATCCGGCGGCTGCGCAGGAGTGTGCAGATCGACGATGATGATTTGCCGGAGCTGCGGTTGCGTACCTACTGCCTGATCAGCATGGTCGACGAACTGCTGCTCAAGATCTACGGCCGCACGAATCCGCCGCTGGTGGAGTTTGCAGACGATCCCGACATGGTGGCGTCGACGGTTTCACGCCTTTGGTACGCAGCGCTCTATGCCGATGCACCGAGCGCCGGGACGTCCAGGGTCAATGCTGCCGAACTATAACGTCATGTTATGATTCTTCCCATTCTTGGTATTTGACTTCATTTCGTGCTCGCCCACTTGATGGGATGGGGAGTCAGCGCGCAGCCGCGGTCGCGCGCACAAGCCACGGGTCGAACATGAAGACATCCATCGCCACGGTCTCGATTAGCGGAGACCTGAAGGAGAAGCTCGCCGCGATTGCGGAAGCAGGTTTTGACGGCATCGAGATATTCGAGAACGATTTTCTCGCTTTCGACGAGTCGCCGGCGGAGGTGGGCCGGATGGTGCGCGACCACGGGCTCGAGATCACGCTGTTCCAGCCTTTCCGCGATTTCGAAGGGCTGCCCGAACCGCAGCGGAGCCGCGCTTTCGACCGCGCAGAGCGCAAATTCGATCTGATGCAGGAGCTCGGGACCGACCTGATGCTGATCTGCTCCAGCGTGTCGCCGGTCGCGCTTGGCGGCATCGACCGCGCGGCGGCCGACTTCCGGGAGCTTGGCGAACGCGCTGCGAAGCGGGACCTGCGGGTCGGCTACGAGGCGCTCGCCTGGGGTAGCTTCATCAACGATCATCGCGACGCATGGGAGGTGGTGCGCAGGGCCGACCATCCGAATATCGGGCTGATCCTCGATTCATTCCACACGCTGGCACGCGAGATAGACGTCGCTTCGATCCGGTCGATCCCCGGAGACCGCATCTTCATCGTCCAACTCGCCGATGCGCCGAAGTTCGACATGGACCTGCTCCAGTGGAGCCGCCACTACCGCAACATGCCCGGCGAGGGCGACCTGCCGGTGGCCGACTTCATGCGCGCGGTCGCCGCGACCGGCTATGCCGGGCCGGTCTCGCTGGAGATTTTCAACGACCAGTTTCGCGGCGGCTCGGCCCGTTCCATCGCTGCCGACGGACACAGGTCGCTCATCTACCTCATGGACCAGGTGCGGCGCAGCGAGCCGGTGCCGGTCGAACTGCCGCCAATGCCGGACCGGGTGGCGGTGGAAGGGGTGGAGTTCGTCGAGTTCGCCGCAAACGAGGATGAAGCGCAAAGGCTTGCAAAGCTTCTCGTCTCGATGGGGTTCACGCTCGCCGCCCGGCATCGCAACCGCGATGTGGTCCTTTACCGCCAAGGCGACATCAACATCGTGATCAACACCGGCAAGGAAGGCTTCGCGCACTCGTCGCATACCGTCCACGGCCTTTCCGCCTATGCGATCGGACTGCGCGTGGAAGACGCAAAGGCGACCGTGGAACGCGCGACCGCGCTCGGGGCGGAAGTCTTTTTCGAACCGCGCGGGCCGGGCGAACTCGAAGTCCCGGCGATTCGCGGCGTCGGCGGCAGCGTTCTCTACTTCATCGACGAGCCGTCGGGACTGTCGCGCGTCTGGGACATCGAGTTCGAAACGATGGAGCCGACAGCAGCCGGCGCAGGCCTACGGCGAATCGACCACGTCGCGCAGACCATGAACACCGACGAGATGCTGAGCTGGCTGCTCTTCTACACCTCGATCTTCGCGACACGAAAATCCCCCGTCGTCGACGTCGTCGATCCCGCTGGTCTCGTGCGCAGCCAGGTTGTGGAGGGTCTCGATAGCCGGTTCAGGCTGACGCTCAACGGTGCGGAGAGCCGACGCACGCTGGCCGGCCGCTTCGTTGCCGAAAGCTTCGGCTCATCCGTCCAGCATCTCGCATTCTCCAGCGCCGACATCTTCGCGACGGCCGAGGCGATCAAGGCCGCGGGTTTTGCCACCCTGCAGATCTCGCGCAACTACTATGACGATCTGGAGGCGCGGCTGGGTCTTGCCCCGGAGCTGGCCGACCGGCTGCGCGAGGCCAACATTCTCTACGACCGAGACATCGACGGCGGGGAGTATTTCCAGCTCTACAGCCCGCTCTTCGGCGAGGGCCTGTTTCTCGAAGTGGTCGAACGGCGCAACGGCTATCAGGGCTACGGCGCGCCGAATGCCCAGTTCCGGATCGCTGCCCAACAGCGCGCGCTCGGCCCGAAGGGCATGCCCCGACGCTGATGCCCGTCAGAACACGACGGGATGCGTCTCGCCCGTCTGGACGTTGACCAGGCCCTGCGGCGCATGCTCGCTAGGCGCCACCAGCACCCAGCGCCACGGCGCGCAGGTCAGCGTGGCGAATGCCAGCCGCTCGGGGAAACCCGGCAGCCAGCGCGGATGGAAGGTCGGCTCGTACATCCAGTCGACCTTTGCGCCCTCGGCATAGAGATGCTGCATCTCCTCGTGCAGCGCCTCTGCCGGGCGGCACGACATCAGCCCCGCGATCTCGTAGCGGACGCGGGCAACCACCTCGCCTTCACGCACCAGCGCCCACCCGCCCCTGTTTTCGGCCAGTGCGTTGACGGCTTTCGCCATCGCGGCATCCGACGAGCCGACACACCAGACATTGTGCTTGTCATGCGCCATCGAGCAGGCGAGCGCGGTCTCGGGCGTGCGGGGACCACAGCCGAGCCAGAACATCTTCGAGACCGCGCCGGTGCCCGAAAAGCGATCGACGATGGCGAACTTGGTGATGTTTCGGCTTTCGTCGCGCTGCACCAGACCGTCACGTACGGGCAACTCGAAGGTGAGGAAATCGTCGGCCCAGTGGAACGGGCGCAGCACGGCCGCCGTCATCGTCGCACGGCCGGGCGCGGCCTGTATGGCGAAATCCTCCGCTTCCAGCGTCCTGCCGATATTGATCGTATCCGCCGCCCAGTCCGGCCAGTCGATTTTCGGCACGTCGGGCAGGTAGGTCTTGCCCTCGGAAACCTGAGCGCCGTCGGCCCAGACCTTTGCGATCTCGAAATCCGCGACGTCAGACAACAGCACGATGTCGGCATACCGCCCCGGCGCGAGCGAGCCGACCCAAGGGGTCAGCCGCATGTGGCGGGCCGGGTTGATCGTCACGCACTGCACGGCGATCTCCGGGGCAAGCCCCGCCTTGATCGCCAGCCGAACGTTGTGATCGGTCGCACCGAGTTCGAGCGTGTCGGAGGCACTGCGGTCGTCGGTCGTCAGCGAAACCTGCGACCAGTCGGCGAGCCCCTTGTCCAGAAGGCCTGCTACGACCTCGGGAAGCGTGTGCGGGCGCAACTCCATGAACAGGCCGCGCGAAAGCTTGTCCCAGAACTCCTCGAGGGTCCACGCCTCGTGGTCCGAAGCAAGCCCGGCGGCAGCGAAGGCGTTGATGGTTGGCATGTCGCGAATGCCCGCCGCATGGCCCTCTACGACGCCGCGTTGCTCGAAGGTCGCGCGGATCATGCCCCATAGCCGGCCGTAGGACGGGTTGTCGGGATTCCAGACCGCCGGCCAGTCCATCACCTCGTCCAGCCCGGCCACCATCAGGCTTTCGCGCAGGAAGTCGCGCTGCTCGTCATAGCCGAGCCATCCGCCGCCATGCTCGTAGCCCGTGGGCGGCACGGCCGAGCCCGGCAGCGGAAATATCTTGAGCGGCGAACCGGCACGCCGCGCTGCCAGCCAGAAGTCGAGCGTGCGGGCACCGTTGACGTTGGAGAATTCGTGGCTGGCCTCGCAGGTCCAGGTGTTGCCGCGCGGCAGGACGAGTGCTGCCTCCCACTCGGGCGTCAGATGCGAACTTTCGATGTGCTTGTGAACCTCGCCGAGCCCCGGGACCGCGGCCAGATCGGGCTCGTGGACCCGCTTCGCGACCTGGCCCGGCCAGGTGCCCGCATCGCCCACGTAGGCGATACGCCGCCCGCTGATGACGACCTCCTGATCGGAAAGCCATGTGCGGGTGTGAACGTCGAGCAGGCGACCGACCCGCAGCGCCACGTCGGCCGGCCGCTTGCCGAGAGCGACGAGCGTCAGGTTCTGCCGGATGGCGATCTCGGTGTCAGCGTCGAGTGAGATGTCGTGGGAAGCCTGGGTCATGCGCCGCTTATGTCCTTGCGTGCCCGTCACCTGTCAATGGGACAATGTTTCGACCGCAGGCGCTGGACTGGCGAGCCGCAGCGAGGCATTGTCGCGGCGCAATGCTGACCCTGCGCCAGATCGAAGTCATCCGCGCCGTGATGGTTGCCGGCAGCGTCGCCGGCGCCGCGCGCATGCTCAACGTCGCGCAGCCCGGCGTCAGCCGGACAATGAAGCATCTGGAATCCGTGCTGGGTATCAAGCTCTTCGTACGCAAGGGCGGCCGCTACGTACCCTCGCCCGAGGCTCGAACGCTCTTCGACTTGCTGCAGGACGTTCACAAGAAGCTCGGCGACCTGCAATTCTCCATCAACCAGCTCGAGCGGGGCAAGGGCGCGGAGCTGTCCATCGCCTCCGTGCCAAGCATAGCCAATGTGATGGTACCGCGCGCTATTGCCGGCGTGCATGCGCTTCATCCCGATCTGCGGATCAGCTTCGACGTCATCAAGCTGGAAGACGCGATCGATTTCCTGCTGCTCGAAAAGGGCGAGCTGGCGGTGATGAGCTATCGGCTGGAGCATCCGTCGCTCACTTTCGAGCCGCTGGCCAGGGGGCATCTTGTCTGCATCACCGCCCCCGGCCATCCGCTGTCGCAGCAGAAGGCGGTGAAGGCGGCCGACATCGTGAAGTACCAACTGATCGGCATCGACCCGAACGACCCCTTCGGCGGCATCATGGCGGGCATCTTCGCGCGCGAGGGGCTGGACTACGAGATCGCCATCCGCGCCAGGTTCGGGACGACCGTCTGTGCGCTGGTGAAGCAGAACCTCGGCGTTGCCGTGCTCGACATCTTCACCGTCGCCGACATGCGCAGTGACGAGATCGCGGTCATTCCGATTGCCGAGGAGACGACGTTCCAGACCTTCGTCGGCATGCGCAAGGACGCGGCCCTGTCCAGCTACGCCGAGAACTTCGTCGCCCAACTCAAGCTGGCCATGCAGGACGCCGCGGGGCGCTGACCACCCGCCGGCCTCCCGTCAGGGTGTTGTCAGTTGGCTGCGCTGCGCGCCGGGCGGCGCCGTTCAAAAGGCACATCTAAGCTGCTATATGCGTGCGCCCGGCCCGCCACCCGAGGTCGCAGCACGCCGGCACCTGAAACATGGAAGCAAGACAGTGAACGAAACGCCCTCCGCGCGAGCGATCTTGTCCGGCCAGCAACCAGCGCTCGCCATTTCAACGCGTGGGCTGGCGAAATCCTTCGGCACGCTTCGCGCCGTCGATGGCATCGATCTCGACGTGCCGCGCGGTATGATCTTTGCCATTCTCGGACCCAATGGCGCGGGCAAGACCACGTTGATGCGCATGCTGGCTACGCTCACCAAGCCCGATGCCGGCACGGCCACGGTGATGGGCCACGACCTTGTCAGCGCACCGCAGGCCGTGCGCGGCTCGATCGCCATGACGGGGCAGTTCGCCTCGCTCGACGAAGACCTGACCGGACGCGAAAACCTCGTTCTGATCTCGCGCCTCTGGGGTTTCAGGGGCGGACAGGCCAAGGCGCGCGCGGACGAGCTGCTGGCTGCCTTCGACCTTGCCGACGCAGCCGGAAAACAGGTGAAGGATTATTCCGGCGGCATGCGGCGGCGCCTCGACATCGCCGCCTCGCTGATCGTCACGCCCGGCGTGCTGTTCCTGGACGAGCCGACGACCGGCCTCGACCCCAAGGTCCGGCAGGGCGTCTGGCGCATCATCCGGGCGCTGGCGGCGACCGGCGTCACCGTGCTCTTGACGACGCAATATCTCGACGAGGCGGACCAGCTTGCAGCGCGTATCGTCGTCATCGACCACGGCAGGAAGATCGCCGAGGGCACCAGCCGCGAGCTGAAGGCCGCGACGGGCTCTGGCTTCCTGCATATCGCGCTCGCCGATCCGAACCAGTTCGACCAGGCCGAGCGGCTGCTGGCGGAGAAGCTTGGCGGAACGGTCCAGCGCGGCGTCGAGGGCGGCAGGCTCTCGGTGATGGCGGGATCGGCCCAGGCGGCCAGCGAAGCGCTCTCCGCGCTCATCGAAGCCGGGATCGAGCCCGCCGACTTCTCGATGGGCTCGCCAAGCCTAGACGAAGTGTTCTTTGCCCTGACCGGCGGACCGGCCGACCAACACGCAAACACGGACAAACCGGCATGAGCGAGACGTCTCCCGCAGCCCTCGCGCAGATCCTGCGGCTGGTCGCGCGGCCGAAGGAGCCGTCGGCGCTTTCCAACGCGCTGGTGTTCGGCTGGCGTGCGGTGCTGAAGTTCAAGCATGTGCCGGAGCAGCTCTTCGACCTCGTGATGACGCCCATCATGTTCACGCTGTTGTTCACCTTCGTGTTCGGTGGCGCGCTGGCGGGTTCGACCGGCGACTATCTGCAGTTCTTCCTGCCGGGCATTCTCGTCCAGACGGTCGTCTTCAATGCGGTCTATTCGGGCATGGGGCTTTCGACGGACCTGTCGAAGGGGCTTTTCGACCGATTCCGCTCGCTGCCGATCTGGTCGCTGGCGCCGTTTGCCGGCTTGATGGTCGGCGACATACTGCGCCATCTGATTGCCGGCGGCATCATCCTCGCCATCGGGCTCATTCTCGGCTATCGCCCGGAAGCAGGTATCGTCGGCGTGGTCGCAGCCTTCGCCCTGCTCATCGCCATCGGCTTCGGCATGGGTTGGGTCTTTATCGTGCTCGGCCTGCTGGTACGCACGCCGATGACGGTGATGACGTTCGGCTTCACCTTCCTGTTTCCGCTGGTGTTCGCGTCGAACATCATGGTCGATCCGGGAACCATGCCCGGTTGGCTGCGCGCCTTTGTCGACGTGAACCCGGTTTCGCTGATGACCACCGCCATGCGCGGGCTGATGAGCGGCAACAGCGACGCCACGCAGATTGCGCTGGCGCTCGCGGCACCGGTGGCACTGACCGTGCTTCTGGCGCCGGTCACGCTCTGGCTTTACCGCAGGCGCTGACGATCAGGCAGCCGCCGGACGGCGTATCACCGAAATCCAGGAGAACCCGCGGTGCAGGCGCCGCTCCTGCGTCGCGCCGCCGACGGCTTCGGCGATGCCCGCTGCCGTTTCGAACAGGTCTTTGCGGGGTGCGACGTGATGCAACCGCAGCCATGAATGTACGGCCGAGCGGAACGAGGCTGGAAGCCCTGCCATGTCGCCGAAGTCGGCGACATGCAGTTCGCCGCCCTGCGCAAGGCGACGGGACGCTTCGGCCATGACGGCACGCCATTGCGGGATCATCGACACCGCATAGGAAATGAAGATGCGGTCGTAGCTCTCGCTGCCGAAGGTCGTGCGCGGGTCGAATGTCGCGGCGTCCGCGCAGGCCAGCCGCACACGACCGCGCAGCCCGGCGGAGGAAATCGCGTCGCCGGCGGCAGCGAGCATCTCGCTCGATATGTCGATGCCGTGGAAACGAGCCTCGGGGTAGCGACGGGCCGCCTGCACGAGATTACGCCCCGTGCCGCAGCCGATCTCAAGCACCGTGCCCCCGGCCGGCGGCGCCAGCGAAGCGATCATCGGGTCGCGGCCGAGCAGATAATATTTGCGCGTGGCGTCATAGATGCCGAACCGCCGCTGATAGCGGTAGATGCGGTCCATCAGCAGCGCGTGGTCGGAGCGTGCATCCATGGCGTTCATTCCCGGAAAACGTGAAGGTGGAAACCGCCATAGATCGAGGAGCGGTCGCGCGCGTGGAACGCACGCGATTCCGCCTCGCGATAATCCCAGCGCGAAAGCGTGGCGTCCTCGACCCGGCCCGGCAGCAGGTTGTCCGCCGCGGCCGTGCGGAAAATGACCCGCGCGCCGGGCTTGGCCGTGCGCGTTATCTCGGCCCATAGCGCGTTCAACTGCTCGTCGGACATCCAGTCCTGCGCATCGAGCAGAACGTAACGGTCGACCGACGCGGCAGGTTTGGCCGCCAGCAGCTCGGTGATCGAGACATTGACCACCGAGGCGCGATTGGCGCGGGCACGCACGGCCTCGAAATTCTCACGCGACAGATAGGGCGGCAGCGGGCAATCACCCTCGCCATAACCGCGGCCGAAGGCTTGCCAGGCGAAATAGTTCTCCGACAGCGGAAAATCGCAGGCGAGCTTTTCGAGGCGCGCGCGCAGCACCGTCGCCATGTCGCTGCCGCCCGCAAGCGCGTCGTATTGCTGCGGCGGGATGCCCAAGCCGAACAATGATGACTTCTGGCCCGTCGCCCAGCGGATGAGGCGCTTGTCGAACAACGGCGCGATGGTGCTGTCGAAGAAGCGCCGCTGGTCCTCCAGCGTCCGCGCCTGCAGCAGGCCACGCGGATCCGCGCCGTAGAGGCGCGCCACGCGATGACCCCAGCCGATGAAGTTTCCAAGCAGGCCGTGGCGATAGAGACGCCGGCGGAAGATCGAGATACGCTTGCGGCCCGAAAGGGTGCGGCCCTCCCAATAGGCGCGGGTCTCGGCATCGAGAACCGGTGCGAGATAGCGGCCATAGGCCTCGATATTGGCGCTATCGTCGGCCTTGCCATAAAACCGGTGGAAGGTCTCGTAGTCGGGGAGCGTCGCCAGCGCCGCAAGCTTCAGGCGGTTGAACGCGACATGGGCGGGGTTCAGGTCGACTGCCTCTATCCGCGCCGGGTCCGCCAGCAGGTAGGACAGTGCGTTGCAGCCGCCGGAAGCTATGGTCACCAGATGATGCCCGGGGCCGATCTCCAGCGCCGCCATGTCGACCTCGGGATCCTCCCATATCTGGGCGTAGACGAGCCCGTGAAAGAGGCGCGCGAAGACGTATTCGGAAAGGCCGGCGGGAGACAGCAGCGAGTTGCGGCGGACAGCCTGCTGCAACCGTGCGCCGGCGCGCTTTTTCGAACCCGTGGGCGAAGCTTGCCGATATGCGGCGGTGGCATTCATCGGGAGATACCTTCTGTCATCGACGCCGGCAGCCTGAGTGTTGCGGCGGGCAGGCAATGCCGGGCTGCTGGGAGATTCCGGAGGAATTGCTGGCTGCATTCACGCCAGTCATAGGTTTCCGCCTTGGCGCGGGCGGCCACGCGGGGAACGGCAAGCGCGGTCATCGCGGCCCTGGTGAGGTCGTCATCGACAACCACGCCTTCATGGCCGTCGCTGGCGATGTCGAGAGGACCTGTGACGGGAAACGCCGCGACCGGACAGCCGCTCGCCAGCGCCTCGAGGATCACATTGCCAAAGGTGTCGGTCCGGCTCGGGAATACGAAGACATCTGCCGATGCGTAGATCGCAGCGAGCTCGTCGCCGGTGCGAACGCCCAGGAAGTGAACGTCGGGATACCGTGCCTTCAGCGCTTCCAGGGCCGGGCCGTCGCCGACGACGACCTTGCTGCCCGGCAGGTCGAGATCGAGGAACGCAGGCAGGTTCTTTTCGACCGCCACGCGGCCCACATTCAGGAAGATCGGCCCCGGCAATCCGAGATCGCGCCGGCGGTCTGGGTTGAACAGCAACGTATCGACCCCACGCGACCACAGGCGGATGTTGTCGAAGCCGCGCTCGGAGAGTTCCTGCCCGAGCGAGGGCGTGGCGACCATCATGCCGGCGCCGGCATTGTGGAAGCGCCGGAGCCACCGGTAGCTCCAGCTTTCGGGCACGGGGAGCCGGGCACGCAGGAATTCGGGAAAACGCGTGTGATAGCTGGTGGTGAAAGGGATACCGCGCGACAGACACACGCGCCGCGCCAGAAAGCCCAGCGGACCCTCGGTCGCAATGTGGATGCTGTCAGGCTCAGCATCGTCGATGCGTCGCGCCACTTCGCCGGGAAGCGCCAGCGCCAGCCTGATGTCGGGATAGGAAGGCATGGGTATGGAGTGGAAACCGAGCGGCGTGAGGAATTCCACGTCCACGCCCATCTCGCCAAGCGTTTCGCCAAGCTTCTCCAACGTGCGCACGACGCCGTTGATCTGCGGCCGCCAGGCATCGGTGACGATGAGGATACGCAACGGCGTGAGCCTCAGGCCGCCCGATGGCGGCGGAATGGAATGGCCGCCGCCCGACGCGCGTTGAGCGTCTCGCTCACCTCGGACCAGTGGATGATTTCCATGCGTCCATCCTCGTGCTCCACCAGCGCCGTGCAGCTTTCGACCCAATCGCCGGTGTTGATGTAGGTGAAGCCGTCGAAGTCGCGCATGGCTGCGGAGTGAATATGGCCGCAGATGACACCATCGACGCCCTGCCGCTCCGCCTCGGCGGCAAGCGTCTCTTCGAAGTTGCCGATATAATTGACCGCGTTCTTGACCGTGCGCTTCGCCCATGCCGATAGCGACCAGTAGGTAAAGCCGAGCTTGCGCCGAACCCAGTTGATGCGTGTACTGACGGCAAGAGCGATCTCGTAGGCCCAGTCGCCGAGGAAGGCGAGCCACTTGGCGTGGCGCACGACCATGTCGAATACGTCGCCATGAATGACGAGGTAACGTTTGCCGTCGGCCGCGACATGCACCGTGGTCTCGCAGACCTCGATGCCGCCGAAATGGGTGCCGTAGAAATCGCGCAGAAACTCATCGTGATTGCCCGGCACATAGATGATGCGCGAGCCCTTGCGTGCCTTGCGCAGGAGCTTCTGGACAACGTCGTTGTGCGACTGCGGCCAGTACCAGCCGGACTTCAGTCGCCACCCGTCGACGATGTCACCGACGAGGTAGATGGTATCGGCGTCGTGCTCTTTTAGGAATTCGAGCAGAGCGTCGGCCTGGGCGCCCTTGGTGCCAAGGTGAATATCGGACAGAAACAGGCTGCGATAGTGGCGAGGCCGATCGGAGCCGTTCGAATCATCTTGCCGGGGCGCTTCCATGCGGCACCTTTCACCAGATTCCAATGACAGGTGGATGACGTGAGCCGACTAAACGGACAATGTCTCAGCAACAGCCTTGCGGGGTTCGGGAGCCATGGCGCTCCCATCAGCCTCCGCCAGCCGCTTGCCGGTTTCGGCGTCGAACAGGTGGACCGCCGACGGATCTATCTGAAACGACACCGCCGCGCCTTGCTGAAAAGCCTTGTCGCCGAAAGCGTGCGCGATCAGCGTGTGGCCTGAAAAACTGCAGTGCATCAGCTTGCCGGAACCGAGCTCCTCGGCGAACTCGAACGAGCCGGAAATGCCACCGGCCGCCAGCCGGACGGCTTCCGCCCGGAAGCCGGCGGTAACCGGTCCGTAGCCGACGTCGGGCCAGCGTTTGGTGTCGTAGGAAAGCTGCTGGCCGTCCGGCAAAGTCACCTTGCCCTTGTCGGGATCGGCCGTGGCAGCGATGAGGTTGAGCCCGGGCGAACCGATGAAATTGGCCACATAAGTGGTCCCGGGCCGCCGGTAGATTTCAGAGGGCGAGCCGACCTGCTCGACGACGCCTTTGTTCATCACCACGATACGGTCGGCGAGCGTCATCGCCTCGACCTGGTCATGGGTGACGAACAGCGTCGTCGTGCCGAGCCTCTGGTGCAGCTTGCGGATCTCGATGCGCATGGCGACGCGCAGCTTGGCGTCGAGGTTCGACAGCGGCTCGTCGTAGAGAAAGACCTTCGGCTCGCGGATCATCGCACGACCCATGGCCACGCGCTGGCGCTGGCCGCCGGAAAGCTGCGCCGGTCTGCGATCGAGAAAATCCTCCAGCCCCAGCGAGGCGGCGACCTTGCCCACACGCTCGTCACGTTTGGCGCGCGGCACGCCGGCTATCTTCAGCGAATAGCCGATGTTCTGGCCGACCGTCATGTGCGGATAGAGCGCGTAGTTCTGAAAGACCATGGCGCAGCCGCGCTCGCGCGGTTCGAGCTGGTTGACGACCTTGCCGCCAAGCTCGATCTCGCCCTCGGTGATGCTCTCGAGGCCGGCCACCATGCGCAGAAGCGTGGACTTGCCGCAGCCGGACGGGCCGAGAATGACGATGAACTCGCCGGCAGCAACATCGAGATCGACGCCGTGGACGACCTCGGTCTTGGCGTAGGATTTACGGACGTTGCGAAGGGTTATTTCGGCCATGGTCGATGACACTCTATTTGTCGGTTGAGATGAGGCCGCGCACGAACCAGCGCTGCAGCAGGATGGTGACGAGCACGGGCGGCGTAAGCACGATCAGGTTGGCAGCCATCGCCGTGTTCCAGATCGGCGGCGCGCCGAACAGCGGACCCGGCACCACCTTCTGCAACTGCATGGTGGCGGTGGCGTAGTTGGCGTGGTCGGTGACGATGAGCAGCGGCCACAGATACTGGTTCCACGACCAGACGAACATGATGGTCGCCAGAGCGGCCATGTTGGTCTTGGACAGCGGCAGCAGCACTTCGAAGAAGAAGCGCAGCGGCCCCGACCCGTCCATCTTGGCGGCCTCGGCAAGCTCGTCCGGGATCGTCATGAAGAACTGGCGGTAGAGGAACGTTCCGGTTGCCGTCGCCACCAGAGGCAGGATCAGGCCGGAATAGGAATTGAGAAGGTTCCACTCGGGCAGGCGGATGCTGATGCCGATGGCGTTTAGGATCGCCTCGAACGGACCCAGCGCATTGGCCGCGACCGCGTAAGTCGGCACGATGCGTACTTCCAGCGGCAACATCAGCGTGATGAAGATGAGCCAGAACAGGAGCATGCGCAGGCGGTAGCTGAAATAGACGATCGAGAAGGCAGACAGAGCCGCTATGCAGATCTTGCCGACCGTGACGCCAACGGCAACGATCACCGAATTCAGCATGACGCGGTCGAAATTGCCGGCCGCCCATGCTGCCGAGAGATTTTCGAACAGGTGAGAGCCCGGCCACAACGGCATCGGCACCTGGTTGACGGTCTGGTAGTCGTGGCTGGCAGCCACGAACACGACCCACAGCGGCATCAGCAGCGCAACAAGGCTCAGAACGAGGATCGCCTGGGTGATGAAGTCGAGAACGGGAGTGCGTTCGATCATGGTCGCGGCCCTCGTCAGGTGTAGTGGACGCGCCGCTCGATGAAGCGGAACTGGATGAAGGTGAGGGCGACGATGAGGACCATCAGCACGATCGACTGGGCGGCAGCCAGCGAGTAGTCCTTGCCCTGGAACCCGTCGGTGTAGATCTTGTAGACCATGAGGTCTGTGGCGCGGGCCGGGCCACCACCAGTGGTTATGTCGACGATGCCGAACGAGTTCACGAAGCTGTCGGTGATGTTGATGACGACCAGGAAGAACAGCGTCGGCGTGATCAGCGGAAGCTGCAGGTCCCACATGCGCCGCATGACGCCCGCGCCATCCATGGCGCCGGCCTCGCTCATAGTGCGCGGGATCGACTGCAGCGCAGCCAGGAAGAAGATGAAATTATAGCCGACGAGGCTCCAGGCCTGCGCGAGGATGATGAGAAGCAGCGCGTCGAAACCATCGAGCGCCGGGTTCCACAGCCCCGGAAAGAACTGATTGATGGCGGAGACGAAACCCGCATCCGGCGAGAAGATGAAGCGGAAGGCGAGGCCGACGGCCGGGGCCGCAAGTGCGTAAGGCAGGAAGAAGGTGAATTTGTAGACCTGATGGCCGGGCAACCGTCGGTCGACGAACAGCGCCATCAGCACGGCGATCACCAGCGACAGCACGGTGGCCGCGATGGCGAAGATCATGGAGACCCGCACCGAGCTCCAGTACTTGGGATCGCCGAAGACGCCCTCGAAATTGTAGAGGCCGACCCACTCGTTGCCACCGCCGAAAGGGCGCTCGAGCGTGAAGGCCCAGTAAAGCGCCTCACCCGTGGGCCAGTAGAAGAAGACGAAGACCAGCAGCATCTGCGGCAGGATCAGCGCCGCGGCGAGCCATGTGTTCGAGAAGGTGACACGCTTTTCCAAGACGGCATGCTCCCGCTTGTCTCAAGTGTTGGAAGGGAGACGCCGCGTCGGCGGCGCCTCCCGATCGGTGCTTTGAACCGGTGTCAGATCACGGCAGGTCGGCGCCGCGATAGGTCTGCTCGTAGCGGCGTAGAATCTGATTGGAACGGTCGGCCGCATCGCTGAGGGCGGTCTCCATGTCCTTCTGGCCGGTAAAGGCAGCTTCCAGCTCCGCGCGGACTTCGGCACGGATCGAGGTGAAGTTGCCGAGGCGGATGCCACGCGACAGCGGGGTCACGTCCGACGCGGTGAGCGATTCGATCGCGATCTCGCGGCCCGCATAACCTTCCTTGTCGTAGAAGCCTTCCGATTTCAGGAGCTCGAAGCCCGCCGTGGTGACCGGGATGTAGCCGGTGTTCTCGGCGATGTACTTCTCGCCGGTATCGGGAGCGGTGACATACTTCACGAAAGCGGCGGTGGCTTCGTACTCCTCAGGCGTCTTGCCTTCCATGATCCACAGCGACGCGCCGCCGACGATGGAGTTGGTGCGCTTGCCCTCTTCGAGGACCGGCAGCATCGCGACATCCCAGTTCATGCCTTCAGCCTTGGTGGAGCCGACGACGCCGTGGTTGGCAATGGAGCTGGTGGTTGACGCGCAGGTGCCGTCTGCGAAGGACTGGATCAGGTTCTTGCCAACCTGGCTGGTCTGGATTTGGGCGTAGCCCGCGTCCATCCAGTCCTTGAAGTTGTTCATATGATCGGCGAACGCCGTCTGATGGAAGACGACCTCCGCGCCGAGACCGCCATAGCCGTTGTCGAGCGTGGCGATCGGCAGCCCGTTGATGGCGGAGAACTGCTCGAGGTTCATCCAGGTGTCGAAGTCGAAAGCGAAACCGCACTCGACGCCGGCTTCCTTGAGCGCCTTCAGGTCGGCGGCGAATTCGGCCCAGGTCTTGGGCGCCTCGGACTTGCCGATCTTCGCCCACTGGTCCTTGTTCCAGTAGAGGACGGCGGTCGACGAATTATAGGGGAACGACCACATCTCGCCGGTGGAGGTGGCATAATAGTTGGCAATGCCCGGGAAATAGGCATCCCAGTCGACATCGATCTTGTAGTCCTCGGCGAACTTGTTGGCCGGATAGATTGCGCCGGAGAGCATGAAGTTCACCGTGCCGGCGTCGTAGATCTGGACGAGGGTGGGGTGCTGCTTGGCGCGGTAGGCGGCAATCGTGTTCTGCTCGGCCTTGTCATAGCCGCCCTGGCCGACGCATACGGCCTCGTATTTCTCCTGGCTCTCGTTGAAGAGCTGGCACTGCTTGGCCATAACTTCGCCGAGCTGGCCGGTCAGGCCATACCAGAATTCGAACTTGGTGCGCTCCTGAGCGTGAGCGCCCGACGCCATCGCGATGACCGATGCGGCCGCGGCGAGAAGGGAATACCGTTTCATTATCAGCCTCCAGAGGAAGATTGGCGCGGGGTCGATCCCGCTGCCGCTTCCCTAGAGGCGGTCAATGACAGTTTTGTATTGGCGCGATTACAGTCCCGCGACCGTTTTATGAACTTTGGACGTCAGACCCCGAGCTCGCGGATTTCGAAGACGTTGCCGCCAGTGGTGACAAAAATTCCGTCTTCGCCGCGCCTGATCCGATAGCACTTCTCGATCCCCGAGCGCGCCTCGCCCCAGCGGGTGCAGACCTGGTCGCCGCGCAGCGACCAGCGCCCGACATCGTGCTGCGCCTGCGGCCGCTCGACGGTCATCTCGGCAGCGCCGTTTGGCAGCAGGAAGAGGTGACCATGACGCCATCCTTCAGACTCCCACCAGGCGATCTGCCTGCCGACCAGCTCGTCCTCGATATCGCCATGCGTGAGGTCGGATGCCGATGCCGCGCCCGGCAGCACTATCAGGAGACAAAGCAAGAGATGACGCAACATCGCGAATTCTCCGGGAATCACCGCCGCATGTGACGGCTGAATGACAAGGAAATGACATTCGCCGGCTCAAGTCGAGCCCCTGCCGATCACGGTTGCGACAAATGCCGGACAGGCTGCTGCGAGCGGATTTCCGGGCATGCCGTCAGACGAGCGTCATAAAAGCCGCCGATCATGGTATGGTCACAGGGCATATCGCCCTCACCCAATCCCGCGAACCAGGACCACCAGACATGCTTGCCAACGGCGCTACCGGCACGGGCATTTCGGCCCACAAACGAGCCAACGATCTCAGCGACTTCTCCGACGAACTGGACATGATCGAGGCTCTCGGCGTCGAAGCGATCGAACTGCCCACCTACGACATGGATATCGTCGTCGGCGGCAAGATCCGCCGCCCGCAGATGGAAGCGCTCAAGAAGGCCTGCGCCGGACGCGATGTCGCCTATTCCGTACATGGCCCGCTGGCGATCAATTTCATGGATGAGGCCTGGCGGCTGCCCCGGCACATGGAGGTGCTGAAGGCTTCGCTGGACGTGGCGGCCGAGGTCGGTGCAGAGCATTACGTCATCCATTCGGGGCTGGTGCCGCAGCAGCAGGGCGAAGGCGTCGAAGCGGCCTACGACCGCCAGCGCGAATGGCTGTCGCGCGGTGGCGACATCGCCGCCGAGCACGGTCTGATCCTGTGCGTCGAAACGCTGTTTGCGGGTTACGAAGGCAAGGGCATTGCTTCCTCGCCGAAGCGGCTGGCGGCAGAACTGGCAGCAATCAATCATCCCAACGTTCTTGCCACGCTGGATTTCAGCCATGCATGGCTCAAGCTCGACTATGACGGGCGTCGTGACGATTTCGTCGAAGAGGTGAAGGCGCTGGCGCCGTGGTCGCGCCACCTGCACATCCATGACAGCTTTGGCAGGCAGGACGACATCTGGATGTTTACCGATGGCGAACGCGTCGCCTACGGCCATGGCGACCTGCACCTGCCGGTCGGCTGGGGCGAGATTCCCTGGGACAGGATCGTCGCCGAATGCACGTTCCCGGAAGGCGTTCTCTTCAACATCGAGCTGAACGAACGCTACTGGTATGCGGCGCAGGAAACCGTCGACGCCACCAAGCGGCTGGCTAGTGCGGCCCGTACCGCCGCGCAGGCCGAAGCGGCCTAGAGCCCCTCGGCCACCACCAGCTCCACACGGTCGGCGGCAAACAGGGTCTCGGAGAACTGGATCGCGCGCCCTTCCGGGTCCTCGTTGATCGCCACCGTGACGAGCACGATGGCACCGGCCGACAGCGACAGGTCGGCAAGCACCGTGGCGTCGGCATGGCGTGCCGACACGACGGTCGAACGGCGCATATAATCATCAATGCCGCAGCGGGCGAAGGCGGCGGTGATCGAGCCCGTCTTTGCGTAAGCGTCTTCCATGCCCGAGAAGCGGATCGCGTCGAACCAGCTCGTCGCCCGCGAGACCGGGTGGCCGTCAGCTTCGCTGAGCGTGTCGAGCCGCAGAACGGACGCGCCGGCGTCGAGACCGAGGGCGGCGGCGATCCGACCGTCGGCCGGCACGGTCGCACTGGCAAGCAGCCGGCCCTTCGTTTTGCGAACCTGGCCTTGCAGGTTGGCTGAAAAGCGCGTGTACCGGCCAAGCGCATAAGAAATCCGAGGAGCGTGCTGGACAAAAGTGCCCCGCCCTTGCTCGGCGCGCAGTACACCCTCCCGCACCAGCGCCGCGATTGCGCCGCGCACCGTATGCCGGTTAACGCCGAAGCGTTCTGCAAGCGCGATCTCGGACGGCAGCCGGACGCCCTCCTCGAACGTGCCTTCGGCAATGCCCTGCCTTATGCGGTCGGCGATCTGCCGCCACAGGGCCACACCGCTGCCACGCTCCATCGCCGCCGCCGGCGACGGTGCCTCGATGGTCTCTGTCATCGCCCTGTCATCCTGCCCCGCTACGGATGCATGGTAAGTTGTATAATTGTCTATAACAATAGATGAATTTGGAGATTTCGGCAATGCGGCATGTGAACCGGAGCGGCAACCTCGGCGAAGCGCGACGCGCGGCGATGGCTGTGCTCGCTGCCGTTCCGGCGGTCCAGCTCCATCGCTGCTGGAAAGAAGCGGCGATAGCCGCCGAAGCGGAAACGCTGCGCGGTCCTGAAACCGGCTTGGTGGCGGTACGCGGACGGATCGGCGGCGGCGGCGCGCCTTTCAACGTCGGGGAAGCGACCGTGACGCGGGCAACCGTGCGTCTTTCCACCGGTGAGGTCGGCCATGCCTATCTGCTCGGCCGCGACGGCGAGCGCGCGCGGCTTGCAGCGACCGTCGACGCCCTCCTCCAGCGCGCCGACAAGGCCGGCGAGCTGGAAGAGAGGGTTCTGGCTCCGCTGCGGGCGCTGAATGCTGCCGAGGAAAACAGGCGCCGCGCGGAGACTGCTGCAACGAAGGTGGATTTCTTCACCGTCGCGCGAGGAGAGGATTGATGCACGCATCGCACATCGAAGGTGGTTTTGCAGAACCCGTGCTCGACGCGCAGGCCGCGTTTCGCGCGGTGATGGACGCCATGGCGCGGCCGGGTACTGCCAGCCCGCTCGCGCGCACAGCGATGCCACCCGCGCCGCTTTCGGCAACCGCCGCAACAGTAGCCCTCACATTGTGCGACCACGACACGCCGGTTTGGCTCGACCCGGCCCTGAAGGGCTCTGCGGCCGTCACGGCATGGCTCGGCTTTCACACCGGAGCGCCGCTGGCAAGCACGCCGGCGGAGGCACATTTCGCGCTGGTCGCAGACACAGCGACGCTAATCGCGCTCGAGAATTTCGCGCAAGGCAGCCAGGACTACCCCGATCGCTCGGTAACCTTGATCCTGCAGGTCGACAGCCTCGACGGCGGCGCGCCGCTGCGGCTGGAAGGCCCAGGCATCGAAACCGTAGCAACACTGGCGCCGACACCGATGCCGCGCCACTTCGTCGAGCAGTGGCGGCAGAACAGCGGCCGTTTCCCGCGTGGGGTCGACCTCGTGCTTGCGGCGCCCCAGGCGCTTGCCTGCCTGCCGCGCACCACCCGTATCTCACCGGCGGAGGATTGAGCCCGTGTATGTCGCAGTCAAAGGCGGCGAGACCGCCATCCGCAACGCACACAGGCTGCTGGACGACCGCCGGCGCGGCGACCGTTCGGTGCCGTCGATCGGCCTCGACCAGATCGTCGAACAGCTCGCACTGGCAGTCGATCGCGTGATGGCGGAGGGGTCGCTCTACGACCGTGAGCTAGCCGCTCTGGCAGTCAAGCAGGCGCGCGGCGACATGATCGAGGCCATCTTCCTGGTACGCGCCTACCGCACCACGCTACCGCGTTTCGGCTACACACGGCCTGTCGACACTGCCGCGATGCTGGTCGAACGGCGCGTTTCGGCAACCTACAAGGACCTGCCCGGCGGCCAGCTTCTTGGGCCTACCTTCGACTACACCCACCGACTGCTCGACCCCGAGCTCGCGGGGGACGCTTCCGTTCCGGAGCCGGAACAGCGGAGCGAGCCTATGGAAGCCGTCATGCGGGTCTCGGCGATCCTTGCCAATGAAGGGCTTATCGAAGCCGACGGCGAGCTGCCGCAAGACCATCGGCCGGGCGACATCACACGCGAGCCGCTGGAGTTTCCGCTGGAGCGCGACACGAGGCTGCAAGCGCTGGCACGCGGTGACGAAGGGTTCCTGCTGGCGCTCGCCTATTCCACGCAGCGCGGCTACGCGCGCTCGCACCCCTTCGTCGGCGAGGTCCGCATCGGCGAGGTCGAGCTGGAACTGGAGGTGCCCGAGCTGGACTTTGCCGTGCCGCTGGGCTCGATCCGCGTGACCGAATGCCAGATGGTCAACCAGTTCAAGGGCTCGTCGAAGGTGCCTCCGCAGTTCACGCGCGGCTACGGCCTCGTCTTCGGCCAGTCGGAACGCAAGGCGATGGCGATGGCGTTGTGCGACAGGGCGCTGCGCGCCAGCGAGTTCGGCGAAGACGTCGTAGCACCGGCGCAGGATGAGGAGTTCGTCATATCGCACTCCGACAATGTACAGGCGACCGGCTTCGTCGAGCACCTGAAGCTACCGCATTATGTCGACTTCCAGGCCGAACTGGACCTCATACGCCGGATGCGCGCCGAGCAGGCCGACGCTGCGTCCGAACGCAAGGAGGCAGCGGAATGAACCTAATCGCTGCCGTGCCCGTGTCCGGCACCAGAATGATCCGTATGGTGATTAGTCCCACCTGTGCTTCCCAGATACTGGTCGACCTGGCTGTATTCCGTGGGCGCCGCGGCCGATTTTCCTGGCCGTTTTTGGCTCCCGCTGCGACGCGGCCGAAGCACAAGGAGAATACCCGCGACCATTGCGAGCGCGACGACGCCCAACCGTATCCAGCCTTCGATCAGCATCCCGCCCTCCATATTTCGACGCTCAGCCTATCATATAGGGGTGTTGTGAAATGAACACACATCCAAGCTCTATCGCCGCCTACAACTTCGCCTATCTGGACGAGCAGACCAAGCGGATGATCCGGCGCGCCATCCTCAAGGCGATCGCCATCCCAGGCTATCAGGTGCCGTTCGCGTCGCGCGAGATGCCCATGCCTTATGGCTGGGGTACGGGCGGTGTGCAGGTCACCGCCTCGATCATCGGTCCGGACGACGTGCTCAAGGTGATCGACCAGGGCGCGGACGACACCACCAATGCTGTCTCGATCCGCGCCTTCTTCCAGAAGGTCGCGAATGTCGCGGCCACCACGCACACGGCGGATGCCACGATCATCCAGACCCGGCACCGCATCCCTGAAAAGCCGCTCAAGGCGGGGCAGATCCTCGTCTATCAGGTGCCCATTCCCGAGCCGCTGCGCTTCCTCGAGCCGCGCGAGACGGAGACACGCAAGATGCATGCGCTCGAGGAATACGGGCTGATGCACGTCAAGCTCTATGAGGACATCGCAAGGCATGGCCGCATCGCCACCTCCTATGCCTATCCGGTGAAGGTAGAAGGGCGCTACGTCATGGACCCTTCACCGACGCCGAAGTTCGACAATCCGAAGATGCACATGTCACCGGCGCTGCAGCTTTTCGGTGCCGGCCGCGAGAAGCGCATCTACGCGCTGCCGCCGTTCACCGACGTCGTCAGTCTCGACTTCGAGGACCATCCTTTCGAAATCCAGAGCTTCACCGAACCCTGTGCGCTGTGCGGCGCCAAGGGTGTCTATCTCGACGAGGTGATCCTCGACGACCAGGGCGGGCGGATGTTCGTCTGCTCGGATACCGACCATTGCGAGGAGCGGCGCGATGACCAGTGAAATCAACCACGACGAACCGCTTTTGCGCGTTTCAGGCCTGTCGAAATTCTATGGCGCGCGGGTGGGTTGCGAGGACATCTCGTTCGAGCTGTGGCCCGGCGAGGTGCTCGCCGTCGTCGGCGAATCCGGCTCTGGCAAGACGACACTGCTCAACTGCCTCGCAACGCGACTGATCCCGTCGTCGGGCAACGTCTCCTATCGCATGCGCGACGGCGAGATGCGCGACATCTACCGCCTCAGCGAGGCGGAACGCCGTTTCCTGATGCGCACCGACTGGGGTTTCGTCCACCAGAACCCGGCAGACGGCCTGCGCATGACGGTCTCTGCCGGCGCCAATGTCGGCGAACGGCTGATGGCGGTGGGCGAGCGCAACTACGGCAGCATCCGCGGCACCGCCACCGACTGGCTCGGCCGGGTGGAGATCGCCGCCGACCGCGTTGACGACGAACCGCGCGCCTTTTCCGGCGGCATGCGCCAGCGCCTGCAGATCGCGCGCAACCTCGTCACCCATCCGCGCCTCGTCTTCATGGACGAACCGACCGGCGGCCTCGACGTCTCCGTGCAGGCCCGCCTGCTCGACCTCCTGCGCGGACTGGTCGCCGATCTCGGCCTGTCAGCGATCGTGGTTACGCACGACCTCGCCGTCGCCCGGCTGCTTTCCCACCGGATGATGGTGATGAAGGACGGTCGCGTCATCGAGCACGGGCTGACCGACCGCGTGTTGGACGATCCGCACGCGCCATACACCCAGCTTCTCGTTTCCTCGATCCTACAGGTGTGACGATGCCGACACCTCTGGTTGTTTCCGAACTCGCCAAGACGTTCACCATGCATCTGCGCGACGGCATCGAGCTGCCGGTCGTGGAAGGCGTTTCCTTCGCGCTGCGAGCCGGCGAATGCGCGGTGCTCGGCGGGCCGTCCGGCGCCGGCAAGAGCTCCATCCTCAAGATGCTCTACGGCAACTACTCGGTCGACACGGGCCAGATCATCGTCCAGCATCAGGGGCGGCTGGTCGACATCGCCGCAGCCGCCCCCCGCACGGTGCTAGGCGTTCGGCGCCATACGATCGGTTATGTCAGCCAGTTCCTGCGGACCCTCCCGCGCCTTGCGGCACTCGACATCGTCGCCGAGCCGTTGACCGCGCGCGGCGTGGCGGCGGCCAAGGCCCGCGACAAGGCGGCCGGACTGCTGTCGCGCCTGAACCTGCCCGAAAAGCTGTGGTCGCTGCCACCGGCGACCTTTTCCGGCGGCGAGCAGCAGCGGGTCAACATCGCGCGCGGCTTCATCACAGACCATCCGGTTCTGCTGCTGGACGAACCCACGGCCTCGCTCGACGCGAAGAATCGCGAGGTGGTCATCGCACTGATCGCGGAGAAGAAGCAGGCGGACGTTGCGCTGCTCGGCATCTTTCACGATGCAGACGTGCGCGAGGCGGTTGCGGACCGCATCATCGACGTGACCCAGTTTGCGATGAACAGGCGCGTGTCGTGACCAGACTTTCGGAAACGCCCCTCGTGCACCCAAGCGCAGAGGTGACGCAAAGCATGCTCGGCCGCTACACGGAGATCGCCGACCGCAGCCGCGTGCACGAATCGACGCTCGGCAACTACTCCTACGTCATGCAGGATTGCGGCATCTGGTGCGCGACGATCGGCAAGTTCTCCAACATCGCGGCAGCCGTGCGCATCAACGCCACAAACCACCCGACATGGCGTCCGACGCTGCACCACTTCACCTATCGGGCCTCGGACTACTGGCCTGATGCCGCCCATGAGGACGAGTTCTTCACGTGGCGGCGGGCGAATGCGGTAACGATCGGGCACGATACCTGGCTCGGCCACGGTTCGACCGTCCTGCCGGGAGTGACGGTCGGCGACGGGGCGGTGATCGGTGCCGGCGCGGTCGTCTCGAAAGACGTCGCGCCCTACACCATCGTTGGCGGGGTGCCCGCGCGGCCGATCCGCGCGCGCTTTCCCGACGCCATTGCCGAGCGGTTCCGCGCGCTCGCCTGGTGGGACTGGGATCACGAGCGCCTGCGGGCGACGCTCGACGATTTCCGTTCACTTTCCGCCGAAGAATTCCTCGAAAAGCACGCCGGCTAGGCATCTGCGCGCATTGCGGGCAGGCGCGCGGACACAAACTGTGAACCGTCACAAAACCGCAGAAAAAGCGTAATCGAGCTGTCGCGAAAGACCATTAGGGGACAGGGCCAGCAGGCCGGAAGAAGTCCGGACCGCGCTTGAAAAGTTCACCCTCCAAAGCGTCTGGAGCCCGACATGTTTACCCTTCTCACCCGCACCACGGCAGCCGCTGCCATTCTCGCCTCCGCGCTCGCGACACCGGCGATCGCCCAGGACTGGAAGTCCGACCTTCCCGCTTTCCGCGTCGGCCTTCTCGGCGGCGAAAACGAAGCCGACCGCCTGCGCAAGAACGACTGCATGGTCGAGCAGCTTGGCGAAAAACTCGGCGTGCCGATTGAGCTCTATCCTGCGTCCGACTATGCCGGCGTCATGCAGGGCCTGGTTGCGGGTCAGCTCGACGCGGCCCAGCTTGGCGCGTCCGCCTATGCAGGCATTTATCTCCAGGATCCCGACGCCGTTGAGCCTATCTTCGTCGCGCTCGAGAACGACGGTTCGGACGGCTACTTTGCGATGATGTATGCTCGTACCGATTCCGGAATCGAGAGCATAGACGACATGCGCGGGAAGTCGCTTGCCTTCGCTGACCCGAACTCGACGTCCGGCTATCTCGTCCCGAAGGCCGAGTTGGAAGCCCAGGAAATCAACATTGAGGAATATTTCTCCTCGACCGGCTTCGGCGGCGGGCACGAGCAGGCGGTCGTCGCCGTGCTCAACGGCCAGTATGACGCCGGCGTCACCTGGACCTCGGGTGTCGGCGAGGAGTCCGAAGGCTTCAGCCGCGGCGCGCTGCGCTCCATGGTCGACAAGGGCCTGCTCGACATGTCCGACCTGCGCATCATCTGGCAGTCAAACCTGATCCCCAACGGCCCGTGGGTCGTGCGCAAGGACGCGCCGCAGGAAGCCAAGGACATCGCCATCGCCTGGATGGAGACGCTGAACGAGACCGACTACCAGTGCTACGTCGACGTGTCCCAGGGCGAAGGCCAGGGGTTCAAGCGCGTGGATCACGAGTTCTTCACCAACGTCGTCGAGATGCGCCGCCGCGAGCTCGAAGGCTCCCGCTAAACTTGTCCGACATCTCCGGCCGCCGTCCACCAGGACGGCGGCCGCCTCGTATTCAGGCCGGACGAACGGAGCCGCCAATGCTGACGACCGAGAACCTCACCAAGAGCTTCAAGACCCGCAATGCGGTCTCCGAAGTCTCGCTTTCCATACCGCAGGGCCAGATGGTCGGCGTCATCGGGCGCTCCGGTGCCGGCAAATCGACGCTGCTGCGCATGGTCAACCGGCTGGCCGAGCCGACCGGCGGCAGCATCACCTTTGAAGGCAAGGACGTGACCGCGCTGCGCGGCAGCGCGCTGCTCGAATGGCGTGCCACCTGCGCCATGGTGTTCCAGCAATTCAACCTCGTCGGCCGCCTCGACGTGCTGACCAATGTCCTGACCGGCAGGCTCTATCATCACGGCTTCGTCGCCTCGATGCTTCAGCTCTTCACCGCTTCGGAGCGCGCCTTCGCGATCCGCGCGCTCGACCGGCTCGGCATGGCGCATACCGCGCTCCAGCAGGCCGACACGCTTTCGGGTGGCCAGATGCAACGCGTGGCGATCGCCCGCGCGCTGGTGCAAGAGCCGCGTATCCTGCTTGCCGACGAGCCCATCGCCTCGCTCGATCCGCTCAACGCCAAGGTGGTGATGGACGCACTGCGCACAATCAACCGCGAGGACGGCATCACCGTGGTCTGCAACCTGCACACGCTCGACACCGCGCGCTCCTATTGCGACCGCATCATCGGCCTGAAGGATGGCGTGCTGGTCTTCGACGGCACGCCCGAGAAGCTGACGCAGGGCATGGCGCGCGAGATCTATGGCGCGGAAGCCGAAGACGCTTTTGCCGAAGGCCTGACCTCGACGTCGCTGGGCGGCATGCCCGCCAAGCAGCGCCTGACCGAGCGCGACCTGGCGAAGAACGCGCAACTCGGCCTGGCGGCGAGCTGACCCAATGGCCGCCATCACGTCTTCCGGCAACGACACGATTGCCGAGTTCGAACGGCACCGCGCCGAACTGCTACGCAGCAAGCGCGCGATGAACGCGCTGTTTTTCATACTGTTTCTGGCCGCGATCGCCGCCTCAGTCTACGTATCACGTTTCTATCCTGATCGGCTTGCCTCGGGCCTGCCGCGCATCTTCGAATATTTCGGCACGATCATGCCGAACCTAGAGCTCGACAAGCTTTTTCTGCCACGTGGCGAAAACGGTCGCGCCGTGCCTGGATCGATCGTCTACTGGTATTCGGATTTCTGGACCTATATCCGGCTGATCTTTGAAACCATCCTCATGGCGCTGACCGCGACCTTCATTGGAGCGGCAGGCGCGTTCCTGCTGTGCTTCCCGGCTGCGCGCAACCTCGCCCCCAATAGCGTCGTCTTCCTGCTTTCGCGCCGCTTCATGGAGATCTGTCGCGGCGTGCCGGAAATTCTCTACGCGCTGGTGCTTGTGTTTGCGGTCGGCATCGGCCCGCTGGCCGGCGTCATCGCAATCGCGATCCACACGGCCGGCGCGCTCGGCAAGCTCTTTGCCGAGGTCAACGAGAACGCCTCGATGCGGCCCGTGGAAGGCATTCGCGGCGTGGGCGGCAACTGGTTCGAGGAAATGCGCTACGGCGTCGTCCCGCAGGTGATGCCCAACTTCATTTCTTACGCACTGCTGCGTTTCGAGATCAATGTGCGCGCCTCGTCGATCGTCGGCTTCGTCGGCGCGGGCGGCATCGGCGCGGAGCTGAATCGCGTCATCAGTCTTTATTCCGACGACCGCGTCGTGGCAGTTCTCCTGCTCGTCGTGCTGACCGTCACGCTCATCGACCTCCTGTCGGAGCGCCTGCGCACGCACTTCATCGGCAAGGAACATTTCGCATGACCGCCGCAACTCTGGCCGGCATCGGCCCGGACGAGATCGCCAGCGTCCGACGCATGCACCCGCAGGCTTTCGGCTCGTGGCGAGGAAAGCTGGTCCAATGGGCCGTATGGGTCGGCGTCATCGGCTACGTCATCGGCTCGCTTTGGTATTTCGACGTCTGGAAATTCGCCTATGCGTCGGACCGGGTCTGGCGGTTGATCGCGGCCATGTTCACCTGGAAGGACATGGAGACCTGGCGCTACGCCGACATCTATACCGGCATCGCGCAGACGCTCGCTATGGCGTTTCTCGGCACGATGCTTGCTTCCCTTGCAGCCTTGTTCATCGGCTTCTTCGCAGCCCGCAACACAATGCCCTTCGGCCCGCTTCGCCACCTGGTGCGCCGCATGCTCGATGTGCTGCGCGGCGTCGACCAGCTCATCTGGGGTCTGGTGTTCGTCCGGGCCGTGGGGCTCGGACCGCTGGCCGGTGTGCTCGCCATCTTCGTCTCCGACACCGGCACGCTGTCAAAGCTCTACTCGGAAGCGATCGAGAACATCGACCGCAAGCAGGTCGAGGGCGTTCGCGCCACCGGTGCAGGGCCGATCAAGGTGGTGCGCTACGGCTACCTGCCGCAGGTGCTGCCCGTGTTCATCTCGCAGTCGCTTTATTTCTTCGAATCCAGCACCCGCAGCGCAACGATCCTCGGCCTCGTCGGCGCCGGCGGCATCGGCATGATCATCATCGAGCGCTTCCGCGCCAACCTGTTCGATCAGGTCGCGTTCGTGGTTCTCAACGTGCTCGTCTGCATCTTCGTGATCGACTGGCTGTCGCGGAAGATTCGCGAGCGGTTCATCGGCGAGACATCTCACTGAAGCCGACGGACAGTCGTCAACTTGTCACGTGACTCGCCTAAAGCACGGTTCGATGTGTGACAGGGCAGGAAGCGACCATGCGCTATGCGATCTATTACACGCCGGCCGAGCGTGACCCGCTGACGGTGCTTGCGACAAGCTGGCTCGGACGCTGCGCCTTCACCGGCGAGAGTACGCCGCCTCGCGCCATCGGCAGGCTGCCGGCGGCCGAGGTCGCCTATCATACGGCGGCAGCGCGGCGCTACGGCTTCCACGGCACGATCCTGGCGCCCTTCACCCTTGCGGATGGCGAGACGGAGCATGGCCTGCGCGCCGCACTGGACGCCTTCTGCGAGGCGCAGGACGCGTTCTGCGTGGCGCGCGTGGTTATCACCCGGCTCGACGGTTTCTTCGCGCTTGTCCCCGAGACGCCCAGTCAGGCGCTGAACGGTCTCGCGCGCGACGTGGTGGTGGCGTTCGACCGTTTCCGCGCTCCGCTGAGCGAAGCCGAACGGACACGGCGCAGTGCGACCCATCTTTCGCCATCGCAACTGCGGAACCTCATGCAGTGGGGCTATCCCTACGTGTTCGAGGACTTCCGCTTTCACATGACGCTGACCGGCCGCGTCGACGAGGCCGAGGCAATGCGCGTGCACCGCGCCATCGTAGAGCATTTCGGACCGGTGCTGGAAGAGCCGCTGGAAGTCGGCTCGCTCGCGCTCTTCCTGGAGACGGAGCCCGGGGCCCCGTTCGTGGTGCGCTCCTTCCATCAGTTCGACATCGTCCCCGAAAGCGAAACGCAAAGAAAGACCGCCTGAACATGCCTGCCGAAACGAGTTTCCGGAACGCCCGCATCGTCCTTGCCGACGAGACTATCGAAGGAGACCTCAACGTCGCGAATGGCGTTATCGCGGGGTTCGATGCAGGCAGCAGCCAGGTTGGGGAAGATTTCGAAGGCGACTTCCTCGTACCCGGCCTCGTGGAACTGCATACCGATCATCTCGAAGGGCACTACGCGCCGCGCCCGGGCGTACGCTGGAACGCCGTTGCGGCGGTGCAGGCGCACGACGCCCAGATCGCCGCCTCCGGCATCACCACCGTTTTCGATTGCCTGCGCATGGGGTCGGAGGGCACCGACGGTTTCGCGAAAGGCGAGATGCGGGAGCTTGCAGACGCCATCGACCAGGCGCAGCGGGAAGACAGGCTGCGCGCGGAACACTTCATCCACCTGCGCTGCGAGGTCTCGACGCCGGACGTGCTGAGCGATTTCGAGTCTTTCCGCGCCGAGGGGCGCGTGCGGCTCGCCTCGCTGATGGACCATGCGCCGGGCCAGCGGCAGTTCCAGACGATGGATCAGTACGCGGTTTACTACAAGACCAAGCGCGGCCTGAGCGACGAAGCATTCGCGCGGTACGTTGCGATGCGCCAGGAGCAGTCGGCGCGTTTCTCCGCACCGCACCGCAAGGCGATTGCAGAGCATTGCCGCGCCAACGGCGTCACCCTCGCAAGCCATGACGACGCCACGCTCGACCATGTGGGCGAAGCGCTCGACGATGGCGTCAGGCTCGCGGAGTTCCCGACCTCGCTGGACGCCGCGCGCGCGTCGCATGAGGCCGGCATGAGCGTGCTGATGGGTGCGCCCAACATCGTGCGCGGCGGATCGCATTCCGGCAACATTGCCGCGCGAGACCTCGCCGAGGCGGGGCTGCTCGACGTGCTCTCGTCCGACTACGTGCCGTCAAGCCTGCTGCATGGCGCCTTCAAGCTCGCCGAAGATGTCGAAACGATCAGCCTTCCGCAGGCGCTGGCACTGGTGACGCGGCGGCCGGCTGAAACGGTTGGCTTGAGCGACCGCGGCGAGATCACGCCGGGCAAGCGAGCCGACCTGCTGCGCGTGCGCTGGCACGGCAGCGTGCCGGTGGTGCGCGGTGTCTGGCGCGAGGGCAGGCGCGTCGCATGAACGGCGAGCCGTTCGGTCCCGGCGTCTTCGTGCCGGTGGTCGGCCCGAGCGGCGCAGGCAAGGATTCGCTCATCGCCCGCGCCCGGCATCATCTCACAGGTCGCCCCGGCTTTCTGTTCGCGCGGCGAGTCGTGACGCGCCCGGCCAGCCCGGACGCCGAAGACCACGATACGCTGGACACGGCCTCCTTCGCCGAAGCTGAGGCCGCCGGCGCCTTCGCCCTTGCATGGCGCTCGCATGGCCTGTCGTATGGCATTCCGGTGAGTATCGATAAGACCATCCTCGACGGCGGCGTGGTCGTGGCCAACGTCTCGCGGGGCGTGGTCGCGGCGATCCGCCAGCGTTACCCGAACACGTTGCCGGTCCTCATCACCGTATCGAGGGACGTGCTTGCGGCACGTCTCGCAGCGCGCGGGCGCGAAACAGCCGACGAGATCGCCAGCCGCATCCGACGCAACGATGAATATGGAACACTCGACGCAGACTGCCATGTCGTCGACAACAGCGGCGCGCTGGAACACGCCGCCGCGCGGTTCATACGGATCCTCGAAGCAGCGCGGGAGCGGGACCTGCTAGTCCGCGGCGGGAAACGAGACCGCGAAGCGGGTGCCTCCATCTGAAGGGCGTTCATGCCTGACGGTGGCGCCGTGGCGTTCGGCGATCTGTTTCACCAAGGCTAGCCCGAGGCCCCAACCACCGGCCGCCTCCGCTCGCCCGGAGGGGCGGTAAAACGGCTCGAACACCCGCTCGCCCTCGCCGTCGGCGATGCCGTCGCCATGGTCGCTCACCGAGAGTTCCACTGTTTCGCCCACCTTGCGCACTTGCGCGTCGAACGGCGCAGCGCCGTGGCGCTGGGCATTCTGCATGAGGTTGCGCACCAGCCGTGCGAGAAGCCGGGGATCGCCCTTGACGGTCGCAGCATCCCCGGTCACGCCGATGCCGTTTCGCGCTCCTTCTTCCGCCGCTAGCGCAAGCAGGTCGACGCCTTGCGACAGGTCGACCGGCTGATTGTGATCGAGCCGGCTCGACAGCAGGATTTCCTCAACCAGTTCGTCCAGCTCGGCTAGGTTGCGGACAATCTCTTCCTTGCGCGCTTCTCCTGGCTGCTGCTCGTAGAGATCAATCGCCATCCGAAGCCGCGCCAATGGTGACCGCAACTCGTGGCTGGCATTGGCAAGCAACGAGCGGTGCGCGGCGATCAGCTTTTCGATTCGCTCCGCCGCCCTGTTGAAGGTGGCGGATACCGCCGCAACCTCATCCTCGCCCTTGACCGGCACGCGCAATGCCAGATCGCCCTGGCCCCACGCCTCGACACCATGGCGCAAACGCTCCAGACGCCGCGTCAGATGCCGCACGATCGGCCACGCGGCGATGGCCGTGACACCTGCGATCAACGCCAGCCAGACCAGGGCATTGGTACGGGATGGGCCGAACGGGATGCCGACCCGCGCCGCAAGCACGCGACCGTCCGGCAGGCGGGTGACGAAATGACGGAGCTTGCCTTTGCGATAGGACTGCCAGGATTGCTCACGAGGAAACGTCAACGGTTCTCCCACCGTGGCGATGGTGTCGCCGTCAGCGTCGAACACGGCAATGTCGGCCTTGAAAGCCTCACCCAGCCGGCGCACCACGATGCGGGTCTCGGCAGGGTCGGCATCGGCCGGCAGCAATGCGGCCAACACGGCGTCGCGCCGTCCGCTCCAGCCGCGCTCGTCCTCGTCGTCGCTCATATGCATGAACATGCCGCTAGCCAGCGCCAGGACGACGAGACTCGCCAGCACGGTGAGGTAGACCTTCAGGAAAAGACTGTGACGCATGACTCGCCTACCCATCGTCATCCTGCCTGCGCGCGAAGACGTAACCGGCGCCACGGACGGTCACGATGCGGCGCGGACTTTTCGGATCGTCCTCGATCGCGGCCCGGATGCGCGAGATGTGGACGTCAATCGAGCGGTCGAAGACATCGAATGCCTGCCCTTTCAACTGATCCACGAGCTGCTCGCGCGTGAGCGTGCGCCCCGCATTTTCGGCGAGTACGACGAGAAGGTCGAACTGATGACCCGTCATCAAGCAATCGCGCCCGTCGACGCGCGCCATGCGCGAGGCCGGATCGATCTCCAGCCGGCCGAAGCGCAGGACCTTGCCCTCAGGCACCGCACCGGTCCGGCGGCGCAGGATCGCCCGGACGCGCGCGAGAAGTTCGCGCGGATTGAACGGCTTGGGCAGATAATCGTCGGCCCCAAGTTCCAGCCCGACAATGCGATCCGTCTCCTCGCCCTTCGCGGTGAGCATCAGGATCGGCACGTCGGAGACCGCGCGGATGCGCCGGCAAGTCTCGAAGCCGTCGAAATCGGGCAGCATCACGTCGAGGATCACCGCGTCGGGAGGGTCGCGCGTGAGTTGCGCGAGACCGGCACCGGCCGTCGGGGCGGAACGCACGGAAAACCCGTTGCCGGTCAGGTAATCGGACAGCATGGCGGAGAGCCGCGTGTCGTCGTCGACGATCAGAATTTCGTCCGCCATGCTTCGTGCTGTCTCCGGTTCGGCCTTGCCGGCCGATCCTATCACCGGCGGCCGAATCTGCGCTCCTCAAAATTCTCGATCAGCTTGGCGCGCTGCTCTGGCGTCAACACTTCGGCGGCCTCGATCAGCGCGGCGGTCATCTTCCGCGACGCGTCGTCAAGCATGGCGATGCGTTCCGCGCGCAGCGTCTCGGCGGCCTCGCGATCGAGCGTGGCAGCGCCGATGAGCTCGGCCACGGCTTCGCGCGTGCCGCGGAAATCGCGCATCATCGGGCGCAATTCGGCGCGCGCCTCGTCGATGATCGCCCAGATCTTTTCTTCCTGTTCGGGCGTGACGTCGACCGCATCGAGTGCGCGGGCGAAGCCATGACCGGCGAAGCCCATGCCATGGTTCATGCCGGTCTTGACGACGTAGTGACCCATCCCATCAGCGACGCCCGTGGCAGTCGCCACGCCGATGCCTCCGGCTGCAACAGCGGCAATGCCACCGGCGACCATCAGGCCGCGCGCGAACCGTCTGCCTTTCGATGCCGGTTCGATAATCTCGATCTTCTGCTCGTCACGTTCCATCGTCCGTTCCTTCCGTTGAGCGGCCGCGACAGCGGCGGCACGGACAACCTAGACCGGGACTGTTTCCGCCTTTGCCGGCGATTGTGAAGAAATGTAAAGCGCCATGGCGGATACGCCGCCCGCCTAATCGCTGTCAGCCACAATTGTCGTCGCGCTTGCGCGAGGCGACCACGCGGTAAAGGCCCGCAATATCGTCGCCGCCGAAACCGCAGGCGATGCGATGGGCCATCAATGCCCGCATCGGCACGATCAGGCCCGAGTCCACGCCCTGGGCATGCGACGTCGCGATGATGTTTTCGACCGCTACCGCCTGCATGGCCAGATTGGAACCGTCGGCGGCGGCGTAGTTCCGCGCATCGATCTGGCGGGCAATGTCGGGCAGCACGCCGGTCATCGCATTCAGCCACGGCACGAGCATCTCGGTGAACCGGCCCGCTTCAACCTTTTCGCTGCCAACCAGCGCGGTGGCGTGAAGGAAGCCGCCGAACAGGCCGTACATGGCCGACAGCAGCGCCAGATCGTAAAGCGGCGCGAGGCCTGCATCCGGCCCAAGAAACTGCGCAGTCCCCAGGATCTCCAGTGTCTGACGATAGTCGTCGAACGCTTCTGCGGTGCCGCTGTAGAGAATAAATGCGTCGCGGCTGCCGATCATCGGCGGTACCGCCATGATGCCACCGTCGATGTAGCTCGTGCCTTGATCCTCGACCCAGGCAGCCATCTCACGCGCCTCCTGCGGAGTGCCGTTGGTGAGATTGACGATCGTGCGCCCGGCCAGTTGCACTGCCGCGCCCGACAGCACATCGCGAACGGCGGCATAGTCGAGAAGGCAGATTATGACCAAAGGTGCTGCGCCAATCGCCTCGGCGGCTGAACCGGCGACCTCCGCGCCGCGGCGGGCCAGCGGGGCGGCCTTTTCGGCAGAGCGGTTCCAGACCGTGACTTTTCGCCCGGCCCCGAGGACGGCTTCTGCGAGCGCCGCACCCATCGCGCCAAGGCCGAGCACTGAAATCCCGTGCCCTGACCTACCGTGACCTTGGCCCGGTCCAGTATCGGCAGGCTCCGGATCTGGCGGGTTGGGCGTTGCAGTCGAATGATCGTCATGAGGTTCAAACATCGTCCGGCTCCTGAAAGGTTGTCGTAGTCTGCAACATGGTTTTGTGGACGATAGAGCGCCAGTCCGCTATTCATGGACCAACCGTGCATATCCGTGGACGCCGATGCTCAATCTCAACGATCTCCATCTGTTTGTCCGTGTCGTCGACCACGGCAGCTTCGCTGCGGCGGGGCGTGCGCTGGGCCTGCCGAAATCGACGCTCTCCAAGCGGGTGGGCGAGCTGGAAAGGAGCCTCGGTGTCAGGCTCATCCAGCGCACCTCGCGCTCGTTCACGGTGACCGAACTCGGGCAGGACCTCTATCGGCACGCGTCCGCAATGGTGATCGAGGCGGAAACAGCCGAAGGGCTGGTGCGCGGGCGGATGGCCGAGCCGAGCGGAACCGTGCGCATCACCGCCTCGGTGCCGACGGCGCAGATTTCGCTAGCTCCCGTGCTGCCGGATCTCGCGCGGGCCTACCCGCGGATCACGATCCTCGCCTCGGCGACAGACCGGTTTGTCGACATCGTGCAGGAAGGCTTCGACATCGCGTTGCGCTCGCATTTTTCGCCATTGCCGGATTCCGGCCTGGTGCAGCGGAAGCTCGGGACCGATCCGGGATGGCTGGTCGCTTCTCCTGCCTATCTCGACGCGCGCGGCAGACCGGGAACCCCGGACGAGATCAGCCGGCATGACGGGCTGCTTACAGTCCCTTCCCAACCCTCATGGCAACTCGAGGGCGAAGACGGAGCGGCAGAGGCCTTGCCGCAGGCACGTTTCTTCGCAGACGAATCGATGATCCTGCTGGAAGCCGCAGCGGCAGGTCTCGGCATCGCATGCCTGCCGACCAAGCTTTGCCGGCAGAGCGTCGAGCAAGGTCGGCTAGAACGCGTGCTGCCGCGCTGGAGTACGCCGGGTGTCACCACGACACTGCTGATGCCGCACCGGCGCGGCCAGTTGCCTTCCGTGCGTACCGTCGCGGATTTCCTCATCGAGAAGCTGACAATATGAGCCCGCCCTCACGATTTCAGTCGCCGGAAACGGTGGTACGTGGTTGAATCTACGGGGACGAGGGCAGAGGCATATTCTTGGCCGACATAGACGCGTTGAAACGATCGTTCGAGATCGGACAGCATGGATTGCGCGAGGTGTCGCGAGAGACATCCAAGGCGGACGGATTCTTCGTCGAGAACGTCGTCTTCGAGACGCATGCCGGCGAAGCGGTGCGCGGACTGGTGACGCGGCCACCGGACGCCGTGCATGCGCCAGCCATACTCTATCTCCACGCCCATGGTGGGCGCTACGGCATCGGCGCGGATGAACTGCTGGACGGGCGGCCTGCCCTGCAATCGCCGCTCGGCCCGGCGCTTGCCGCTATGGGGTTCGTGACGCTGGCGATCGACATGCCGTGCTTCGGCGAGCGCGCGACCGTCACCGAAAGCGCACTATCGAAAGCGTTGCTGTGGCAGGGCAAGTCGCTGGCCGGGCAGATGCTTGGCGAGCAGGCGGCCGCGCTCGACTGGCTGGCCGCCCGCGCGGACGTCGACGCGCGGCGCATCGGCGCATTCGGCATCTCGATGGGCGCTACCTTCGGCTACTGGCTGGCCGCTGTGGATCCGCGCATCGCCTGCGTGGCGCATCTGTGCTGCTATGCCGACTTCGGCGCGCTGATCGAGACCGGAGCGCACGACCTGCACGGCATCTACCTGACCGTCCCCGGCCTGCTGGGGCAGGCCTCCAATGGAGAGATCGCCGGGCTTGTTGCACCCCGCCCGCAACTGATCTGCATCGGCGACCAGGACCCGCTGACGCCGCCGGCGGCAGTCGACATCGCGCTGGCACAAACTCGCGCGGCGTATGCCGCCGCCGGTGCTTCCGACAGATTGAGCCTGCACCGCGAACCGGAAACCGGGCATTGCGAGAGCCCGGCTATGCGCGCGGCGGTCCTTGCCTTCTTCGCCGATCAGTTCGCGGCCGGCTGAAGCCTGACGCCATCCTTGTCGAAAAGGTGCAGGTCGGTCGAATCGAGGCTGAAGCGGACCGTCTCGCCTGCTTCCACCTGGTGCTGGCCCGACAGAACCGCAAGCAGGCTTTCGCCACCCGCCGTGCGCGTGTGCACCACCGTCTCGGAGCCTAGGGCCTCGACCAGCGACACTTCGGCCGTCATGCCCTCGCCACCGTCCACCAGCCGCAGCTGATGCGGGCGAAGCCCCAGCGTTATTTCGTCGCCAGCCGAAGCCGCAACCGCTTCCACCTCGAGCGAACCGGCGCCTTCGAGATTCAGCCGCGTGCGACCGTCTTTCGTCCCACCTATTTTCGCCGGCAAAAAATTCATGCGCGGCGCGCCGATGAAACCAGCGACGAACAGGTTGGCCGGACGATTATAAAGCTCGAGCGGGGTGCCGACCTGCTCGATCCGGCCTGCGCGCAGGACAACGATGCGGTCGGCGAGCGTCATCGCCTCGGTCTGATCGTGGGTGACGTAGATCATCGTCGCCGACAACCGCTCATGCAACGCGGCAAGCTCGGCGCGCGTGGAAATGCGCAGTTCGGCGTCGAGATTGGACAGCGGTTCGTCGAGCAGGAACGCGGTCGGGTTGCGCACGATCGCCCGGCCGATGGCGACACGCTGGCGCTGGCCGCCGGAGAGTTGGCCGGGGCGGCGGTCGAGATAGGGGGCGATTTCGAGCATGCGGGCTGCTTCCGTGATGCGCTGATCGATCTCGGCGCGCGGCATGCGGGCGTTCTCCAGCCCGAAGGCAAGGTTCTGGCGCACGCTCATATGCGGATAGAGCGCGTAGGACTGGAACACCATTGCCAGTCCGCGATCGGCCGCCGCCACGCGCGTAACGTCCTCGTCGTTGATCGCGATGGTGCCTTTGGTGGGCCGATCGAGCCCGGCGATCAGACGCAAAAGGGTCGACTTTCCACAACCGGACGGGCCGACGAAGACGACCAGTTCGCCGTCGCGAATGTCGAGATCGATGTCGTGCAGCACCTGCACCTGCCCGAAGGACCTCGATACGCCGGTTAGGGTGATACGGCTCATGAGCCCTCCTACTTCAGGCCGGCGCCGGCAATGCCGGTGGTGATGAAACGCTGCAGGAAGATGAACACCAGAACGACGGGGATCATCGTCACCACCGTCATGGCGAGAATGAAGTGCCATTGGACGTTGAGTTCGCCCGCATAGGTGTTGAGGCCGACCTGCAGCGTGTAGAGCTCGCGCCGCGACAGCACTATCAGCGGCCAAAGGAAATCGTTCCAGCGCCAGACCACGGAAAAGATGGCGAGCACCGCCAGCGCCGGTGCGGTCAGCGGCAGCACGATGCGCCAGTAGATCTGCCATTCGGAGGCCTTGTCCATGCGCGCCGCATCGATCAGCTCGTCCGGAATGGTGAGCATATATTGCCGCAGCATGAACACGCCGGTCGGCGTGGCCACCGTCGGCAGGATGACACCCCAGAGCGAGTTGAACAGGCCCATCGCCGAGATGACCGAATAGAGCGGCACGATGATAACGGAGAGCGGCACCATCAGCGTGGCCACGATCAGCATCATCACCGTCGAGCGTCCGCGAAACTGATATTTCGACAGGGCAAAGGCCGCCATCGAATTGGTCAACAGCGTGATTATCGTCGCCATCACCGTCACGAACACCGAATTCCAGAGATAGCGGAGGAAGTCGTTGGCCACGAGCGGCTCGACGTAGTTTTCGGTCGCAAAGGAGACCGTGCGCCTGGGTGTCCTGTCCTGGATATTGACCTTGATGATTTCCTGCGGGTTGGCGGGATCGACCATCTGCGCCACGATGCCGATGCGCCGCACCTCGGCCAGCACGCGCGCATCGCCGTTCTCGTCCGTCACTTCATAGAGCGGCAGCGCATTGTCGTAGCCGTCGACCTGGACGAGTTCGGTGACATAGGGCAGCAGCGTGGGTGGAAATTCCGCCAGCGCGGCAGGCGTCTTGAAAGAGGAGTTCACCAGCCAGGCGGCCGGGCCGAACATCAGGATGAAGCCGCCGATCAGCCAGAACCAGGTGAAGACGTCGGTCCAGTCCCAGCGGGTGCCGCCCCGCCGGCGGAGAAGGAAGCTCGAGACCCTGCTCATCACTTGCCTCCCCGCCTGTCGTTGCGACGCACGATGCCGAGCTGGAACAGCGTCAGCACGATCAGCACCAGCCCCATGAGGATCGAGGCGGCGGAAGCCAGGCCGGGATTGCGCAGATGCGAGGCGAAACCGACCTCGTAGATATATTGGGTAAGAAACAGCGTACTCGTCCCCGGGCCGCCGCCCGTCAGCACGTAGACCTCGTCGAATATCTGCACGGCGCGGATCAATGTCAGCACCAGCACGACAAGCAGGTTCGGCATCAGCAATGGCAGGGTAATGCGCCAGAACACACGGCCCGGCCTGGTGCCATCCATCTCGGCGGCTTCATAGAGTTCCTTGGGGATGGCCTGCAGCCCGGCGAGCAGAATGAGCGCATAGAAGCCCACATGCGCCCACACCGATACGCCGACGGCAGCCGCGAAGGCCCAGTTGCGCTCCACCAGCCAGTTGACCGGCTCGAAGCCCAGTTCGTAGAGGCCGAAATTCAGCAGACCCTGACGCTGCAGGATCCAGCGCCAGATCAGGCCCACCACCACCGGCGACAGCAGCACCGGAAAGAAGAAGACGGCGCGCCAGAAGCTGCGCGCCTTGAGGTCGCGATTGAGCACCAGCGCGGTGACCAGCGCCACGCCGACCATCAGCGAGACCTGCAGGACGACGAAGGCCGAAGTGTTCCAGACCGCAGTCCAGAACAGGTCTTCCCGGCAGGTCTGCCGGTCGAGATAGTTGCCGCAGTCGAAAAGGCGCTCATACTGGTCCAGCCCGACGAATTCTCGGTTCGTCAGGAACAGCGCGTTTCCGCCGGTCATGGAATAGGCGATGTTGACGGCAAGGGGAAACAGCACGAACACGCCGAAGATCAGCATGTTCGGGGCAAGGAAGAAGGCGGCCATCGCATTGGTGCCGCCAAGCTTCTGCAGGCCGCGCAACGGTGGATCGAAGGCGCGCGCAAGCAGGGCTACCGGCGCCATGATGATGGCGCCGGCCCTTCTTGCGATCGTCGTGCTGGCCTTCGCCGTCACGATGGCTCTCGCTACTTCGACGCTTCGGCGACCTGCGCCTTGATGTCTTCGTCGATGCGGGTGAAGGCATCGTCGATCGACAGTTCGCCCGCCATCGCCTGGCTGATGCGTGTCACCAGTGCGCCATAGACCGGCGTACCCCACTTCCAGGCCGGCAGCGCGTTGGCGTTTTCATGCACCTGGCCGGTTGCCTTGACGAAAGCGGTCAGCGCGGCCTTGACGTTGGGATCGTCGCTCTGGAAGTCGATCTCGCCGGCGATGACGCCCTTGTGAGCCGGCAGGAACAGCGTGCGCTCGGTGAACTCGCGCACAACGTCCTCGCTGGCGAGGTAATCCATCACCTTTCCGACTTCCTCGGGGTTCTTGGTGTATTTGATCCCGACGAGGGCGGCACCACCGGGCAGGCCGGAGCAGGCAACCGTGCCGCAGGGCGAGCCGGTCGCCACCCAATCGAACGCATCGCCGATCTTCGTCGACAGGTTGGCGACCTGCCAGCTACCCGAATAGTAGTAGGCTATCTGGGCGTTGATGAAGTCGTCGGCTGCCGCCCGGTAGGTCGTACCGGCAGCGGACACCCAGACGTCCTTGTTCATGCGGCCGCTTTCGGTCCACTCGACCAGCTTGCGCGCAAAAGTCTTGGTGCCTTCATCGACCGGGGCCGGAAGCCGGTCTGGCCCAATATAGTTGGCACCGTAGGACACGTTGGGCGCCGATATGCGGTGGCCGCTTCGGTCGATTGCGAAGGCCGCGTTGAGCTGCTGGCTGTCCTGCACCTTGCCGGCCGCCTCGACCCACTCGTCCCACGTCGCTTCCGGTCCGGGGATCTCGACGCCCGCCTGCTCGAACAGCGTCTTGTTGGCAAAGCCGCCGGTCAGGGTTAGCTGCGTCATGAAGCCCGGGATGATCTCGGAGCCATCCGGCCGCATCCAGTCGAACTGAGCGCCGAGGTTGGTGCGCCAGTATTCGGGGTCCGCCAGATAGGGCGTCAGGTCGAGCCAGTGATCGGCCAGCGTCTTGATATTGGTGACACGGGCGATGTCGGGGCCACGACCCGCTTCCAGCTCTATCGGAAGCTGTTCCTGGATCACCTGATAGGCGACGTTGTCCAGGATGACGTTGATGTCGGGGTTTTGCTCCATGAAGCGGTTGAGCAGGTCCTGGATGACCTCGCCTTCCACGCCGTCAGAATACCACATGACGCGCACGTCGCCGGCAAATGCGACCGTCGACGACATAAGGCCTGCCGTCAGGGCCAGCACAATCTTTCTGCTCTGCATCGTAGTCTCCTCCTTTGGTGCGGCTCCCTATCCGCGTTTACTTGTCTATAGCTGCGCCCGGCAGCGCCCCGGCCTCATGGAAGGCGGCTTCTCCCTTAACAGTCCATTCTGCCGGGTAGACGATCCGGCCCTCCGCCCCCACCCGTCCATCCCGATGGAATCGGACCTCACCATACTCCGGATCGTCAACCAGCAGCAGGCCGTCGGTTTCACGACGAAGCTGCAAAGTGGAAAAGCGTTTTCCGAAGGTCTCGAGCGCGCCATGCCTGCCGACATCTCCCAGCCGCACGATCCATACCGTCTTGCGGCCGTCCGCGCGCAGTTCGTTGCCGGCAGTCGGTCCGCTCTCGACGATGTGCAGCCCAGTGTCGGTTTTCAATTGGAGCAGGCCGTCGCCGCCGCGCGCAAGCGCGCGCCCGCCATCCACCCACGCCTCGTCGAACGCGGCTCCGGGAAACCAGGCATGGGTGAAATCCGGCTGTTCGGCCGCGCAATCGAAAAGCATAACGGCGAGGCCGCGATATTGCTGCACGCGCGGCAAGGTTCCCGAGCCGCCCCAGTAGGACGGGCGTCCATAACCGGAATGGATCGTCTCCCCAGGATGGTTGATCCAGACCTGCGCGTCCGGGTTGCCGCCCATCCGCAGATGCAGCACCGTTTCCTGATAGCCCCACTCGTTCCAGCGATAGGCCGCCGCCGTGCCCATGGCCCATGCGCTAGTCTTGTAGTGGTAGAGTTTGGCGATGCGATCCTGACCCTGCGCGAAACACCATTCCTGATCATCGTCGCGCTCGAAACAGGCGATGGCGGCAAGGGACTCCGGAACCACCAGGCCATGATCGCGGATGCAAAGCGCCAGTTGCGGCAAGGCGTGGAACCGCATGCCGTAGTTGCCATGACCCCACAGCATGCGCGCGATACCAGACAATTCCAGTGACCGTGCGGCGCGCAAGGTGTGCTCGTAGGATCGGCCCTGGGCGCCGGTCAGCACGCCCCGATGCGCCGAGCGCGCGACGATTTCCAGAAGGCGCAGGATCGCAGCGCCGGCGCGGCTGCGAACGCCCTTGTCGGGCGCGAGCGCGTAGAGAATCGTCAGGCCCTTCAGATCGATGGGGAAATAAGGAGCCGAATTGAACTCGGCCATTTCCCACTGTTCGAAATGGTCGAGCCAGGCACGCACGCGCGAAAGACCGACCGCCGATTGCTCCACCCCGGTGCGCCCCGAACGAACGAAGCGCTCAGACTGCATCATGTGGCCGGCAAGATAGGCCGCCGTGTGGAAGAGCAGCGCGTGGTTTTCGGAAAAATACCACTGAACGTCGTTGCCCGGTTCGTCCATCCAGTAGCGATAGCCAAGAATGGCGCTATCGATGCGGCCGCACAGGTCGTCCGACAGTTGGTCGGCAAATGAATGGCGACACCACAGAAGCGGGACGAGAATGAAATCGGCGCAGTCGTGGCAATCCTCGATCGCAGGCAGTGCTGCGGCTATCATCGCTTCGGTTTCGGGCCCGCCTCGTCCCGTCGCAAGGCGCGCGAGCGCCCGAACCGTGTCGGCCTCAGCCCGTTCGGCCACCTCGTCCAGCGCCTCGTCGACCCGGCCCGACAGCGCGGCTGGGGCGGCGCCTTGCCGGTCCGCGTGGCAAATCTCGACACCGAAAACCCGTGACGCGCTGAACCCGCCGACGGAAAGCGCGACGGTGAAATGGCGGAAATCTGCGGGCAATTCGTCCGTCCCGGCGACGGCCAGCCGGGTCTCGCCTGTCTCCATGCGGCGCGCGAACGACACCGGTTCTTCGATCGACATGAAGTCGCCTTCGACCGTGATCGAGACATCCGCTGCCACCGGCAGAGACGCGGGAGTTATCAATGCAACCTCGCCACCCGTGTAGGTGGGGCGCTCGAAATGCATCGTTGCCAACGCATGTTCGATGGCCGCGGCGAGCGTACCTTCGACGGCGACGGGCAGGGCCTGTTCGGCCGCCGGACCTTGCAGATAGTCGAGCTGGAAATAATAGCGTGCATCGCGCTCGGCCAGATCGTCGAACCAGATGCGGATCTCGTTGTCGCCGGCAACGAGATCGGCCTCGAAATCGGCTTCGGCCTCCAGGTTGCGGCCGTAGGGCGCCATCCAGCCGATTTCCGTTCCGTTGACGAAAAGAACCGCCCCACCGCAGGTGCGCAGGCGCAGCCGGGCGCGGCCGGGAGTGGAAGCCGCAAGCGCCGTGCACGCCCATGTGCCGATTACGGTGGGGCGGAACCAGAAACCTGAAAGATCGACACGCGGCGAACCGAACGGAAGCCAAGTGCGCGCCGCGTCGAACGCTCCGACGGGAAGCGGACGTGTGCCACGGCGCTCGGCGGCGAATTGCGCGCGGCAGGGATATTCGTGCGGGATGAAGTTCTTGTGCTTGGTCAGGAAGAAGAAGGGGTCCATCTCCCCCTTCATGGGCTGGTCGGGCACGTCGTAGCGCTGCTCGGCCGTATTGCCGAGCTGCCAGTAGACGACAGGGGACCCGGCCTCGAGCGGCCGGCGCAGGGCAAAATCGCCTCCGACATGCCCCGGTGCGTTCATCGCAGCATCTCCACGGGGACCGGATTGACGTCGTTGTAGGCCTGGTTCTCGCCAGTCATGCCCCAAACGAACGCATAGGGGCCGGTACCGCTGCCCATGTGAATCGACCATGCGGGCGAGATTACGCAGTCGCCATTGGCAACGATGAGGTGGCGCGTATTGTCAGGCCGGCCCATCAAGTGGATGACGCGGTCCTCCGACGCCATATCGAAATAGAGATAGGCTTCCATACGCCGCTCGTGCAGGTGCGGGGGCATGGTGTTCCAGACGCTGCCGGGCGCAAGGTCGGTGATGCCCATCAGAAGGAGGCAGGAGGGCGAGACCTCCGGATGGATATACATTGCCAGGCGCCGCTTGTTGGCACGGTTCTCGTCGCCCAGTTCCAGTGGCTTGGCTTCTTCCTTGCGGATCAGGCGATGCTCGATGTCGGCGCCAGCGGGAACCGAGTTCATGTAGAACCATGCAGGCTGGGCTGAATCGGCGCTTTCCAGCACCACTTCCTGCGCGCCGCGACCGACATAAACGATGTCGCGGTTGCCGACATCGAAGCGCTTGCGGTCGATCGTGACGGTGCCGTTTCCGCCGAGATTGGCGATGCCCATTTCGCGGGCGGTGAAGAAGAGCGGCGTACCGACTTCGGCACCGTCGCCGAATGAAATCGGCGCCTCACGCGGCACGGCGCCGCCGACGATCATGCGGTCCACATGGGTATAGGCGAAGGCGATCTCGCCCGGAATGAACAGATTTTCGATCAGGAATTCGGCACGCAGCCGCTCCGTGCCGTAGCCATCGATGTCACCGGGACCGGCGCCGTAGAGTACGCGCATGTTCATGCCGCCCTGCCTTCTTTCTCTGCTTCGTAATGGATGACACCCTCCGTCAGACAGAGAATCGCCAGCGCCTGCCCGTAGCCCGTCGGCTGGATCGGGATGTCGCGATAGAACTGAAGATCATGCCCCATGCGCGTGCCATAGGACACGTTGCCGAGCACGCCATCGTCGTCAATGTTCGAGAGTACTGCGCCTAGCGCACGCAATCCCGCCTCGCCGCAGCCGCGCGGGCCGAGACCAAGGCGCGCCGCCTTGAGCAGGCCGTAGCCGAAACCCGCCGTCGCCGACATTTCCTCATACGACGAGGCGTCGTCCAGCAAGGTGCGCCACGCACCGGAAGGCGCCTGCAAGTTCAGCAGCGCCTCGATCTGGGTGGTCAGGACGCCGAGCAGGTAGGAGCGGACGGGCTCGTCGATGCCGCCGAGTTCGATCAAGTCGAGAATGCCGACCGTGATCCAGGCATTACCCCGCGCCCACAACGCGCGGGCAAAATTGTGCCGGCCGGCAAACGTCCAGCCGTGGAACCAGAGCCCGCTGTGCGGGTCGGCCAGATAGCGCGCATGGATGAGAAACTGACGCTGCGCCTCGACCACCAAATGGGGCTTGCCGGCCGCTTGGCCGTAGGAAGCCAGGAAAAGAGCGACCATGAAAAGCGTGTCGTCCCACAGCTCGTCATCGTTGATCCTGTCGGAAACGTCGTGCTGGAAACCCGCTTCCGGCGTGCGCGGCAGGCGGCTCACCACCTCGTCCGCCCAGGCGGCCAGCGGTTTCTCCCATCGCGGGTCGCGGGTCTCGCGCCACAGCAGGGACAATGCCAGCATAGGCGCGGTCGTATTGACGTTAAGCGGCGGCAGGCCTTGCTCGATCTGCCTTGAATACCAGTCCTCGACGATGGAGCGCAGCGCAGGGTCCTGCGTGTGCATCCACAGGCGCACGATGCCGTAGAGCCCGACACCCTGCGGCCATTCCCACGAATTGAAGGAGATGTAATCGCCCGCGCTACCGTCGAGATTCGGCTCGTCAAAGCGTCCGTCGTGGCGCAGCGCCGTCATGCCGCCCACCAGCCGCTCCAGATGCGAACGTATCAATCCTGCCGAGGGGGCCACTGCTCCTCCCGAATGCTTGCGGAACCCGCGACAGAGGTTCCACATTGCAAAGACTTGCGCAATCTGAAAATTATTTGCACAGTGAAACCTTCTTGGAGCAGTGGAGCGCGTACCGCGATGGTGTCGGAGGGAAAACGTGGAACGCCCAGCCGGCGGGTGCGCCTCGAAGACGTTGCCGCCCAATGCGGCGTTTCGGTCAGCACCGCATCGCGCGCGCTCGCGAATGCCAAGGGCGTGCGCCCGAACCTGCGCGCGACCATCCTTGAGACGGCGCGCCGGCTCAACTACACGGTTCCGACCTCGATTGCCGGCCGCAAGGTCATTCTCGCGGCCTCCAGCGCGGCCATGCTCGACTATGTGCGCAACCAGTTCACGTTCTATGTGCTGGAGGGACTGGCAGAGCGGGCCAAGTCCCTGGGCGTGGAAGTGGTCTCGCGGGCCATAGCCAACACGGCGGAGGAAGCCGCATTGCTCGCCGATGCCAGGGCGGATGACGGAGTAGTCGGCTGCCTGTTCCTGACGCTCGACGACGAATCCGTGCTGACGCTCGCCAGCGATTTCGACAAGCCCATCGTGCTCGTCAACGGTGACGATCCCGAGATGCGACACTCGAGCGTCACGCCCTGCAACAGGTCGGCGGCGCGGCTGGCGACGGAACACCTGATTGCCCGGGGGCACGAACGTATCCTGTTCCTGATGCGGCGCGGCCGTCGCACGATCGAGCGGCGATACGAGGGATGGCAGGACGCGCTGCGCGCGCACGGGCTGGAGGCTTCCGCCGATCTCGTCGTCGATGTACCCGACTGGCTGCCAGAACTCGCGGCCGAGGCGATCACGCAACGCATCGCAGGCGGCGGACGCGACTTCACCGCGATCCTTGCCGCCGGCGACAGCCTCGCGGTCGGGGCGATGATGGGGCTTGAAAGTGCGGGCCTGGGCGTGCCGGGCGATGTCTCGGTGATGGGCATGGACGACCTGCCACAGGCCGCATTTCACAACCCGCCATTGTCGACGATGCACATTCCCATGCGTGAGATCGGCGCTGCAGCGCTGGACCTGCTGCTTGACGACCTCGGCAGCCAGCGCACGCCACCCCGCCGCATCGAATTCGCCTGCCACATCGTCGAGCGTCAATCGACGGGGCCTGCCCCTGCCGGTGCCGACACTTGGGGCGGCGCGAAGCATCACGCGAACCGGTCAAACCGGCCGTAGCCACCGCCTGCAAAAAGAAGCGGTTCGCCTTCCGCGAAGCTGGCGGCGACGACCCGCGCCACGACGATCGCATGGTCGCCTCCGTCATGCGTTGCCAGCCGGGCGCATTCGAACCGGGAGAGGCACCCTTTCAACAGCGGTACGCCCGCCTCGCTGCGGTCATGGTCGAGCCCGGCAAACGCCTCGCCAGCACGCGCGAAGCGGCGGCTAAGCTCAAGCTGGTCCGCGCCCAGCACGTGAACGGCAAAGTCGCGGCATTGAGCGAAGGCCGGGAAGCGCCGCGAATGGCGACCGATCGACCACAACACGATCGGCGGGTCGAGCGACACGGAAGAAAAGCTGTTGGCGGTAATGCCGACCGGACCCTCCGGCGTGTCCGTCGTCACCACGGTTACTCCGGTCGCGAAGCGGCCAAGCGCATCCCTGAATTCACGCTGGCGTTCCGGGCCGGGGACAAAGCTTTTCATCGGTCGGCCGTGATCGCTGTCGGCGAAGTGATACATCAGGCAACCTCCCTGCCGAGCGCGGCGGTGTAGAGTTCAAACCAGGTTTCGCGGTCCATCGGAACGGTGAGGGCATCGGCAAGCCGTGCGATGCGGGCCGGATCGTTGGTGCCGAGCACCGGAAGGACCCGCGCCGGATGGGCGAGCAGCCAGGCAACCGCGACCGCACCCGCATCGACGCCGAATTTTTCGCCGAGCCCGGCCAGCAGTTCCGCAAGCGGACCCTGCGTCTCGCGCACCAGCCGGCCGCCACCGAGAGGCGACCATGCCATCGGCGCGATGCCCCGCTCCTGCAGGAACGCCACGTCGCCGTTGACGAAGGCATCATGGGCAACGAGCGACAGTTCGATCTGGTTCGTGACCAGCGGCACCTTCATCGCCGACTGGAGCAGAGTCCAGTCGTGCGGGCGGAAGTTCGACACGCCCACCGCACGGACCTTGCCCGAGCGAACGGCCTCGTCGAGCGCTGCCCCGGTCTCGTGATGATCCATGAACGGGTCCGGCCGATGAACAAGCAGCAAATCGATGCGCTCGATGCCCATCGCGCGAAGCGATTCGTCAATGGACTGCCGGATGTGATTAGCCGACGTATCGTAGTGTTTCACGCGCCTGTCGGCGTAGCGGCCCATCGGCGCGACGATGCCGCATTTGGTGACGATCTCCAGCCGGTCCCGCAGCGCGGGTGCCGCTTTCAGGCAGGCGCCCAGCAGACCCTCCGCCGTATAGCCACCATAGATGTCGGCCTGGTCTATGGTGGTGATGCCCTGCTTCAGGCAAGCTTCTATCTTGGCCTGAACGCGCGCCGGCGAGGTATCGCGGTCGTCGCCCAGCCGCCACATGCCGTAGACGATGCGCGACAGTTCCAGCCCTTCGCCCAGTTTCACCCGTTCCATCAGCGGCGCTCCCCCGTTCCGAGCGGCGTTGCCGGCACATCGGCCGGCACGCGGTCGTAGACATGCGGCAGCGAGCAGGTTTCCAGATGCGGCAGAACCAGCCTGCCGAACGCCTCGCATTCTTTGAGATGCGGATAGCCGGAGAAGATGAAGGCGCGGATGCCCATCTTGCGATAGGCCTCGATTTCCGAGAGTACCTGATCCGCAGAACCGACGAGAGCCGCGCCGCAGCCCGAGCGGGCGCGCCCCACGCCCGTCCACAGATGTGGCTCAATGAAGCCTTCCGCATCCGCCGCATCGCGGTTCTTCGCCTGATGCGCCACGCCCAGCGATGTCGAGTCGAGCGCGCGCGAGCGGATGGCGGTTCCCTGCTCGTCATCCAGTTTCGAGACCAGTTCACGGGCATATTCCCGCGCCTCGGCCTCGGTGTCGCGCACGATCATGTGGACACGCAGCCCGTAATCGAGCGTACGGCCATGCGCTGCGGCACGCTCGTTGACGGCGCGCATGCGTCCGGCAAGCTGCTCCTTCGTTTCGGGCCACATCAGATAGACATCGCAGTGCTCGGCGCAGAGTTCGAGGGCGTCGGGTGAATAGCCGCCGAAATAGAGCAGCGGGCCGCCGTTCTGCTGATAGGGCCTGGCGGGATCGGCCGAAACCTTGGCCAGATCGTAGACCTCGCCTTGATGGTCGATCTCGTCGCGCGTCCAGGCCTGCTTGAGGATTTGCACCACCTCGCGCGAACGCTGGTAGCGGAAGCTGCTGTCGGCAGTCTCGCCGGGAAAGTCTGACGAGATGATGTTGAGCGTTAGCCGACCCTTCAGCATGTGGTCGAGCGTCGCCACCGTGCGCGCCAGCATGATCGGTTGCATCTCGCCACAGCGGATGGCCGCAAGCAGGTTGATCTTCGAGGTGATGGGTGCGCAGCCGGCGACGAAGGAAAGCGTGTCCTGCCCCACCTGATAGGACGAGGGACACAGAATGTTGCGGAAACCCAGCGCCTCGGCACGGGTGACGATCGTGGAGCAATGTTCCCAGCTCGACCGCAGGCTGCCGTCGGGAACGCCCAGATAGCGATAATCGTCCGAGCAGAGCGCCGAGAACCAGGAAACTTCAGAAGCTTCGAGATCGGCGGATGTCACCGGCACGACGGTCATCGTCTCATCCCTTTCCTGCAGCGAAGGACCGAGCGTTGAGGCTGCTTTGCGATCGGCTGCAATTTCCTATTGCGTAACACTCACATTGATGTAAATCAATAGTGTATCAATTTTTGCTGTGCTGCCATGTCCGACCGCTACGCCTTGCCGCTTCACCAGCAGATCAGCGAAATGCTGATCCGCGAGATCGCGGCCGGGCGCATGATCGACGGGGAAAAGCTCGCACCCGAGCGCGAGATGGCGGCAAACCTCAACGTCGCCGTCGGAACGCTGCGCAAGTCGCTCGCCGACCTGCATGCCAAGGGTCTGCTGGAGCGCGTGCAGGGTTCGGGCAACTATGTCCGCTCGCGACCGGACGTCGACAGCATCTATGCGCTCTTCCGGCTTGAACTGACCGAAGGCGGCGGACTGCCGACAGCGCGCGTTATTTCGGTCGAGCGGCTGGCAAAGACCGCCGACATGCCGCGTTTCGGCACGAGTAGCGAGGCGCATCGAATCCGCCGGCTACGGAGCCTCGGCAGCAGGCCGGCGGCGGTCGAGGAAATCTGGCTCGATGGCGACTGCGTCGAGACGATCGTGGCGGAAGACCTCTCCGATTCACTCTACCTGTTCTACCGGCAGGCGCTGGGTATCTGGATTTCGCGCGCGGAAGATCGCGTCGGCGTCGACGCCGTGCCGCCATGGGCTCCGGCGGAGTTCGGGCTGGCCGCCGGGGCGCCGGCTGGCTTCATTGAACGCATCGGCTGGACCCAAGACGGCACGAGCGCGGAATTTTCACGAACCTGGTTCGACCATACCAAGGCGCGCTATGTCGCGCGGCTGCGATAGGAACAAGCATGGGCCGGCATATCTCATACGGCGTCGTCGGATGCGGCATGATGGGGCGAGAGCATCTGCGCAACATCGCGCTGCTGCCGGATGCCGACGTGGTTGCGATTTTCGAGCCGGATGCGGCAATGCGCGCCGTCGCCGCCTCGCTCGCACCCAAGGCAGTGCTTGTCAGCTCGCTGCCGGAACTGCTCGCTCGTCCGGAACTCGACTGCGTGCTCATTGCAAGCCCCAACCATTTGCATTCGGCACAGTTGCGTGAGATCGCCGCAACGAGGGCGCTGCCGCTGATGGTCGAAAAGCCGCTCTTTATCGATCAGGACGAGGCCGAAGCCATGCGGGCTTTCGCCACCAGCTATCCGGCGCCCGTGTGGGTCGCGATGGAGTACCGCTACATGCCGCCGGTGGCCAAGTTCATCGCCGAGGCTGAGACTGCGACCGGCGGCATCCGCATGCTGACGATCCGGGAACACCGCTATCCTTTCCTGGAGAAGGTGGGTGCCTGGAACCGGTTCAACCGGACCTCGGGCGGAACCTTCGTCGAAAAATGCTGCCATTTTTTTGACCTGATGCGTCTCATCCTGCGCTCCGAGCCGGTGCGGGTAATGGCGTCCGCCGGGCAGGCGGTGAACCATCTCGACGAGCGCTATGGCGACGACGTGCCGGACATATGGGACAACGGCTATGTGCTGGTCGACTTCGCAAGCGGCGCACGCGCGATGCTGGAATTGTGCATGTTCGCGGATGGCAGCCGCTATCAGGAGGAGATTTGCGCGGTGGGCGCGGGAGGCAAGATCGAATGCCTGGTACCCGGACCAACCCGCTTCTGGCCGCCGCAGGCCGGGCCTGCCCCTGTGCCGCTGGTTACGGTTAGCCCCCGCCGGCCTGACACGCCCTACACGTTCGAATTGCCAGTCGACCCTACTCTGCTGGAAGCAGGCGACCACAACGGCTCGACCTTCTACCAGCACCAGCGTTTCTGCGCGGCGCTGCGGGGCGAGGGTCGTGTCGAGGTGACGCTGGATGACGGCTGGCGCGCCGTGGCCATGGGCATGGCTGCGCAGCGTTCGGCCCGCGAGGGCATCGCGGTAGCCGATCCGTTGGCCCCGCGGTTGTCCTGATTACCTGGCAGGCCGGCAGACGTCAGACTCCGGCGCTGCGATCGACCACCCTGTTTCTGAGGATGCCCAACCCCTCGATCTCGAGTTCGACCAAGTCTCCATGCTTCAGAAACCGGCCGAGCTCTAGCCCGCAACCGCTGCCGACGGTTCCCGAACCGATGAATTCGCCGGCATAAAGCGTCTCATCGCTCGATATGTGCGCCAGCACGGCAGGAAACTTGTGGTGCATTTCGCCGGAGTTGCCGCGCGACCACTCCTCGCCGTTGATCCGCGCGACCATCGTCAGATTGTGCGGGTCTTCGATCTCGTCGGCCGTGACGAGCCAAGGACCCATCGCATTGCCGGTATCGAAATCCTTGCCCTTCGCCGGGCCGAGCTGGCCCGTCATTTCGCGAAGCTGCGCGGTACGGGCGGTGAAGTCATTGAAGATGCAGTAGCCGAAAATGTGGTCGTACGCGTCCTCGGGGCGGATGTCCTTGCCCTTGCGTGAGAGGAACACGCCGAGTTCAAGTTCGTAGTCGAAGCGCGTCTCGCCGCGGGGCACGATCACGTCCACCTCTGGTCCCACGACCGAGAAGCGGTTTGCCTTGTAGTAGATCGGCTGCTCGTACCAGACCGCCGGCACGTCGACCTTGGCCGGATCGCGCGGAAACCCTTCGAAGCCGAAGAGGTGGCGGTTGGCGCGCGCCTGCCGGAGGTGCTTTTCGAAGCACAAGGCGTCGCGCATCTGGCGAGGTTCGGGGACGGGTGCGAGCAGGCGCACTGCACCGGCTTCGTGAACGTTTTCCCGCTTCGAAAGTACCCCCCGAGCTTCCTCGAGCCCACGCTCGCCAGCGTCGATCAGCGCAAGCATGGAGCCGAAATGAGGAGCGGCTGACGCGGCAAATTCGCAGACGGCTCCGCTTTCATCGAGCACCGCGCCGATGCGCTGGCGTTCTTCACCGGGGAGATTGAAGGTAACCAGCTTCATAGCGCCACGTCCTGCAATTCGGGATAACGGTGTGAGAGGCGGCTTCCCTGGTAATAGGTTGCCGCGTTAGCTGGCCGCGCGCGCATGGCGGCGAACCAGCGACCAACGTCAGAGGCCTCCGACCACATCGCCGCGTGGCCGAGATCGGCCATGCGATCGAAGGTCGGATAGACGCAGATGTCGGCGAGCGTCAGCGCGTCGCCGCAAAGCCATACATTGCCGGCAAGCCGCTTTTGCATGCGCGCGATCGTCTGCGCGAGCGCATTGAAGGACGCCTCGACCTCCTGGTCTGAGAAACCTGTGCGGCCCATCTTCTGGTAGAAGTGAGTGCGCAGAGGCCGCGCCTTGGCTTCGGCACCGAACTGCTCGTCCGTCAGGTCGGCGAAGTGGCGCACGAAGACCTGTGAGAACGACGGCACCCGGATCGCCGCCGTCGGCACTTCCTCGAAATAGCGCAGCCAAGCCCGCATGTCGGCGCGACCGACCGGACCGTCAGGCGACAGCGGCACCTGCGGGTATACCTCATCGAGATACTCCATGATGACCGATGAATCGAGGATGGGTTGCCCGTCATGGACGAGGGTCGGCACGACACCGTTCGGGTTGAGCGCGAGGTAGTCCGGCGCCAGATGCTCGTTCTTGCGGAAGTCGATCTGCGTATCCGTGAAGGGCAGTCCCTTCTCGTGAAGGCACAGGCGCACCTTCTGACTGCAGGTCGAATAGGCGTTGTTGAGAAGCTCGATCATCGATGCACCTAGTGGTCGTGGCCGCAGTTGCAGGCGGGGGCCTCGTTCGGGGACCGAGCGCCGGCGCGATACCGTCCCATCAGTTTCTGCAGCTCGGATCGCTCGGGAGAAATGCGGCCGCCGGAGAGCTCGCGATAGATCTGCGCGACATTGACCACGACACGTTCGCGGTCGAGCCAACTGTCATATGCATCGAACGCGATGTCCCAGGCCGCGTCGGCATAGTTCATGCCGGCCTCATAACGCGCCTTGGCCGCGTCGCGGGTGTAGACGAGATAGTCGCGCATTGCGCGCAGCGCCTGCTTGTCGCCGACAGGGCCGTGGCCTGGCACGACGATGTCGACATCCCAGCCGAGTATCGCCTCGCACGCATCGATCCAGTTGCCGACCGGTCCTGCCCACAGGATGGGATGCCCCTCGGAGAACAGCAGGTCGCCGGTGAACACCGTCTTCGCCGACGGCATGTAGGCGACGATATCGCCACGCGTGTGGGCCGGGCCGAATTCGTGCAGCTCCACCTGCGTGTCGCCGACCATCACATCCGTCCGGCCACTGAAGGTCGTGTCCGGCGGCGTGAAGACGATGCCGGAGAAATCGAAATGGGCGCCCATCACCTCATGCATGAAGCGGCCGGCCTCGCCGTTCTCGCGCCACCGTTGCATGGTGTCGCGAAACTGCTCCGGCGGACGCTCCCGCATCTCTTCGAGGCAGGCGGCCGAGGCGACGATGCGCGCGCCCTCGACAAGCTGATTGCCGAAGGTGTGATCGCCATTGGCGTGGGTGTTGACCAGCGTGTCGATATGCCTGGCTGCCGGCGTGGCGTCGCGGAAGGCGTCGAGCATCTCCCGCGTGAGATCGAGCGTGAACAGCGTATCCACCAGCAGGCTGCGGTCGCCGTCGGTGATGAGGCCAGCGTTGCTCCAGCCCCAGGAACCATCAGGCTGGACATAGGCGAGGAGACCGTTGCCGAGATCCTCCACACCCTTGCGAAATGCGCGTTGCGACATGCGAATTGCCTTTTCGTATTTTTACAGAAGAGCGGTCGCAAGCTGCGGCATCAGCAGCACCAGACCGATCATGACGAGCATCGCGACGACGAACGGAAACGCGCCGGCGAAGATGACGTTGAGAGGGATGTCGAGCTTTTCCAGATTGGCCTTGATGACGAAGCAGGCGATGCCAAGCGGCGGCGTGAGCAGGCCGACCTCGACGGCGATGATGGTCAGGATGCCGAACCAGATCAGGTCCACCTGGAATGCCGTCATGACCGGCAGGATCAGCGGCAGCACGATCAGCATGATCGACGACGAATCGAGAATAGTGCCAAGCGCTATGATGGCCAGCAGATATAGTGCCATCACCGCGAACAGGCCCAGCTCGTAATGCTGGATCAGCGCATTCATCTGGCTGGGCAGGCCGGAAAGCGCCAGCAGCCTGGCATACATGTGAGCGGCAACGATCAGGAAGGTGATTGCCGCCGTTACCCTGCCGGTTTCGACGAGCAGCCCCCAGAACTGCCGCCAGCCCAGGCTGCGACGCGTGACGCTGATGACGAGTGCCGCCAGCGCGCCTACAGCGCCCGCCTCCGTCGGCGTGAAGACCCCGCCATAGATGCCGCCGAGCACGATGACGATCAAAAGCACGACCGGCGCCGATTTGCCGATCATCTGCGATGGCGAAAGATCGTCGGCGACGAGGCTTCTGGCGCCTTCCTCAGGCTTGGCCAGTACGAAGCCTGGCCTGAATTTCGCCAGAAGCAGGATCGTCGCCACGAAGAGCAGGGAAAGGACGATGCCCGGCAGGATGCCGGCGGTGAAGAGATCGCCGATCGAGACCTCTGCGATGATGCCGTAGAGGATCAGCAGCAGGCTCGGCGGAATCAGCATGCCAAGCACCGACGACCCGGCAACCACGCCGACGGAGAAGCGGCGCGTGTAACCCGACCGCAGAAGTTCCGGCACGGCGATGCGCGTGAATACGGAAGCCGACGCGATGCTAGTCCCGTTGACCGCGGCGAAGATCGCATTGGCGAAAACGGTGGCAATGCCGAGCCCGCCCGTCAGCCTCCGGAACAGTTGCCCGGCGACCTCGAAGACATCGCGGCCCAAACCAGAAATGCCGACCAGAAGTCCCATCAGGACGAAGAGCGGAATGACCCCGAACGAGTAGCGCGCCACACTTTCGAGCGCGGCCAATGACAGAAAGGTTCCCGCCACGTCGAAATTGCCGCGGATGAGCGCAACGCTGAAAAAGGAGACTGCAGCCAGCGCGATCGCCACATGCAGGCCGGACTGGATCAGGACGAGGATGAGGACGATCGACATCAGGCCAATCTGAAGATTGCTCATGCTGCGCCTCCCGAGGCCGGACCGGAGATCAGCCGCCGCATGCAATGGATGGTCTTCACCGCATATTCCACGGTCGCCAGAGCCGCACCGAACAGGACGCCCGCGTAGAATGGCCAGACGGGAGCCAGAAAGACCCCGTAGACGCCGATCGTGTGACCGGCCGTGTAGGCGCGCGCGACCTTGGGATAGACGTAATAGACAAGCAGGGCGAGCATCAGCGTGCCGGCGGCGTTGAAGAGCATCTCCATCGCCATGGCTACACCGGGACGCTGGCGGGTCAGCCGCTCGATCCACATATCGGAACGGATCATGCGATCACTGCGGATGCAGTCGGGGAGCTGCAGGAAGATGATGGTGACGATGGAGGCTGAAACGATCTCGGCCACGCCGGGTATCGGCTGGTTCAAGAGATAGCGCATCGCCACGTCGGAATTGATGAGGACCATGATGCCCACGATCATCAATGTTCCGACTGCCGAAAACGCCTCGGTTACCCGACCCAAAGGTGAGGTTCGCCGCAAAGGCGAACCCGTCGCGGAGGGGTCCTCCGCGAACAGATCCTTGTTCATGTCGATGCCTATTCAGCCAGCCAGTCGCGGGAGAAGCTGATGCCGGCTTCCTCCGACAGGCGCAGATAGGCTTCCAGCGCCTTGGTGCCGGGAACGCCGCGATCGTCGAGCGACTTCGCCCATTCAAGCGCGATGTTCGGCATGGCATTGGCGAAACCGGCGCGCATCTCGTCGGACGCTTCCTTGATCTCGGCACCGCCCTCGGCGGCGATGTTCAGGCTCTTTTCGGCGCTGTTGGTGTAGTTGTCAGCGGCGTAGTCCTGATATTCGATCGCAACCTGCTGGATGATCTCCTTGAGGTCGTCGGGCAGGCTCTCCCAGACATCGAGATTGACGGTGAGCGCCGATGCCGACTGGGCGCCGAAATTCACCTTGGTGATGTGCGGTGCGACCTCGAAGAACTTGTAGGGCGCCATCGCCGACCCGAACGTCACGGTTCCTTCGGTCAGACCGGTCTGGATGGCGTTGTAGTAGTCCGGCAGCGCGCCGGCGACCGGCACAGCGCCCGTACCGCGCAGCCAGTTGGTCTGCAGCCCCGCGGTGGACAGCTTGCGCCCGCTGATGTCCTCGACGGACTCGACCGGAAAGGTCGTGGCCAGGTGATAGGTGTCGACGCCGACGGCGGCGAGCATGAGCTGGTTGTTGTCCCGCCAGGCCTGCGCCATCTCGGGAACCTCGTCGTGCAGGTCGCGAACGAGGCGCATCATGGTCTTCAGGTCCGCCGAGCCAAATGGCGTGACATAGGTGATCTGCTCGAGCGGAAGCTTGTCGGCTTCGAACAGGTGCGGAACGTAACCGAAATCACCGACGCCGCCTTCGACAGCTTCCAGAACGCCCTGCACGTCGGCAAGCGCGCCGGCGTAGGCTTCGTTCCAGGTGATTGTGTGGTTGCCGCCCGCTTCCTCGAGACGACGGTTCACCTCGGGGATGAAGAAGTCGCGGATTGCGGCGACGCCGGCCGTGATCGGCGGGTGACCCGCCACAACGGTGAACGAAAAGTCATCAGCGGCCGCGCCCTGTGGCCACGACGCTGCAGCCGCCATGACAGCGGCTGCCGAAACGGCAGCAATAGTTCTCATGTCTTCCTCCCGTAGAGTTGGTTCGTGATTTCAGTTGCGGTCGGCCTCTCCCACGCGGACCGAACCTGCCTCCTGCAGGCCCGGCGCGACCGGCTCGCCCGGCGGCCCCGACAGCATGTTGATGAGCACCCGGCGCAATTGCACGGCCAGAACGTCGGCCTGGGCCGTGTCGCATTCGCCCTGCGACAGGCTGAGCAGGCGCTTCGAGCGCGGTGCATCCGAGAGTGCGAAGATCACCGTTCCCGGCATGAAATAATAGCGCCAGTAAAGCTCCGACTTGTCGCGGTCCGGCAGCGCCAGATGCAGCGCGTCGACGAATTCGCGCGCGAGCGGATCGAACTGGCTGGCGATGATCTCACGCGTCCACTGCGTCGGCTCCACCCGATGCAGCATGACCAGATGCACGAGCAGCATGGAGGTCCACGGCTCTTCCCTGCCCACATAAGGCTCCAGGAAAATATCGACGAGATCGTCGACGCCCGGAAGACTGCCCGCCGCCTCAGCAGCTTCGATACACCTTGCGATTTCCTCGCGCCGCTTGGTGTTGACGCGCTCGGCCAGATCGCGGAACACCGCGTTGGCAAGCGCTTCCTTGCTGCCGAAATGGTAGTTGACCGCGGCCATGTTGACCTTGGCCGCGCGGGTGATCTCCCGCAGCGTCGTGTTGGCCACGCCGTTCTTGGCGAACATCGAGGCTGCCGCATCGAGGATGCGGGAGCGCGTGTTCTCGGATTTGCCCAACGACTGTTTCAATTCCATGTTTCAAACATATGTTTGAATTTTGACGCAAGTCAACGGCCTTCGTGTACGCGAAGGCGAGAAAGCGCAGAGCGACGGGTGAAACGATTTCACCGCCGGCGGAAATCGATCCGCACGGCAGCTCTGTCGTCAGAGGAATTCCGAAATTCCGGTCTTCAGGCGCCCGACTTTCCGGCCCGCTTGCCGAAGACCGAAACGAGCCCCTTGGGGAAGAACAGCAGCACCAGCACCATGGCAATAGCGACCAGCATGAAACGGCCTTCCGCGAGGCCATCGACATTGGCGAGCCCTTCGGAAATGAAGGTCAACGCCAGAGCCGCGATGACGGGGCCGTAGATGCTCGACGTGCCGCCGACCAGAACCATGCTCAGGATGAGAGCCATGGTCGAGAAGTTGAAGACCTCCGGCGAGGCGACGCGCAGGTAGATGGCGAAGAAGCCGCCCGCGATGCCAGCGAAAAATGCGCTCGCCACCAGTACCTTCAGGCGCTGCAATCCGATTGGGATGCCGCGCGCCAGCCCATAATCCTCATTGTCGCGCAAGGCGCGGATCGACAGTCCGAAATCCGTCCTGGTGATGAACCGCAGGCACAGGGTCGAAATCACCAGCAGCGCAAAGGCGACGTAGTAGTAGCCGAACTTGTAGTCGCGCAGGAAATTATAGCCGAACAGCTCGATCGTCGGCACGCGAACCAGACCCTGCGTTCCGCCGGTGATCTGCGACTGGCTGATGACGAACTGGAGCACGAGCTGGCTGAAGGCGAAGGTGACGAGCACGACATAGATGCCCTGCAATCGCACGACCGGCAGGGCAACGATGGCAGCAGCCACCGACGCCACCACTCCGCCGATCAGCATCGCGATCCACGGATCGATGCCGAGCAGCTTGGCGCACAGGCCTGTCGCGTAGACGCCGATGCCGAAGAAGGCGACGTGGCCGAAGTTGAAGATGCCGGCATAGCCGAGGCTCAGATCCCAGCTCGCGGCGACGATCGCGTAGATGAACGCTATGATGAACAGGTGGCGGACATAGGTGTCCTCGACAAATACAGGCACCAGAAGGCCGAGGATCAGGACAGCGGCGACCGCGAGCGTTTTCATGTTGAAGGCGACAGGCATCAGCGCACCGTCTTTCCGAAGAGGCCCTGCGGCCGAAGCATCAGTACCGCGATGAGGAGCGCGAAGAGCATGGAAGGCGCCCAGTAGATGCCGACGAAGAAGATCAAGGCAGCCTCGACGACGCCGATGATATAGGCGGCGGCGATGGTGCCGCTGAGCGAACCGAGCCCGCCGAAGATGACGATGATCAGCGCCTTGACCAGCGGCTCCGCGCCGAAGGTAGGCGTGATGAAACGCACCGAGCCAAGCAATATGCCGGTGAGGCCGGCAAGCGCGGCAGACAGGGCGAAGGTCAGAATGAAAAGCTTCGACACATCCACGCCGATCAGCTTCGCTGCGGCCGGGTTCTGGCCGACCGCGCGGATGCCGCGACCGGTGTTGGAATAACGCAGGAACGCCCACAGCGCGCCCAGCAGCAGTGGCGCCAGCACGATGATCAACGCCTCCTGCGCCGAAATGGTCGTGCCGATCAGGTTCACCTGCCCCGGCACCAGCGGTTCGAGCTGCTTCAGCCGCGCTCCCCACATGAACTGGATGCCCTTCTCCAGGAAGATCATCACCGCAAGCGTGGTCATGACGGTGATGAGCAGGATGTCCTTGTCGTCGTAGAAGGGGCGGATGACGGTTCGCTCGATCAGGATGCCGACGCCGACCATGCCGGCGACGGCGATCGCGACGCCAGCGCCGAGCCAAAGATTCAGGCCGGCCGCGTCTGTCATCGTCCAGGCGAAATAAGCGCCCAGCGCCATCAGGCTGCCATGGGCGAAATTGAAGATGCCGAGCGTCGTCCACACCAGTGACAGGCCGCTGGCCATGAGGGCGTAGACCGACCCCAGCACCAGCCCGCTGACAAGAATTGCGCTGATCATATCCATCGTCATGTCGACACGTGCCCCCCGAAATACATGTCCATGATCTCGTCATGGTCGACGTCGCCGCCGCGCGCGACTTCGCGCGTGATCTCTCCGTGGTCGATGAGGTACATCCGGTCGACCAGCGAGAGCACGAAGGCGATGTCCTGCTCAATGAGCAGCAGCGGAATCCCGTCTGCCGAGATCTTGCCGATCGCCTCGGCCAGTTCGTCCTTGAGCTTGGGCGAGAGGCCGAGCGTCGGCTCGTCGAGCATCAGCATGCGCGGCGCGCACATCAGGCCAACGCCGATCGAGAGCATCTGACGCTCGCCGCCCGAAAGCGTCTTGGCCTCCTGCCGCCGCCGCTCCGCAAGGCGCGGGAAAAGCTCAAGAACATGCTCCAGGTTGGCCTTGCGATCCTTCCGGGCGCGCGGCGTGTAGGCCGCGAGCTCCAGCGTCTCCATGATTTCCATGTCCGGGAACATGCGGTTGGCCTGCGACACGTGGACGAGACCCATGGCGACGATCTCCTGTGCGGAGCGCGCCTCCAGCGACTCGCCCATGAAACGCACCGAACCGGACCGCGGCTGGATGAGCTTGGAAACGGCATTGAGAAGGGTGGTCTTGCCGTGGCCATTGGGGCCGAACAGCCCGACACGCTCGCCGACGCCGACATGCAGGCTCATGCCCTGCAGCACGTCGAAGGCATCGTAACCGGCGCGCAGGTTCTCAACCTCGAGGGCTCTTTGAATGTTCGTCAAAGTGCTGCCTCCCTCTTGCCCAGATAGGCCTCGACGACCTGTGGGTCGCGCACCACCTCGGCCGGTTTGCCCGATGCGATCACCGAACCGTGGTTGAGGATCATCAGATGCTGCGACACCGAAAGAAGCAGCGGCAGCACATGCTCGATCAGAAGAACTGTAACGCCGCGGCCGTTGACGGTGCGGATCAGCTCGGCCAGCGCACTGACCTCCGGCCGGGTGAGGCCGGCAGCCGGCTCGTCCAGCAGCAGGATGCGCGGCCGCCCGGCTATCGCCGAAGCGATCATGAGCTGCTTGCGTTCAAAGACCGTCAGATCTCCGGCTGCCTTGTCGCGCCGTTCCTCGCCCAGGCCAACATCGTCCAGCGCCTTGGCTGCCTCGTCGCGCGCCTGAGCGCCCGAAAGGCCCGCACAATAGACCGCCCCGGCATAGGCGTTCTCGAAAGCGCTCAGTGTCGCGAACTCGGCGTCCTTCTGGAAGGTGCGCGCGATGCCCGCCCGGCTGATCTCGTGCGGACGCAGATGCTGGATCTCGCGGCCTTCGAGCAGCACCTTGCCGCCGCTCGGTCCGAACGGAATGCCCGTCATGACGTTGAAGAGCGTGCTCTTGCCGCTGCCGTTCGGGCCGGCGATGCCGAAGACCTGCCCCGCCGGCACGGTAAAGGACACATCGTTGACAGCCACCAGCGCGCCGAAGCGCCGTTCGACATTGCGCACTTCGAGCAAGGGGGCCTCGTGCGTGGATTGAGCCACCTGTTCCTCCTTCCCGGGGAATTCAGCGCCGCGGCCGCGCGGTTTTTCCCGCGCGGCCGCATCCGAATGAACTACTTCATCCAGGGCGGGGTCTGGAATTCCTCGGTGGCGTACCGAGCCGGGTAGAAGAGCTCGCGCTTGCCATCCCAGATCTGGAAGAACTGGATCGGGATCGCGTCTTCGCCCTGCACGGCCAGATGGGTCTCCGGATCGAAGCGCAGCATGCCGGCCGCGATCTGCTTTTCGGTCTCGCCGATCGCCTGGCCGATCGCCAGCCGGTCGGTCGGATCGCCGACCTTGGCGAGCGCATCGGCGTAAAGGTAGACCTGCTCGTAGAGTGCGGGCCCATAGACGCCGGGTACGGCGCCATACTTGGCCTCGTACTTGCCGACCACTTCGGCGGCGCGCGGGTTCTGCGGCGTATCCAGCACGCCGCCAAGCATGTTGTAGACGACGCCCGTGGCGCGGTCCTTGGTCAGGTCGAGGAACTCGGGGACCGACGGCGCATACTGGATGAAGACGAGGCTGTCGGTCGGCTGTTCCAGGAACTGCGTCATGAAGGTTGCAGCATTGCCCGGCAGGTAGTCGGTGTTGATGATGATCGACGGGGCAGCCTGGCGCACGCCAGCGAGGAAGGCACGCCAGTCGTTGATCTCGCCGAAGGGCAGAAGATCGGCCGAAGTGACTTCCCAGCCGGCTTCCTCGAAGTTCTTCTGCAGCCCTTCCATGATCGTCTTGGAATAGGGATTGTCGGACGAGATCAGCGCGACCTTCTTGTTCGGCAACTCCAGTGCGCCGCCATCGAGCAGTTGCTGGATAACCGGCACCATCGCCGTCTCGTAGGCATCGTAGGACGGCGAGATCGACCAGACGGTCGGGAAGTCGTCCGGGCTCGGCGCGATGATGTCGCGCGTCTGCGCGGCGTTGGCCGAGATGATGTAGGGCATCTCCTGCTCCGCCATCAGCTCGATCTCGAAATTGCTGCCGCTGGCGTAGCCGGTCACCATCACATTGACATCGCGGTCGCCCGCAAGGCGCTCGAATGCGCTCGTCACCGTGTCGGCAGCCTGGTCCTGCGTGTCGCCGACAACGACCTCGAAGGTGTAGCCGGCAATGCCGCCGGCGGCGTTGATCTCCTCGACGGCAAGGCGTGCGCCGTTGACCATCTCATTGCCGTCGGCAGCCGCGCCGCCCGTCATCGGCGCGAGAACGCCGATCTTCGCCACCTTGTCCTGCGCCTGGGCCGACGCCACCGAAAGCGCGGAGGCGGCCAGTAATGCCAGTCCCAACTTGCGTATCGTGTTCATGTCCATTTCCCCTGTTTGGTGTTGTCGTTGTGCAATCAGCGGACGTCGCACCAGTCGATGATGGCGGCCGCGATGGTCTTGGTGGCTTCCTGCAACGATGCGATGTCCACGTATTCGTCGTAGCCGTGGAAGCCATCGCCGCTGGGCCCGAAGATGACGCTCGCGACGCCGGCGCCCGCATAGTGGGCGGCATCTGTGACCGCTTCGAACCCCTTGATAACCGGGGCCTTGCCGAGCCTTGTCTTGTGGGTGACGAGCGACTGGATGACCGGATGGTTCGCGTCGGTATCCATCGGCGGGAAGTACAGGCCCGAATAGTCCCAGTCGACGGTGATCGGGTGCTCGCGCAGCCAGCGATCCTGCTGGCAGAAATGATGCACGAAGCTCTCGAATTCCTTCTTCACCTCGGCCGGGTCTTCGTTCGGCAGGAACTTGTAGTCGAGATCGATGACGACCACGTCCGGTATGATGGCCGGGTTGGTCAGGATGATCGGCAGTCCGTCTTCGCCGAGGCCCGCGCCGCCACGAATGACACCCGGATTGATGGTGTTGAGGCCGGGCGGCACCAGCGGATGATAGCTGGTGCGGCAGCGGATACTTTCAAACTCGCGCAGTGCGGCGAGGAAGCGCGTCGAGAGCTCCACCGCGTTGACGCCCGGAAGCGTGCGGCCGGGAAGATCGCGCTGCGGCCATACCTCGTTGAAACGCAGGCCCGCGTGACCCTGCCGGCCCTTGATCGTGACGCGGGTCCAGAAAAGCCCGCCCTCTGAAGGGATGACGTCGCCCCAGGTCGGCTCCGCAACGATTGCCGCCTTGGCAAGCTTGCCCTTGGCGACCGCGTCCATTGCGCCGAAGCCGCCAGCCTCTTCGTCCACGACGGTGTGGATCGACAACCGGCCCTGAAGATCGACGCCCGCCTTGTTCAGGGCGCGCGCCGCCGCGATGCAGGCTGCGACACCGCTCTTCATGTCGACGGCGCCACGGCCATAAAGCTTGCCGTCGGCGATCTGCCCGCCGAAGGGCTCGACGGTCCATTCCGACCGCTCGCCGATCGGCACGACATCGACATGGCCGCAAAGGATGAGGCTCTTGTCTTCGTCGCCGGGAAGGTCGGCGACGAGGTTCGGGCGGTCGGGAAACACTTCCCAACGGTCGGACTTGAAGCCGAGTGCTTCGGTTTCCTGCTGGAGCCGATCCTGGACGGCTGCTTCGCGGTTCTGCTCGGCGTCCGTCACGAAGCGCGGGTTCACCGAGGGAATGCGGACGATGTCCTGTGTCAGCTTGACGACGTAGTCGGCCTCCTCGTCCAGGAGCTTCCAGACTTTCTCGATTGCGGTTTCCTTGTCGGCCATCCTATTCCCCTTCTTCTTTCGTTCGGCGACGGGTCCGGCACTTCCTCCGGGCATGGTGATTGGTTCAGCCAGCGATCTCCGCGAGCAGTTCGTCGGTGCTGATCTGGCGGCAGTAGCCCTTGATGGCGCGCAGCGAAAAATCGTGTCGTTCCTGCGTGTAGGTCCCGCATGCGTCGGGAACGAGCGTGACCAGGTAGCCGAGGTCGCAGGCGTCCCGGACCGCCGACTCCACGCACTGGTCGGTCAAAAGCCCGCAAAGCACGAGCTGACGGACCCCCAGATTGCGCAGGATGTAATCGATATGCGTGGAGACGAAGACGCTGGACGAGCTCTTGGGCAGCACGATCTCGTCCGCGCCCGGCGCAAGCTCGTCGACCACCTTGCCGTCCCACGATCCGCGCGGGACGTTGAACCCGGTGATCTTGTAGTCGAGGCTGCGGTCGCGACCGTCGAGCGTCAGGCTTTCGATCGTCGTGTACATGACCTCGATGCCGGCGGCGCGAAAGCCCGCCTGAAGCTTGCGCATGTTGGGCATCGCGATCTTGTCCAGCCGGTTGAAATAGTAGCCGTACCGGGCTTCCATCTCTTCGGCGGGCACGTCGCTGAACTCGCCACCGTCGCGGCGCGCGGAAAAATTCTGAACGTCGATGAAAAGGATGGCCGACTGTGCCGGCACAAGCGGCACCTCGCGGGTCAGATTATCCTGCATTTCCAGCCTCTCCCTTGATCGACACGGCAGCGCGAATGGCGACCGCCAGAAATTCCGCCCATCGCGCCTGCCCGGCCGCATCGGCAATCAGATCGTTGCGTATCTCGATCAGAACATGCTCGATGCCGCGCTTCTCGCCATGCACAGGGATGGCGTAGTCGGTCAGGTCGTTGCCGGTGTAAGGCTCGTTGAACGCCGCGTTGACGGTGTCGTCCAGACCGACAATCGCGGTCATCAGCTTGCGGGCCAGACGGTCGTCTCGATTGTAGAGCAGGCCGATCTGCCACGGGCGCTCTATGCCGTCTTTCATCAACCGAGGCGTAAAGCTGTGTACGGACACCAGCGCCGTTCTATGCCGGCGCCCATGCCGATCCAGAAGCCGGCTAACCTCTCTATGGAAAGGAACGTGGATTTCCTCATACCGGGCCAGCCTCTCAACCTTCGAAAGAGCCCGATTGCCGGGAATTAGGGTCGTATCGCTCGTGGACGGCATGCAGTCCACTGAGTCGAAGGCTCGATTGCAATCCACGACCAACCGGCTGTAGCGCTGGAGGACAAGCGGCGCGTCGAGAGCCACCGAAAGACCTCTTGCGACCCCCTCGGCGCCGATGTCGTAGGCGATATGCCGCTCGAACTCGTTCTGGGAAATGCCAAGGTCGCCGAGCTTGCCAGGAACCTGTCGTCCCGCATGCTCGCACAACAACACGACACGGCTGGCGCCTTCGCCATTGGCGATTTCGAAGGGAACCGGATCGTCTGGACCCAGCAATTTCCCATCCGCCCTGGCATCCGTATTTCCAGTCTGCAGCATGCGCCTTCGTTCAATCCCGTCACTTCGACCAAGGCTTCGCCCTCGGCCGGGACGACAAGTTCCCGGCCGCCGCCACGCATGGGTCGGGGCATCACATGACCGGGATTGGAACGAAAATAGTTCGTCAAAGTCAATCAGAATTTTCGGATTGATAAATTATTTTCGAAATGCCTATAGTCGGCGACAGAGGGGCCATGAGGAGGGCCGATGACCGAGGGCACCGGAACAGGCAGCCTGAAGGACAGGATCAACGCGGAGATGGAGCAGCTCACGGCAAGTGAGCGCAAGATCGCCAACGTCGTCCTTGCCGACTACCCGTATGGGGGGCTGGAGACCATTCAGGAGCTTGCGCGACGCACACGCGTCAGTGCACCGTCGATCACGCGCTTCATCGCCAAGATCGGCTGTGCCGGCTACCAGGATTTCCAGCGCCAGCTCATCAGCGAGCTCAAGCAGCGCGAACTCTCGCCGATCGAGCTGAAGATCACCGAGGCGCCGCCCGAAGGCGCGCACCTTCTGACCGACTATACCCGCCGCCTGATACGGCAGATGACGTATATGGCGGAGAACATGCCCCAGCGGCAGTTCGACGAGGTCTGCGAGCTCATCGCCGACCCTAGTCGCAACGTTTTCATTATCGGCGGCCGCGTCACAGACAGCATCGCCCAGCTCCTGTCGATCCATCTGCGCCAGATGCGCAGCCGCATCTATCACATGCCCGGAAACCCCGAACTCTGGCCCGAATATGTGCTGCGCATGCGGAAGCAGGACATCGTCATTGTCTTCGACGTACGCCGCTACCAGCCCCAGCTCGCGCAACTCGCCCATCTCATTTCGGAGCAGCGCCAATCCACCATCGTCGCCATCACCGACAAGTGGATGTCGCCGGTTGCGAGCTATGCGCGGCACGTCTTCGCCGTGCCGATCGAACTTGAAACAGCATGGGACACGCAGGTGTGCCTCGTCACCCTCGTCGAGGCGATCATCGTTCGCGTCTCCGAGATGGACTGGGCGGCGACCCGCAAGCGTATCGAATCCTGGGACCGCATCCGCTTCTCGCTGCAGGATGCACTGAAAGAAGGGGGAGGTACGGAACCCGATGCAGAATGAGCATGTGATCTACGCCTGCGCGACCGATATCGCGGGCAAGGTGCGCGGCAAGGGGTTTCCCGCCGCGGAGTTCGAGAAACGGCTGAAGCGCGGCATCGGCTGGGCGCCGACAAACGTTCAGATCACCTGCTTCGACGCCATCGCGGAAAGCCCCTTCGGCTCGCTCGGCGACATGGTGCTCATCCCCGATGCCGCCACGCGCGTCAGCGTGCGGTCGGAAGAAAGCGGTCTTTCGGAAGACTTCGTGTTCGGCGACATCCGCCATACCGACGGCACGCCATGGGATTGCTGCACGCGCTCCATCCTCAAGGCCGCTTTGGCACGGCTGGAAAAGGCTGCCGGGCTCACGCTGGTCAGCGCCTTCGAGCACGAGTTCCAGTTCAAGGGCAAGACGATGCCGATGGGCACCGCCTACACCATGGCGGGCTTCCGTCAGCGGCGCGCCTTCGCGGAAAAGCTGATTGCCGCCATGCGCGCGGCAGGCCTCGACCCCGACACGATCATGAAGGAATACGGCGCGGACCAGTATGAGGTCACGATGGGGCCGCAGCGCGGCGTCACCAGCGCGGACCATTCGGCAACGCTCCGCGAGCTGATCCAGGCGGTGGCAGTCGAGGCCGGCGAGGAGGTGACGTTCACGCCGCTGCGCGATCCGGCCGGCGTTGGCAATGGCGTTCACATCCACATGAGCTTCCTCGACGCCGACGGGAAGCCCGCCACCTACGATCCGTCGGGGCGCCACAGGCTGAGCAAGCCGGCTGGCCAGTTCGTCGCGGGCCTGCTGAAATATCTCGACAGCTATCTGGCGCTGGTCGCGCCGAGCGTCATCTCGTATGGCCGCCTCACCCCGCATCGCTGGAGTGCGGCCTACAACAATCTCGGTCTTCAGGACCGCGAAGCATCGGTGCGCATCTGCCCGGTGTCGGCGATGAGTGACATCGACAGGGCACGGCAGTTCAACTTCGAATTCCGCGCGGCCGACGCCACCGCAAGTCCGCATCTGCAACTCGCAGCAATCGTCAATGCCGGCGTGCAGGGCATCGAGGAAGAGCTCGACGTGCCGGATGCGACGGAGGAAGACCTGTCCCTCCTGCCGGCAAGCGAGCTCGCGGCGCGCGGATTGAGCCGGCTGCCGACGACGCTGCAGGAAGCGCTCGAACGCTTCACTGGAAACGACGTGGTCAAGAGCTGGTTCACGCCGCGCTTCGTCGACGTCTACACCAAGCACAAGCGCAGCGAGATGGCCTTTCTGGACGACAAGAGCGAGGCGGAGATCTGCGCCGCCTATGAGACGGTCTACTGAGCCTGAACTGCATTCGGAAACGAGGTGAAGCATGAGTGGGCTTGTCGCCAGAAACCTGAACATGGTGCCCTTCGTCAGTGTCGAAGACATGATGAAGCTGGTTCTGAAAACGGGAACGGAGCGTTTCATCCAGGAGCTGGCGGGCTATGTCCGGGATGATTTCGGGCGCTGGGAGAAGTTCGACAAGACGCCGCGTGTCGGTTCCTACGGCCATGAAGGCGTCATCGAGCTGATGCCTACGAGCGACGGCGAGCTCTACGGCTTCAAATATGTCAACGGCCATCCGAAGAACACGCGCGACGGTCGCCAGACCGTGACGGCGTTCGGGGTGCTTGCCGATCTCGGCAACGGCTACCCCATGCTGATTACCGAAATGACGCTGCTGACCGCGCTGCGCACCGCCGCGACCTCGGCGCTGGTCGCAAGCCATCTCGCGCCCAAGGGATCTCACACGATGGCGCTGATCGGCAACGGCGCCCAATCCGAGTTCCAGGCGCTGGCCTTCCGGTCCCTGCTCGGCATCGAGCGGTTGCGGCTCTACGACGTCGATCCGGCTGCGAGCGAGAAGTGCAAGGCCAATCTTTCCCCGCTCGGCTTCGAGATCGAAATCTTCCGGAGCGGCGAAGAGGCGGTGGAAGGAGCCGACATCATCACCACCGCCACGGCCGACAAGCGCAACGCCACGATCCTGACCGACAACATGGTCGGGCCGGGTGTGCACATCAACGCCGTGGGTGGCGACTGCCCCGGCAAGACCGAGCTGCACCGTGACATTCTTCTCCGGTCCAGCATCTTCACCGAGTTCACACCGCAGACGCGGATCGAGGGCGAGATACAGCAGCTCGACGCGGACTATCCGGTCACCGAGTTCTGGCAGGTCCTTGCAGGCACCGCCGACGGCCGGCGCGGCGAACGTGACATCACGCTGTTCGATTCCGTCGGCTTTGCCATCGAGGATTTCTCGAGCCTGCGTTACGTGCGCGACCTCGTTGGGCCGACCGGGCTCTACGAGGAACTCGACATGCTCGCCGACCCCGACGATCCGCGCGACCTTTTCGGCATGCTTCAGCGAGCCGCTGCGCGCCTCTAGCCGATGCGGCGCAGGTGATTGTCCCAGCCGACGGCAGGCTGTTCCGCGATGGATCGAAGCCGGCTTTTCGCAATGTCGACCGCTGCAATCGTGCCCCGCCCGCTGGTCGCAAGGATGCCGCCGTCTTGCAGCGGCGCGATACCGCAACCGTCCGCGAGTGGGGTCTGCCCTAGATTGCGGCCGGTGGCCGCGTCCCAATAGGTGATCAGTCCGCCGAGCGGCGACGAAGTCGCGACGATCTCGCCGGACAGATCCACGGCCAGCGAGCCGACATAGTTGTCGAGCGCGCGCAGGGTTTCGGTCGGGCCTGCAAACAGCACAGGCTCCTCGCCGCGCCGGTGACGCCCGACCAGAGGTGGCCTGTCGGCAGCTTCGCCCTCATACTGGCAGCCGAACCAGACGGCACCGAAGGCATCGACCACGAGGTGGCGGATCGAAAGACGGTGCAGTTCGGGCGCCAGCCGGACCTCTTCGACCAATTCGCCACTGTGCAGGTCGACATAGGCGAGGCTCGGCGTCATCTCGTCGAGATTGAGCTTGATGCCGTCATAATCGGGATGGGTAAGGATGCCGCCATTGGCGACGCACAGCGTGCGCCCGTCCGGCATCAGCACCAAATCGTGAGGACCGACCCCGCCGCTCGCGAACTCGCCGATGCGGCGGCAGCCGGCCGCAACGTCGTAGACCCCAAGTACGCCGCGGCCTCCATCATAATCGTTCTCCGAGGCGAGCAGCAACTTGCCGTCGCTCGAGAAGATGCCGTGTCCGAAGAAATGGCGCCCGGGCGCCGCCACCAACGGCAGCGGGTCCTTGCGATTGTCGACGTCGAAAAGCACGGCGTGGGTGCCGGGCGCGCGGTCGAACGCGACCGCCATCCGGTTGCGCGCATCGATCGCGAAGGAATGACCACGCGCATCGACGGGGATGGAGAAAAGTTCCGAGCCGCCACTGTCAAATACCGCGATGGCGTGGCGGCCGGCTTCAGTGCGGGCGGCGAGGAAAAGCGGCTCGCTTTCGTGTGCCGCAAGAACGTTTGCCGGCGCAACCAGAAGTCCGCCGAACAGCGCCATCAATCGTCTGCGGTCAATCTCCATCGAGCGCATTGAACCCCATGGTCAGCCCGAGCGCCGCCGAAAGGTCCTCGGAGACAATGTCCCGCGCGTGGTCGAGCGCCAGCAGCGCCACGGTCATGTGGCCCCGCGCCGCCTCGTCGGCGAAAGCCGCTTCCGCCGGCAACCCGATCTCGCCAAGCTGCGTAGAAGCCGTGTTCAGCTCGAAGCGCAGCGAGTCGAGCGCATAGGCCTGGTCCGACGGAACGGTTTCGGCATAGCCGCTCGCGTCGAGCAGCGCCTGCACGCCGCCAACGCGTGCCCGTGCCAGAGCGAAGGTCAGGTCACTACGCCACAGCGGGGCGCGGCGGCCATTGGCCTTTTCCGGCGTTTCGCCAAGCGGCGGACGCAGTTCCGCCGCGCCGAGAAACTGCAACGCCGTCGACATCGCCTTGACGATCTCGCCGTCCACTTCCTGTGCCGACCGGTAGATTTCGGCATCGGCGGACGGTGCGGTGAACGACCGGGCAAAGGCGGTATCCGGCGACCAGCCGTCCAGCGTTTCCTCGGCGATCACGCCGATATTGCGGGAAATAGCGGCGGCATAGGCACACCGGAACGCGCCATGGCTGCTCGCAAGCTGCTCTGAGCCACTGCCGAACAGCACGAACTCGAGCGCCGGAATACCCTGCAAGGCAGCGCTCTTTTCGGCAAGCGTTTCCTGCCGGGCAGCAGTGTCATCCGCCTTCGCGAGAATGCTCTGCACCTGCCTGAGCGCGATTCCGCGCGGGTCGGGCCAGAAGAAAAGGCGCTCGATCCGGCTTTCGGCCGCCAACGGTCCAAAGCGCAGAACGCTCGCACGGCCGAAACCGGTGACGAGCGTGTCGAAAGTCTCCCGCGCAGCCTCCAGCCTTTCCACGCCGGGTTCGGCGCACAGGGCATCGACAGCAATGCTGTTGCGTTCGGCCGCATCCACCAGCGCCTGCAAGGTCGGTCGCGCGAACTGATCGGCGATCCGCGTCCCTGCGCCATCGGCAGCCTGCGCGGCGAAACCGGGCAACAGCAGGAACATCAGGAGAATAACGCGTCTCATAACGACTCCAGGAAGGCGATCAGGGCGTCGCGCTCAGCCTTCTCCATCTTTGCGAAAGCATCGCGAGAAGTCTGGGCCTCGCCACCATGCCACAGGATTGCCTCCACCAGCGATCGGGCGCGCCCATCGTGGAGAAAGCCCGCTTCGGCGCTCACCTGATGCGCGAGCCCGATGCCCCAAAGCGGTGGCGTGCGCCATTCGCGCCCGTCCGCCAAACCTTCCTCGCGGTTGTCGGCCAGCCCTTCACCCATGTCGTGAAGCAAAAGGTCTGTGTACGGCCAGATCAGCTGGAACCGGTGCGCCTTGTGCCCGGCGTTGCGGCTCGTCACGAATTTCGGCACGTGACAGCTTGCGCAGCCGGCTTCGTAAAAGGCCTTCTTGCCGGCCAGAACCTGTGGCGCGTCGATCTGCCGTCTTACGGGCACTGCCAGATTGCGGGAATAGAACACCACGAGATCGAGCAGCTCCCGAGGTACCTCCTCGTCGCCGAATTGCGATTGCGCCCCGTGTGGCAGCGACCGGCACTCGGGCTGACGTTCGGTGCAATCGCCCCAATGGTCGGACGCGATCGGCGTCGAAAGCCCCATGTCGCCGGCAAAGGCATGCGCGGTCTGGCGCTCGACCGTCGGCTCGACGGCCTTCCAGCCGAACCGGCCAAGCACCAGCCCGCCCTTGCCGTCGCCGACCATGTTGGGGCGTCCGGAGATACCGTCGCCATCGATGTCGTCCGGATCGGCAAGAGCCAGAATATCGGCGTCGTGGATCGCCTCCAGCAGCCCCATGCCGCTCATTGGCGGTGACACGCGGGCCGACATCTTCAATCCGTCCAGATCGGCGTCGGGAGACCTGTCCACTATCGAAAGCTGGGGGCGGCGCAGCGCGACGATCTCGCCGCCTTCGAGCTTTACGAGTTCCTCGCTGTAGTCGATGCGAATCCTGCCCTCCGGGTTCAGTCCGGCGGCGGCGTTGTCCTGAAGCTGGAAACCCAGCACCGGATGCGGCGCGGCCGGCTGCAATCCCTTTTCTATCCGCTCCCGCTGTCCGGCGTCGGGCGCCACCGACAACCGAACGAGCAGCGATGTCGCATTGCCTTCCGGCTCCAACGGTGCGTGGCCCCGACCGTCCTTGATGTGGCAGGCCTGGCAGGCGCGTGCATTGAAAAGCGGGCCCAGCCCGTCCGAAGCGATGGTCGACGACGGCGCGGTGACCCAGTCCTTGCGGAAAAGTCCGTTGCCGACCAGAAAACGCTGCTCATCCTCGAAAACGAGATTCTCACCGGGATGAGAAAGCGCGTTGGCGTCGGAGACGCGCTTGGTGGTGCCTGCCCCGCCCTGCATCAGCTCGAACGGCTCCGGCCGGGAGAAATCCGTCGCAGGACGTGTCACGGCCTCGACGCGTGCGCGGTCGGCCTCGGAAAGGTCGTCGCGGGACGACTGCGCCGCCGCGACGGTTGCTGGCATGAGCAGCAGTGCGACGGTCAGGACCCTGGCGGAAAAGCTTGGCATGGTCCCGCGGTTACGAACCGCGCCTTATTCGAAGACGGCGTCGGGATTGTCGAGGCTGTCGGAACCTTCGATGGTGACACCGCCAAGGTCAAGCGCTGCGATCACGCGTTCGAGCGAGCGGGTCTGCTTGACCAGCCCGTCGATGACGGCCTGCACCACCGCATTGCCCTCCTCGTTGCCCTCGCCGATCATCTGGTCGTAAGCCTCGCCGGCTTCCGCGCGCGTCTTGAGCGCGGCCGCAGCTTCCACGGTCGCTGCAAGATCAGCCTCGATCTCGTCGGCGACCGCCGCATCCTTCTCGCGCACGAATTCGGCCAGGGAGGCACCCGACACAGTGGAACCGTCCACGCGCTTGTAGCTGCCGTGATAGACGTTCGAGATGCCCAGCACGTCATAGTAGTGCGAATTGTGGGTGTTGTCGGAGAAGCAGTCATGCTCCTCCTCCGGGTCATGCAACAGCAGACCAAGCTTCATGCGCTCGCCTGCCAGCTCGCCGTAGGACAGCGAGCCGAGACCCGTGAGGATGGCGGACAGCCCGGCTTCGGGCGACTCCCCGGTCAAGGCCGCACGCGCCGCGCCATCCGTCTGCCAGTTGGCGACCATTTCCTCGAGATCGGCGATCAGCAGGTCAGAGGCAGATGCCAGGTAGGCCGCGCGACGGTCGCAATTGCCGTTGCTGCAATTGGCAGTGTCGAAATCAGCGGCAGGCCGCGCGCCGGCGCCAGCGTCCGTGCCGTTGAGGTCCTGTCCCCAGAGCAGGAACTCGATCGCGTGGTAGCCGGTCGCGACATTCGCCTCGATGCCGCCGATCTCCTGAAGCGACTGGAGCAGTTCCGGCGTGATCTCCGAGGCGTCGACGGACTCGCCGGCGGCGCTGACGGAGGCGTTGGCAATGATGTTGACGGCGTAGAACTGGTTGGTGTCGCTCTCCATGCCGTAGCTTGGGTCGACATAGTCGATGAGGCCTTCATCGAGCGGCCACGCATTCACGCGGCCCTCCCACTCGTCGACGATGGGATTGCCGAAGCGGAACGCCTCCGTCTGCTGGTAAGGCACGCGGGCGGCAAGCCAGGCTTCACGCGCGGCCGTCAGATTGCCTTCGGTCGGGTCGGCGGCCAGCGCCTCGATCGCGGCGTCCAGCTGCTGCGCCGTGTTCAGACTGTCTTCGTAGCCGGCCAGCGCGATGTCGGCATAGGTATCCAGAATGGCGGCAGGCTCGGCGGCCTGCGCCTGCGCGCATAGCGCCAGCGGAGCAGCAGTCAGAAGCAGAATGCGGGCGAACGACATGGCAGTAATCCTCCGTGGTTGCCCGCTATATCTCACGCTAAAACATGAATATCAAGGTCAGCTTATGAAGCGTTTCCTAGCGCGCCAGTACCGAGCCGTCGACGTCGGTGATGCGTCGCTTGCCGCACAGTGCCATGGTGATGTCCAGCTCCTTGCGGATGATTTCCAGTGCCAGCGTCACGCCTTCGCGGCCCATGGCCCCGAGCCCGTAGAGGAACGGGCGGCCGATATAGGTGCCCTGCGCACCAAGGGCGATGGCCTTCAGGACATCCTGACCGGAGCGTATGCCGCCGTCGACATGAACCTCGATCCGTCCGTCGACGGCCTCGACGATACGCGGCAGCATCGAGATCGAAGACCTTGCGCCGTCAAGCTGGCGGCCGCCGTGATTGGAGACGATGATCGCGTCGGCGCCCGTCTTCGTCGCCATGCGGGCATCCTCCTCGTCCAGAATACCCTTGATGATGAGCTTGCCGCCCCAATGCTCCTTGATCCAGGCGACGTCGTCCCATGAAAGCTTCGGGTCGAACTGCTCGGCGGTCCAGGACGATAGGGACGACAAGTCGCCCACGCCCTTTGCATGGCCGACGATGTTGCGGAAAGTGCGCCGCTGCGTACCCAGCATCGCAGCACACCAGCGCGGGCGCAGCGCCATGTCGAACAGGTTGGCAAGCGTCAGCTTGGGCGGGGCCGACAGGCCGTTGCGGACGTCCTTGTGGCGCTGGCCGAGGATCTGCAGGTCGGCGGTGAGCACGAGGGCGGAGCAATTCGCAGCCTTGGCCCGGTCGATCAGATTGCGCACGAAGTCGCGGTCGCGCATCACGTAGAGCTGGAACCAGAACGGCTTCGTCGTCACCGACGCCACATCCTCGATCGAGCAGATGCTCATCGTCGACAGCGTGAAAGGAACGCCGGCCGCCTCGGCCGCCTGCGCGGCCAGCATCTCGCCGTCTGCATGCTGCATGCCAGTAAGTCCGGTGGGCGCCAAGGCCACGGGCATCGATACCTTCTCGCCGATCATTGTCGTTTCCAGCGAGCGGTCGGTCATGTCAACCAGCACACGCTGGCGCAGCTTGATGTCGGCGAAGTCCTCCTCGTTGGCGCGATAGGTGCCTTCGGTCCACGCGCCGGAATCGGCGTAGTCGAAGAACATGGTCGGCACGCGCCGCCTGGCGAGTTCCTTCAGGTCGGCGATGGTGAGGAGATGGGACATTGCGTGGCCTGCATGCGGATGAACATCTGGCCTTGCGGCCGGCTGGCATTTCGGATGCCGGAATTTTTGCCCCCGGCAAAGAAACCAAATGCCTGCGGATGCCCCGCTCTGCAAGTCTTCTCTATGCCGAAGCGTCTGATTCCGCCGATCGCGCAAGCCGGATCAGCATGCGGGGATGCAACTCGTCCAGTGTGTTGATGCCCAGCAGCGCCATGTTCCGGTCGATCTCGTCGTGAAGGATGGAAAAGGCGTGGCGCACGCCGGGCTCACCGCCGATGGCTGCGGCATAGATGAACGGCCTCCCCAGAAAGACGAACGATGCGCCGAGCGCCAGCGCCTTCAACACGTCCGTTCCGCGCCGGAAACCGCCGTCGATCATCACCGGGATACGGCCGCCGATCTCCTCGGCGACCGCAGGCAGGACACGCAGCGGAGATGCCGTGCCGTCGAGCTGCCGGCCGCCATGGTTGGACAGGATCACGCCGTCGGCGCCGCGATCGAGCGCGATGCGCGCATCCTCGCGCGTCATGATGCCCTTGACGATGAAACGCCCCTTCCACCGCTTGCGGATGAGGTCGAAATGATCCCAGCTCAGCCTGTCCTTGGGTCCGAACTGGCGCACGACATTGCGCGACAGGATCGCCGATCCGCGCTCGACCGACGCATTCTCGAAATGCGGCATGCCGTGCCTGACGATCGTCCGCAGGAAGGTTCCAAGGCTCCAGCGCGGCCGCACCATGCCATCCCAGAACAGTCGTGGCGTCGGCCGCATGGGCGTCGAGAAGCCGTTGCGGATGTTGTTCTCGCGATTGGCCATGACCGGCGTGTCCACCGTCAGCACGAGCGTACCGAACCCTGCCTGCGCGACACGATCGACGAGCGCCAGCATCCAACGCTCCTCTCCGGGCACGTAGGCCTGAAACCACGCCTGCGGATTGGCAGCGACGATCTCCTCCAGCCGGATCAGCGACGTGCCGCTCATGATCATCGGGATGCCGCTGGCGGCGGCAGCCTGCGCCAAAACCAGATCGCCGCGATAGGCGGAAAGCGCGCTAAGACCGACAGGCGCGATGCCGAAGGGTGCGGCATAGGTCGTGCCGAAAAGCTCCCGCGTCTGCGAGCGCCTGGAAACGTCGATCAGCGCGCGGGGCAGGAAACCGAACTCGGCAAAGGCCGCGCGGTTGTCGTGCAGCGACGCGTTGGTTTCGGCGGCACCCGAGACGTAACCGAAGACCGGTCTCGGCAGATGCCGGCGCGCCGCCACCTCGAAATCGTCGAGCGCCAGAATGTTGCGCAACCGGCGCGGGGCCGTTGCGGGCGTCCCGTCATATTTCACGCTCATGCAGTTCTTCCCCCGACGACAGGAAAACCATCTTCGCGCCGGCGGACGCACCCCGCAACTGCAAAAGGCCTGCTGGCGGATCAGCTTTCGGGAAACAGCCCCTTCAGCCCTTCGGCTGAGGCTTCGGCGATACCGCGCTCTGTGATGAGGCCGGTCACGAGCCGCGCCGGCGTCACGTCGAAGGCGGGATTCGCCGCCTCGGTCTCGTCCGGCGATATGCGAACCTGCACCACCTCGCCGGAGGGCGCGCGGCCCCAGACCAGAGACACCTCGTCGCCCGAACGCTCCTCGATCGGGATTTCGGCGAGGCCATCCTTCACCGTCCAGTCGATGGTTGGCGACGGCAGGGCGACGTAGAACGGAACGCCGTTGTCGCGCGCGGCCAGCGCCTTCAGATAGGTGCCGATCTTGTTGCAGACGTCGCCATTGGCCGTGGTGCGGTCGGTGCCGACGATCACCATGTCGACCTGGCCGCGCTGCATGAGATGGCCGCCGGCATTGTCGACGACCAGCGTGTGCGGAACGCCGTGGCCAGCCATCTCCCATGCGGTGAGCTGCGCGCCCTGATTTCGCGGCCGTGTTTCGTCAACGTAGACGTGGACGGGAATGCCCTCTTCCGTGGCCATGTAGATCGGCGCGGTGGCGGTGCCGTAGTCGACGGTCGCCAGCCAGCCGGCATTGCAATGGGTGAGGATGTTGACGCTCTCACCCGGCTTCTTCGACGCGGCGATCTGGCGGATCAGCGTCAGGCCGTGCGAGCCGATCGACCGGTTGAGCTCGACGTCCTCGTCGGCGATCTCGGCAGCGCGCGCATAGGCGGCGTCGGCGCGTTCAGCCACGGGCAGCGGCTTCAGGAGCCGCGTCATCTCATCAAGCGCCCAGCGCAGGTTGATCGCCGTCGGACGTGTCTCGTGAAGCGTATGCCATACCGCTTCCAGCGCTTCGTCGGACGGATCGGCGCGCATGGCGATGGCGACGCCGTAGGCCGCAGTGACCCCGATCAGCGGCGCGCCACGCACCCACATGTCGCGGATTGCGGTTGCGACGCCCTCGACGCTCGACAGGCTGACGATCCGAAACTCGTGCGGCAGCCAACGCTGGTCGATGATGTCGACCGCTCTGCCATCGTCGTTGAGCCAGATAGTACGGAAATGCTTGTCACCGACCCTCACGCCACCGCTCCCGTCTCTATCAGCGCTGCAAGCGCATTGGCTTCCTTCATGCCGTTCAGATGGGCACGGTTGACGGCGATCTGCCGTCCGAACTTGAGCGCTTTCGCCTCACATCGCGCCCGCATGTCAGAATCCTCGATCGTCTCGAAGTCGGCGTTGTGCGCGAGACCGAGGATGCGGCGGTGAATCTCGATGCCGGCGAAACCGAGCAGGTCGACCCACATCTCGCGCAGCACTTCGCCCAGCGCCTGCTCCGCGCCGAGCGGGTCGTCCTGCGCTTCGAACAGGCTCTTCTGGTAGAGGATGCCGTTCCGCTCGGTGCGCCACAGGCGCGAAAACTCGACCACGAAGCCGTTCCAGCAGCGCTCCAGCACATCCAGAAGGTAGGCGCGCATCGCGTCGCGATTGCCCTCCTGCTCATGACCCGACTGGGAGAAATAGGACATCCAGAAATTGGCGAAGAGCATGCCGACATCGAAGGCCATCGGGCCATAGAAGGCGAATTCGGGATCGATGACCCTGGTGTCCGTCTCCGTGACCATGATCGAGCCGGTGTGCAGGTCGCCATGCACGAGCGTCTCCGCCCGTGCGGCAAAGATGTGTTTCATGCGCTGCGCGGCAACCTTGAGGTCGCGGTCGGCACGCAACTCGGCCACCAGACCGTCGAGCTGCGGTGAGGTGTGCGAGTTCATCTCCGCGTCGAAATAGGGGTCGGAGAAAACCAGGTTCTCGGTGATGTCGCACAGTTCGACATTGTCGGCAAAGAGCGCCAGATCGGCCTTGCGCTCCCGGGTCTGCATGGAAAGGTCCGACCCGCGGAAAAGCGTGCGCGCCATGAACAGTGCCAGGTCGTCGGCAATGCGCGGCAGCATCCGGCTGTCGATCAGCGCGCGGCGTAGGATCACGTGCGGCGACAGAAACTCCATGACGATCAGCGCCTGCTGCTCCTCGAAATGGAAGATCTCCGGCACCTGGCCGGGCGCGCGGGCAGCCTGGCGCGTCAGCGTATGGTATTCGAAGAAGGATCGCTTAAGCGGCAGCGGCCAGCTTTCCCCGACAAGGCGCACATAGGGCAGGGCCTGCTTGACGATCACGCTGCCTTTGTCGCCGTCGACGATGAACACCAGGTTGAGGTTGCCATCACCGACCTCGCGGACGCGCCATGCGGACGAATCGTCTCCGAGACGGGCGCGCAGCGCCTCCAGCCCACCCAGCCTCGGGCCCAGCGTTTCGGCATTCAGCGCCTCGAAAGATGCGGCGTCCATGCAACTCCTCCCGTCACTGCGCATGGTTGCGGATACGGTCTTGATACGCCGGTTCTCCGCCTCTGAGGGAAAACGCTAGAGACGAGACTGGCAATTGTCAATCATGTTGACAATTGCCGATACAGTGCCGTAGCGTCCGGTGCCAGGGAGGAGTTGGCGGCCATGGAAGCCATGTTCCGCATTGCGGGTCTGGAGAAGGCGTTTGGCCCCATTCGGGTGCTGAGCGACGTCGATCTCGAGTTGCGCGCAGGCGAAGTCACCGTACTGATGGGAGCCAACGGCGCCGGCAAGTCGACGCTGGTGAAGGTGATCAGCGGCGTGCATGCGCGCGACCGCGGCACGATGCACCTTTCGGGCGAGCCATTCGACCCCGCCTCACCCGCCGAGGCAATCCGCGCCGGGGTGGTGACGGTTCACCAGAACATCAATGACGGCGTGGTGGCCGCCCTCGACGTCGCCACGAACCTGACCATGGACAGGCTCACCGGCAAGGGCGCGCCGCTGCTTTTCAATCCGCGCCGCGTCAGGCGCGAGGCGCAGGCGGTCGCCGACCGGCTTGGGCTGCAGGTCAACCTTTCCGCCAGCATCTCCGAGCTTTCGCTCGCCGACCGGCAGATGGTGGCCATCGCGCGCGCCATGGCGCACGAGCCCAAGGTTATGATCCTCGACGAGCCGACATCGTCGCTGTCGAGCGCGGAAGCCAACCGGCTGTTCGCGGTGGTCGAGCGGCTGCGCGAGCATGGCGTCGCCATCCTCTACATCTCGCACCGCATGTCCGACATCCGCCGCATCGCGGACCGCATCGTCGCGCTGCGGGACGGCGTCATCGCGGGCGTCTTTGCCGACAAGCCGCTCGACTACGAGGGCGCGGTCGACGCGATGCTCGGCCGGGCTATGGATCTATCGACGGTATCGGTGAAGGACGCGACGCGAACGGTCTTCGAAGCCAAGGACCTGCGCATCGCAAACCAGGCCAGACCCTTTTCGCTTGCGCTCGGCGACGGCGAGGTGGTCGCGATCACCGGGCTTGTCGGCGTCGGCAAGACGGCGCTTGCCGAGATGCTTTTCGGGGTGCGCCGGCCGCTCGGCGGGACGATGACGCTGGAGGGGCGCGAGTATCGCCCTCGTTCGCCGGCCGACGCCATAGAAGAAGGCGTCTTTCTCGTCGCCAAGGATCGTGCGGAAAGCGGCATCGTCGCCGATTTCAATCTCTACAAGAACGTGAGCCTGCCGTTCCTGCGTCGCCTTGCCCGGTTGGGCGTGTCGCAGCCGCGCGCCGAGCGCGCAATCGCCCGCCGGCAGATCGAGGAACTCGGCATCGTCTGCCGTGGCGAGCGCGACCGGATGCAGACCCTTTCCGGCGGCAATCAGCAAAAGGTGATGGTAGCACGCTGGACTGCGCAGCCTTCCTCGCTGCTGATCCTCGACGAGCCGTTCCAGGGCGTCGACATCGCCGCAAGGCGCGACATTGCGGCGAAGCTGCGCGCCGGCGCGGCGGGCAGGGCGACGCTCCTGTTCCTGACCGAACTCGACGAGGCACTCGAGACCGCCGACCGCATCCTCGTGATGTCGGAACACACCATCGTCGGCGAGCACCGCAATGCCGGCCTGGACATGGACAGACTGCTGGCGCAGGTCGCCGGCGAAGATATACGAGGCGCCGCCTGATGGCCGACACCGTCATCCGCTACGGATTCCTGGCCCTTCTGGCCGCACTGATCGTGTTCTTCGCGTTCGCCGCACCCGGCTTCGCTTCGCCGCAGAGTGCCGTCTTCATCTTCCAGTCGGTTGCCATCACCGGCATCCTAGCGCTGGGCGTAACGGCAACGCTCGTCGTCGGCGGCTTCGACCTGTCCATCGGCTCGGTCGCCACCAGCGCGATGATGGCAGCCGCCTACGCCATGGTCGTGCTGGAGCAGAACGCGCTTGTCGCGGTGCTCTTCTGCCTGGCCATCGGCGCCCTGGTCGGCCTGGTCAACGGCATCATCATCGTCTACATGCGCGTGCCCGACCTGCTGGCCACGCTCGGCATGATGTTCCTGCTGGTAGGGCTGCAACGCATCCCCACGGAAGGCCGTTCCATCGCCACCGGCATGACGATGCCCGACGGCTCGACGGCGACCGGCACATTCAGCCCAACCTTCCTGGCGCTCGGGCGACACCGGCTCGATTTCTTCATCGACAACCTGCTTCCGGTCTCCGTCGTGGTGTTGCTGGTGCTGGCAGTGCTGATCTGGTTTTTCCTCGAATTCACCCGGTTCGGGCGGATGATGTATGCCGTCGGCAGCAACGAAAAGGCGGCTGAACTCGCAGGCGCGCCGGTCAAGGCCTACAAGATCTGGGCCTATGTGATCTCCGGCGTCTTCGCATCGATCGGCGGCATCCTGCTCGCCGCGCGTCTCGGCCGCGGCGACATCGCCTCCGGCAACAATCTGCTTCTCGATTCGGTGGCCGCCGCGTTGATCGGCTTCGCGGTGCTGGGTGCCGCCAAGCCGAACGCCTTCGGCACCGCAATCGGCGCTCTCTTCGTGGGCGTCCTGCTGCAGGGGCTGACGATGATGAACGCGCCCTACTACACGCAGGATTTCGTCAAGGGCGCGGTTCTCGTCGTCGCCCTCGTCTTCACATTCGCGCTCTCCAACAGGGCGAGATGACGGGTTCAACAAGGCTGCAACAAGCCACAAAGTGGAGGAAACGAGCATGAGCATTACCCGCAGGACATTCAGCGCCCTTGGGCTGGCCACGGCCACCGGCCTCTTCGCCTTGCCGGCGCTGGCGCAGGACCGGCCAGCGCCGTTCGACAATCCCGCCGACGTCCAGATCGCGCTGGTGCGGTATCTTTCCACCGGCGACTTCTTCCAGGCCTATCTGGCCGGCGTCGAATCGCAGGCCAAGGCGCTGGGCGTCGACCTGCGCGTGCTGGACAGCCGTCAGGACGCGGCGCTGCAGGCCGACATGGTCGACCAGGCGATCGCGCTCGGCGTCGACGGTATCATCATCCAGCACGGCCTGACCGAATCGATGAAGGAAGCCGCACAGCGCGCCGTCGATGCCGGCATCAAGGTCGTCGCCTTCGACGTGAATGTCGAGAACGAGGCGATCCCGCAGATCGAGCAGTCCGACCGCGACCTCGCAAGGCTCGCGCTGGAACAGGCTATCGAGGACAATGGGGAGGCCTGGAAGGCAGCCTATGTCTACGTCGCCGGCATCGCCCCGCTCGACCGGCGCGACGAGACCTGGCGCGAATTCAAGGAACGCTATTCGGGCATCGAGGAAGTCGCCATGTTCGGCACGCTCGACAATCCGATCGCCAACTCCGTCGCCAATCAGGCGCGCTCGGTGCTGACCGCCAATCCCGGCATCCAGGTCGTCTTCGCACCCTATGACGAGTTCGCGAAAGGCGTGAAGATCGCGGTGGACGAAGCCGGGCTTTCCTCGGACATCAAGATTTATTCGGCCGACATTTCCACCGCCGACATCTCGGCAATGCGTGAGCCCGGCAGTGCATGGGTCGCGACGGCCGCCACCAACCCGGCCGTCGTCGGCCAGGTTTCGGTGCGCGCGCTCGCCATGATGCTCGCCGGCGAGGAGCCGGGCGCCAGCGTCATCGTGCCGCCGACGCTGATCACGCAGGCCGAACTCAACGACAGCGACATCAAGAACATGGAGGAATTGTCGGCCAAGATGCCCCAGTTCAACCATGCCGATGTCGCCATGCCTGCGTGGATGCCGAACCCGAACGAGTAGGCGGTTTCAAGCTTCGGGCGGGGCGGTTCGCAACGGACCGTCCCGCCCGTTTCACCTTACCGGTCTCGCTCGCACGCAGTACGTACTTTTGTCATTACGACGAAAGGAAGGGACAGAGCCATGCCAATCCGCCCCGGCGACCAGATCGTGCACAAGGCCGCGTGGCTCTACTACACGCATGGCCTGCGGCAGGACGAGGTCGCGCGGCGTCTCGACATCTCACGCGCGTCGGTGGCGCTCTACCTGCGCAAGGCGCGCGAAAGCGGCATCGTCACCATCGCCACGTCGACGCATCTCTTTGCCAGCGACGTGCTGGCCCGTCGGGTCGAAGACACCTACGATCTTGCAGGCGTATGGGTCGCGCCCGAAACGGGACCGGTCTTCGAGCCCGCCGTCGAAATCCCGGCACTGGCGGCAAGCGTCTTCCTTTCGCTGGCGGCCAGCGGCCAGAAGATAGGCATCGCCTGGGGCCGAACGGTCTATTCGATCGCCGACGTCATGTCCTATGCAGATCTTCAGGACGTTACCGTCGTGCAGCTTTGCGGCAATCTCGGCGCGCCCTACTCCTATCGACCGGACCAGTGCACGATGGAAATCGCCCGCCGGCTCAACGCCAAGGGCCTCAATTTCTACGCACCGCTGGTCCTGTCGAGCGAGCGGCTGGCGCGCGAACTGCGGGACGAACCAGTGATCCGCGAGCAACTCGCGGGCGTGTCGGATTGCGATCTGGCCCTGTTTTCCGTCGGCATGGTCGACGAGGACGCCCACGTGGTCAAATGCGGTGCGATGACCGCCGACGAGGTGCACGCCCTGCGCGATCGGGGAGCGGCGGGCGTGATCGCCGGACAGATGATCGACGCCACGGGCGAGCTCCTCGACTGCGACTACAACCGGCGGGTCATCTCCGCCGACTTCGCCTCTTTCCGGCATATCCCGAAGCGGATGATGGTCGTGCAGGAAAGCGCCAAGCTCGACCCGCTCAAGGCCGCCCTTGCCGGCAAATTCGCAACCCATCTCGTGCTTTCGCAAAGCATGGCCGAACGCCTTCTCGCCGAGGCGGCCAGTTCCGCCGCCTGACATTCGTATCCTCCCAACACCACTGACGGACAAGACATGAAGAACCTCTGGAACGACAACGACGCCGAAGCCCTGGTCGCCGCCTATGGGCAAAAGGGCGTCGAACGCGATCTTGCGCTGCGCGTCTACACCACCCGCCTGCTGGGCGGCGAGCCGCGCCTCGTGCTGCATGGCGGCGGCAACACCTCCGTCAAGCTCGAGGCGACAGACCTCGTCGGCGACCACTGGCCGGTTCTGTGCGTGAAGGGCAGCGGGTGGGACATGGGCGTGATCGAACCGCAGGGCCTGCCGGCAGTGAAGCTCGCGCCTCTTCTCAAGGCGCGCGCGTTGGAGAGCCTTTCCGACGAGGACATGGTGGCGCTGCAGCGCGCCAACCTGATCGATCCCGGCTCACCGAACCCGTCGGTCGAAACGCTGCTGCACGCCTTCCTGCCGCACAAGTTCGTCGACCACACCCATTCGACAGCCGTGCTCGCCATCGTCGACCAGGGCGACGACAGCGAAGCGCTGATCCGCAAGGTGTTCGGGCCGAAGATGGGCTACGTTCCTTATATCAAGCCCGGTTTCGACCTCGCCAAGGCAGCGGCTGAAATCTACGATCAGGATCCTTCGGTCGAAGGGCTCATCCTCGACAAGCACGGTATTTTCACATTCGCCGAGACGGCGAAGGATGCCTACGACCTGATGATCCGCTACGTCACCGTGGCGGAAGACTATGTGGCGCAGAACACCGCGAACCCGCTGGTGCCGGTCACGCTACCCAAGCGCCTGCCGGACCCGGCGCAGATAGCCCCCCTGCTGCGCGGTGCGGTCGCGATGCGCCACGGCGAAGGCCGCTTCGACCGGATGGTCAGCGACTTCCGGACATCGCCGACGATCCTGGAGTTCCTGAACGCGGAAGGGCTGGAGCGTCGCGCCGCCCGAGGCGTTTCCACGCCCGACCTTTCGATCCGCATCAAGACGGGTCCAATGGCCCTGCCTGCACCCGACGCCGACAATCTGGACGCCTACGCCGAGACGGTGAAGACGCATGTCGCCGACTATGTCGCCGAATACACCCGCTACTTCGAGGAGAACGACGCGCGCGACGACGTGAAGCGCACCATGCTCGACCCGATGCCGCGGCTTCTGCTCGTGCCGGGGCTGGGCATGTTCGGTTTCGGCCGCACGCTGAAGGACGCGAAGATCGCCTCCGACGTCGGCGAGATGTGGATCGAGGCCGTGCGCGGCGCCGAAGCGATCGGCGATTTCCGCCCGCTTGCCAAGTCCGACCTTTTCGAGCTCGAATACTGGTCGCTGGAGCAGGCCAAGCTCGCCGGCAACAAGCCGAAGCCGCTGACGGGGCAGGTCGCGCTTGTAACCGGAGGCGCCGGCGCCATTGGGGCCGCAACCGCAAAGCTGTTCGCCAGCCAGGGCGCGCATGTGGTGGTCGTCGACCTAGACGCGGAGAAGGCGAAGGAAGCGGCCAAGGCTGCCGGCAACGGCTCGATCGGCGTCGGTGCCGACGTGACGAAGCCTGAAGACATCGCCTCCGCCTTCGAACAGGCGGTGCGCAATTACGGCGGCGTCGACATCGTGGTCTCGAACGCGGGAGCTGCCTTTGAAGGCGGTATCGGCGAACTGGACGATGCGCTGCTGCGCAAGAGCTTCGAGCTCAATTTCTTCTCGCACCAGAACGTTGCGCAAGCGGCCGTGCGCATCTTCAAGCAGCAGGGCACCGGCGGCGCGCTGCTGTTCAACACCTCCAAGCAGGCGGTCAATCCTGGTCCGAAATTCGGCGCCTACGGCATACCGAAGGCCGCGACCCTGTTCCTGTCGCGGCAGTATGCCCTGGAATATGGCGGCATCGGCGTGCGCGCCAATGCAGTCAACGCCGACCGCATCCGTTCCGGCCTGCTTACCGACGAGATGATCGCCAGCCGCTCGAAGGCGCGCGGGCTTTCCGAGAAGGACTATATGTCCGGCAACCTGCTCGGGCTGGAGGTGACGGCCGAACACGTGGCGCAGGCCTTCCTGCACCATGCGCTGGCAGAGCGCACAACAGCCGACGTCACCACCGTCGATGGCGGGAACATCGCGGCGACGCTGCGCTGAACGAACCCACATTTGCCCGCGTCGCGCCTTTGGTCGCCGACGCGGGCAACATCACTGCGCTGTTTCCCACATACGGAGACGGAAAATCCCAAACCAGACGCACCACAGGATAGAATTTCTATTTCCCGGGCGGGCGTCCCCGTAAACGTGCCTCTCCCGCACCTGCGAAGACGGATATTCTGCGTGAACTGGACGCATGTCCTTTCTCACGGAGTTCCTCATGAAACGCCTTCTTCTCGCCGGCGCCGCCGCCGCGCTCCTCTTCGCCGCGCCCGCGCAGGCGCAGTCGCCGGACAAGATCCTCAACTCCTCCTACGACATCGCACGCGAGCTTTTCGCCGCAATCAACGAAGCCTTCGTGCCCGCCTATAAGGCGCAGACCGGAAACGACGTGACCGTGGACCAGTCCCACGGCGGAACCTCGGCCCAGGCGCGCTCGATCGCCGAAGGCCTGGAGGCGGATGTGGTGACCTTCAACCAGACGACCGACATCGATTTCCTCGTGCAGCAGGGCTTCGTGTCGGAGGACTGGCAGAGCGAGTTCCCGAACAACGCCTCGCCCTACTACTCTTTCCCGTCGTTCCTCGTCCGCGAAGGCAACCCGAAGAACATCACCGACTGGGACGATCTCGCCCGTGACGATGTGGAAGTGATCTTCCCCAACCCGAAGACCTCCGGCAACGCACGCTATACCTATCTCGCCGCGGTCGCCTACGCCAAAGAGGCTTTCGGGGACGATGAGGAGAAGATCGCGGAATTCGTCGGCAAGATCTTCGACAATGTCCCGGTGTTCGATACCGGCGGCCGTGGTGCCACTACGACGTTCATCGAACGCGGCATCGGTGACGTGATCATCACATTCGAGGCCGAGACGCGATCGATCGCCCGCGAATATGGCGAAGACAGCTACGACAGCGTCGTGCCGTCGGTGAGCCTGCTGGCCGAATTCCCCGTTGCCGTCGTCGACCGTGTTGCCGAACGGCGCGGCAGCCAGGAACTGGCCAAGGACTATCTGGATTTCCTCTATTCGGAAGAAGGGCAGCGCATCGCCGCAACGTTCGGCAATCGCGTTCACGATGAAAAGGTGACGGCCGAGTTTGCCGACCAGTTCCCAGAGGTAAGGCTGGTGACGGCCGAGGACGTCTTCGGTGGGTGGGACCGCATCCAGGAGGAACACTTCGCTTCGGACGCCAAGCTCGACCAGATTTTCGGCGACCGCTGAGCCCGCCAATTCGCTCGTGTGCGGCCGGCGGTTGGAAACCCGCCGGCCGCAACCCTTGCCCCGAAAGGTCCTGCGATCTTGAGACGTCGAATTCTGCCCGGCTTGCCGCTTTCGCTCGGCATCACGCTGTTTTATGTGGCGCTGATCGTGGCGTTGCCGCTCGGCGCGCTTATCTTCAAGGCAGCCAGCCTCGGCCCCGAGGAATACTGGCGCATCGTCTCGTCCTCCCGCGCCATAGCCAGCTATCGCGTCACGGCCTTGTCCGCGCTCGCCGTGACCGCGTTCGGTCTCGTCTTCGGGCTGGCGCTGGCCTGGGTCCTGGTTCGCTACGAGTTTCCCGGCAAACGGTTCATCGACGCGCTCGTCGACCTGCCCTTTGCGCTGCCGACGGCGGTTGCGGGCATCGCGCTGACTTCGCTGTTTGCGCAGAATGGCTGGCTCGGCTCGATCCTCGCCTCGGTCGGCATTCAGGTCGTCTACACGCCGCTGGGCATCATGGTGGCCATGTTCTTCACCAGCCTGCCATTCGTGGTGCGCACGGTGCAGCCTGTGCTGGAAGACCTCGATCCGGCGCTGGAAGAAGCCGCGCAGTCGCTCGGCGGTTCGGATGGCACGATCTTCCTGCGCGTGATCCTGCCGCTGCTGACGCCTGCGCTTCTGGCCGGCCTGTCGCTTTCATTCGCGCGCAGTCTCGGCGAGTTCGGCGCCGTCATCTTCATTGCCGGCAACCGCCCCTCTTCGACCGAGATCACGGCGCTGCTGGCCTTCATCCGACTTGAGGAATTCAACTACAGCGCCGCGGCAGCGATCGCTTCGGTGCTGCTGTTCACAGCCTTCGTCATGCTTGCCGTGACGAATTACCTGCAGGCGCGCGCCCTGCGTTACATGGCGAGGGCATGAAGATGGCGCAGCATCCCGCCAAACCGCCACGCGTCGGCGACGCACCAGCCATTCGCCGGACACTGATCGCCTTCGTCGTCTTCTTCGGCGCGCTGCTCGTGCTCGCGCCGCTGCTGGTGATCTTCACGCAGGCGTTTGCGCTCGGCCTCGACCACGTCGCCGAAACGATCGCGCATCCGGATACGCGGCACGCGATCTTCCTGACCGTACTGACGGCGCTGATCGCCGTGCCGCTCAACACGATCTTCGGCATCGCGGCCGCCTGGGCGATCACCAAGTTCGAGTTCTGGGGACGGCGTTTTCTGTTGATCGTGATCGAAATCCCGTTCTCCATCTCGCCGGTGGTCGCGGGCGTTGCCTATCTCTTCGTCTACGGGCTCCAAGGCCTGTTCGGTCCGGCGCTGCAATCGGCAGAGATCCAGATCCTGTTCGCCCTGCCCGGCATCGTGCTCGCCTCGATGTTCGTCACGGCACCTTTTGTCGCGCGCGAGCTGATCCCATTGATGCAGGCGCAGGGGCGCGACCTGGAAGAGGCGGCAACCTCGCTGGGCGCCTCGGGCTGGCGCACGTTCCTCACAGTGACGCTGCCCAATATCCGCTGGGCGCTGCTCTATGGCGTGGTGCTCTGCAACGCGCGCGTGATGGGCGAGTTCGGCGCGGTCTCGGTGGTGTCCGGAAAGATCCGCGGCCAGACCAACACGCTGCCGCTGCACATCGAGCTGCTCTATCACGACTACAACACCGTCGGCGCATTCGCGGCCGCCTCGATACTCGCCGTGCTTGCACTCGTCACCATTGTCGCCAAGCTCGCGCTGGAGCGCCGCGGCGCGGGACGCGCGGGCCGTCCGGCGCTGGCCAGCCCAACAGTCGCCATCCAGGAAAAGACGTCATGAAGATCACCCTCGACCAGGTCGTGAAGACCTTCGACACGTTCCGCGCCGTGCATGGCGTCTCTCTGGAAATCGAAAGTGGCGAACTTGTCGCGCTGCTCGGCCCTTCCGGCTCGGGCAAGACGACGATCCTGCGCATGGTGGCGGGCCTCGAATATGCCGATGCCGGATCAATCCATTTCGGCGACGAAGACGCCACGAACATCCCCGTGCGGGAGCGCGGCGTCGGCTTCGTCTTCCAGCACTATGCGCTGTTTCCGCATATGACGGTGGGCGAGAACGTGGCCTTCGGCATGAAGGTGTCAAAGGTGCGCCGGTCGAAGGACGAGATCGCGCGGCGCGTCGAGGATCTGTTGCGGCTCGTGAGGCTGGAAGGGCTGGGCAACCGGTTCCCGACGCAGATCTCCGGTGGGCAGAGGCAGCGCGTGGCGTTGGCGCGGGCGCTGGCGGTCGACCCCAAGGTGCTGCTGCTCGACGAACCGTTCGGGGCACTGGACGCCAATGTGCGACGTGACCTGCGGCGCTGGCTGCGCGAAATCCACGAGGAACTCGGCATCACGACGCTGTTCGTGACGCACGATCAGGAAGAGGCATTGGACCTCGCCGACCGCGTCGTCATCCTCAATGAGGGGCGCATCGTGCAGCAGGGTACGCCGGAGGAGGTGTGCAGGAAGCCGGGTTCGGCTTTCGTCATGAAGTTCCTGGGCGATACGAACCATCTGGCTGGAACGGCTGCGGGCGGCACCGCACGGGTCTCGGGCGCGACCGTTGCCGCGACGGGTGTCGCGGACGGGCCGGTCGAAGTCCTGGCGCGGCCGGGCGATCTCGGCTGGGCGACGGCTGGCGGCGGCATCCCGGCACAGGTGGCCCGCGTGATCGACCGGCCGGAAGGACGGCGGATTCTCGCGCGCATCGAGACCGGCGAATCTGTCGAACTGGATGTCCCGGCCGACACGCAGGTTGCGGCCAGCGACCGCGGCTACATCAGCATCCTGCGCGGCAACGTGTTCCCGGCGACCTGATCGTTTCAAGATAGGGCCGATGTAGGACCCTTGCCGCTTGTATGTCCCGCCGCCGGACCCTATGAGGAATGGATGCTTCGCCGCGACAAGGGAAAGTTGGATTGCCGTGCCGTCGCGGCCCGCGTGCGTTGGCGCGGTGGTCGGAGAATGATGCGGACATGCTCACCAAGAAGGGCAAATACGGCCTGAAGGCTCTCGTTTATCTGGCTCACCTGCCGCCCGGTCAGCTCGCCTTCGTCAACGACATCGCCATTGCCCGGAACATTCCGAAGAAATTTCTCGACGCGATACTGGGGGAGCTGCGGAATGCCGGCTTCGTCGAGAGCCGGAAAGGTAAGGACGGCGGCTATCGGCTGGCAAAGCCGGCCGGCGACATCAGGATCGGTCATGTCGTGCGAGTGCTGGACGGGCCGCTCGCGCCGATTTCCTGCGCGAGCCAGACGCGCTACCAGCGCTGCGAGGACTGCGACGAGGCGACCTGCGAGGTCCGGTATATGATGCTGAATGTTCGTCGCGCCATTGCCGAAGTGCTCGACGGCCAGAGCCTTGCGGAAATGCGCGATGCCGACAATGACGCGGTTGGCGGCCTTCGTGGGGTACGGGCCACAGGCGCTATCTAGGCTACCAGGCCGAAGACGAAGGCTGCGGTGAAAACCACCGAAACCGTGAAGATGAGATAGGTGAAGGCGCTGCCGCGTGGGCGAACGATGGCCCGTTCCGCCGCGCCTTGCTGTGCCTGGCGGCTGGATCGATTGCTGTTTCCGTAAGACATGGTTCCTCCGTCCATGTCTTTAATCTATAAAATCAGTAGACTTTGTCGACTATAAATTTTCTACCGTTCACCGCTTCGTCGCCGCCTGTCCCGGAAAATTTGCGCTAATCGGCGAAAAATATTCCAATCAGTCAATCAGACCGGCTGCGAATGCGCCCGTCTGCTGCCGGAACGGCGTCCCGTCGATGGCCGCCGCCATAAGGGCCTGGGTGTAGGCTTCACGCGGGTGATCGAAGATCGCGTCCGTCGGCCCCTCCTCGACGATCCGGCCCTGTTTCATCACCACGATGTGGTCGGCCATCGCCCGCACGACCGCGAGGTCGTGGCTGATGAAGAGGTAGGAAAGATCGTGCGCCTTCTGCAGATCGCGAAGAAGATCGACGATCTGCTTCTGCACGGAACGGTCGAGCGCAGATGTCGGCTCGTCGAGCACGACCACTTTAGGTTTCAGGATCATCGCGCGGGCGATGGCGATGCGCTGGCGCTGGCCGCCGGAGAATTCGTGCGGATAGCGATTGCGCATGGCCGGGTCGAGCCCGACCTCTTCCAGCGCCTCGATGGCGCGCCGGTCACGCTCGCGCGCAGGCAGTTGCGGCTCATGTACCTTCAGGCCCTCGGTCACCACCTGGCCGATGGTCATGCGCGGCGAGAGCGAGCCGAACGGGTCCTGGAAGACGAGCTGCATTTCCTTGCGCATCGGCCGCATGGCACGCTTGTCGGAAGCGCTGATATCCGCCCCTTCGAAGCGGACCGTACCCTCGCTCGGCAGGAGCCTGAGCAGCGCGCGCCCGAGCGTCGACTTGCCGGAACCCGACTCGCCGACGACGCCGATCGTCTGGCCCTTGTGCAAGGCGACCGAAATTCTGTCGACGGCGCGGATTTCGGCTTCGGGACCCGAGAACCACCCGCCACCACCACCGAAGACGACCTCGACGTCACGTCCCTCAAGCAGGATCGGCGCCTCCATCGGTGGCGGCGCCTTGCGGCCGGTCGGCTCGGCTGCCAGAAGCTCCATCGTGTAGGGATGCTTGGGCGTGTCGAACAGGACCGATGTCTCCCCTTCCTCCACAACCTCGCCATAGCGCATCACATAGACCCGGTCGGCGAAGCGGCGGACGATGCCGAGATCGTGCGTGATGAAGACGATGGCCATGCCCAGCTTGCGCTGCAACTCGGCCAGCAGCGCGAGAATCTGGGCCTGAATGGTGACGTCGAGCGCAGTGGTGGGCTCGTCGGCAATCAGCATGTCGGGGTCGTTCGCCAGCGCCATGGCGATCATAACGCGCTGGCGCTGTCCGCCGGACAGTTCATGCGGATAGGCATCAACCCGGCGAGCGGGATCGGGAATGCCGACAAGCTCCAGCAACTCGATGACACGCTCGCGCGCAGCCTTTCGCGACATCCCGCGGTGATGGACAAGCGGTTCCGCAATCTGCCGCCCGATGCGATAGAGCGGATCGAGCGAGGTCATCGGCTCCTGGAAGATCATGGTGATCTTCTCACCGCGGATGCGGTTGAGCTTGCGCTCCGACAGGCCGATCAGCTCCTGACCACGATAGGTGGCGGAACCACGGGCGCGGCCGTTGGCGGCAAGCAGGCCCATCAGCGCCATGGTGGTCTGGCTCTTGCCGGACCCGGACTCGCCGACGATCGCCACGGTCTCGCCCGGCTTCACGTCGAGATCGATGCCCCGGACGGCGTGAACCATGCCGTCATTGGTCTCGAACTCGACATGCAGGTCGCGCACCCGGAGGATGGATTCCTGCGTCATGTCAGCGATCCTTCGGGTCGAGGGCGTCGCGCAATCCATCGCCCAGGAAGTTGAGCGCGAACAGGATCGCCGTCAGCGTCACCGCCGGATAGATCAACAACCATGCTGCGCCGCGCATGTTGGCCGCACCCTCCGCAATCAGCAGGCCGAGACTGGTCAGCGGCTCCTGTACGCCGAGGCCTAGGAAGGACAACAGGCTTTCAAGCAGGATCGCCTTAGGCACCAGCAGCGTGACGAAGACGACCACCGGGCCAAGCGCGTTGGGAATGATGTGGCGGCGTACGATGCCGGCATCGCTCACGCCAAGTGCTTCTGCCGCCTGCACATACTCCTGGCGTTTGATGGTGAGGGTCTGGCCACGCACGATGCGCGCCATGTCGAGCCATTCCGTACAGCCGATCGCGATGAAGATCAGCACGAAGTTTCGTCCGAAAAAGACCACCAACAGGATGACGAAGAAGATGAAGGGCAGCGAATAGAGGACATCGACCACGCGCATCATCAGATTGTCGACACGGCCGCCGAGATAGCCCGCGATGGCGCCGTAGGTGACGCCGAGCAGCAGTGCCATCATCGATGCCAGCACGCCGATCGCCAGCGAGATGCGGATGCCGATGAGGATGCGCGAGAGCAGGTCACGGCCGTTGGCATCCGTGCCAAAGACGAAGCGCAGCCGCTGAACGTCGGCCACCATGAAGGCGCTTGTCGCGCCTTCCATCATCTCGTTGCCTTCTTCATCCTCAAGGCGCGCATTGGAGAAAAGGTCGGAACGGTCGATGTAGCGCACGATGCGCGGATCGAGCGCTTCGTCGTCGGAGACCGGGGCGCGAACGGTGGAGCCGGAAAGATCGATCTCACCGATGTCCACCCGCGCCCGTCCGAGCGCGCTTTCGAAGGCCGGCACGATGGCGTCCTCCTTCGGATAGGCCTCCAGGCTCGCCGGCGCACGCACATATTGTGGATAGATGCGGTCGTAAGGATGCGCATGGATCCAGGGGCCCACGATGCCGGCAAGTGCCAGCAACAGCAGGACAACGGCGCTAGCGACAGCCGCGCGATTGCGTCTCAGGCGAAGCCAAGCATCCTGACCGAGGGATCGTCCGGCAACGAGGGGCTCCCGAGGGCCTGATGCTTGTCCAAGCGTGGTGTTGCTCATTGTTGCCTCCTCAGTCGTAGCGTACGCGCGGGTCGAGCCACGCATAGAGCACGTCGACGATGAGGTTGAAGACGATGACGAAGCAGGCGATGACCACCACGGTGCCCATCACCAGCGTATAGTCGCGCCCGAGCGCGCCCTGCACGAAATAGCGGCCGATGCCGGGGATGCCGAAGATGGTTTCCACGACCACCGAACCGGTCAGCAACGCCGCGGCCGTCGGTCCGAGATAGGACACCACCGGCAGGATCGCGGCACGCAGCGCATGAACACCGACCACGACGTAGGACGGCAGGCCATAGGCGCGCGCGGTGCGCACATGGTTCGAGCGGAGTGCCTCGATCGTGGCGCCACGCGTCAGGCGCGCGATGATCGCGATCTGGGGCAGGGCCAGCGTGGCTATGGGCAACACCATATGCTGCCAGGTGCCCCAGCCCCCCGCCGGGAGCCAGCCCATCATGACGCCGAAAAAGAGTGAGAAAACCGGCGCGATCACGAAGGTCGGGATGGTGATGCCGAAGGTCGCAGTGCCCACCACCATGTAGTCGACCCAGGTGTTCTGGCGCAGCGCGGCCAGCGCGCCCAGAAACACCCCGACAACCAGCGCGATCGACAGCGCGATACCACCGAGCTGGATCGACACCGGCAGGCCGGTCCTGAACAGATCGACCACCGAAAAGTCACGCCGCGTGAAGGATGGGCCGAGGTCGCCCTGCGCCAGATTGCCGAGATAGATCAGGTATTGCTGCCAAAGCGGCTTGTCGAAATTGTAGGCGCGTTCGAGGTTCTTCATGATCAAAGGGTCGAGCGGGCGTTCGAGATCGAACGGGCCGCCCGGCGCAAGCCGGATCATGAAGAAGGCGATGGTGACGATGATGAACAGCGTCGGCACCGCTCCGGCAAAACGCCTGAGCACGTAGGCAAACATGGCCTGCTCCGGTCAAGGTCGCCCATGCGCGGCGGTGGCCGCGCATGGGCAAGTCGTGTCTGGGATTACTGCTCGATCGACATCCAGCGGGTGCCGTGGACGTTCATCACGTTGTCTTCCCAGCCGTTCAGCTTGTCGGAGACGAGCGAGCCGGACGAATAATACATGATCGGGATGATCGGCAGTTCTTCCAGAAGCAGGGCCTCGGCCTCCTTGAGGATTTCCGCGCGCGCGTCGATGTCGATCGTCCCTGCAGCCTTGTCCATCAGGGCGTCGTAGTCGGCATTCTCCCAGCGTGGATAGTTGAAGCCGAGATTCTCGCTCTCGAACAGGAACAGGAAGTTCTGCGGATCGGAATAGTCGCCGATCCAGCCGGCGCGCGTCATGTCGAAGTCGCCGTCCTGCTTCATGTAGTCGAAATAGCCGGTGCCCTCCATTTCGACGATGGTCGAGTTGATGCCGATGTTCTTCAGCATGTCGCTCAGCGCCGTCATGGTGTTCTTGTGGTTCTCGCCGGTGTTGTGGCGCAGTTCGATGCTGAGCGAACCCTCGGCCACGCCCGCTTCCTCGAGCAGCGCCTTGGCGGCATCCTCGCGGTCGAGGATGTCGTCCTCGGCATAGGGCAGAGTGGCGTTTTCACCGTAATTTCCGATGCCTGGCGGCACGAAGGACCATGCCGGGATCATGGTGCCGCGCCAGATCTCGTCAGCCAGGAACTCTCGGTCGATGGCCATCGAGATCGCCTGGCGCACGCGCGGATCGGCAAGCTTTTCCTTCTTCACCTTCACCGGCAGATAGTAGACGCCGAGATAGGGCGCGATGCGGAGCTGCTCGCCGAGGTTCGCCTTCATATAGTCCATCTGCTGGTTGTCGAGGTCCGAGCAGGAGTGGACTTCACCCGCCTCGAAGCGACGCAGGCAGGTGGCGCGATCCTCGAACGGGATGAAGTTGACGACGTCGATCTTCACATTATCCGCATCGTGGAAATGCGGGTTCTTGCGCATCGTGATCTTGTCGTTGGGCGTGAAATTCTCCAGCATGTAGGCGCCGTTGGTCACCATGTTGCCGGGGCGGGTGAACTCGGTGCCGTGCTCTTCGACGGAAGCCTGATGCAGCGGCAGGCCGGTCTGATGGGTCAGCAGTTCGAGAAAGTAGGGGGTCGGCGCGTTGAGCGTGATCTCGAGCGTATGGTCGTCAACGGCCTTGGCGCCGAGTTCCGCAAGCTCCTTCTCGCCCTTGTTGATCGCCTCGGCGTTCAGGATCGGATACTGCATGTTGGCGTAGGGCGCCGCCGTTTCCGGGTTCTGGATGCGCTGATAGGTGAAGACGAAGTCGCTTGCCTTCACCGGGTCGCCATTCGACCACTTTGCGTCCTGTCGCAGCTTGAAGGTGTAGACGAGGCCGTCATCGGAGATTTCCCAGCTCTCCGCGACGCCCGGCACCACCTCGGCCTTGTTGTTCTGCACGACGAGACCTTCGTAAAGGTCGCGCATCAGGTGACCTTCCGCTACCGTCGTCGTCTTGTGGTGATCAAGGGTCGTCGGATCGGTGTCGTTGCCGCGGTTGTAGACCACTTCGGCAAAAGCCTGGGTTGCGACGAGGCCGCCGGGCACAACCATCGCAGCCGAAAGCATGGCCGCATTCATCAATTGACGTAGCATCGGTACTTCCTCCTCTGGAACCGGTCCCCGCCGCCGGGTGATGCAGATTATGAACAAGCCTAATCCGAGAGCAAGCGTGAATCGGACGCGCGGCCGCCCATGCGCCCTTTCCGCAATGCGATTAGCCTGAAGGCATAATTTTCGCACGAACACGCGCATCAAAAAGGTGAAATTGACGGAATCTTGCTTGTCGGTGCATGCAAGAAAGTCTTCACCAAGCCAGCAAGATGCCCGCCATTGCGCTGGCGGGTTAATGGTTCGCTGGCGTCGGCGTGCTAGGTTTGTGCCCATTAATGGCGCAATCCGCAAGCGCAGGGAGCACGAAATGGCTGAAACCGCGACGCGCATCGGGTGGGTCGACATCGCCAAGGGCATCTGTATCATCTTCGTGGTGATGATGCATTCGACGCTCGGCGTCGGCAGCACCATGGGCGGCGAAGGGTTCATGCACTATGTCGTGGCGTTTGCGCGCCCCTTCCGCATGCCCGACTTCTTCCTGATTTCCGGCCTCTTCCTCGGGCTCGTCATCGACAGGCCATGGCTGCGCTACATCGACCGGAAGGTCGTGCACTTCCTGTATTTCTACGTGTTGTGGCTGACGATCCAGTTCGTCTTCAAGGCGCCCGGCATGGTGGCCGAAGGCGGACCCGCCGCGCCGCTGACAGCCTATCTCTGGTCGTTCATACAGCCGTTCGGCACGCTGTGGTTCGTCTATATGCTGCCGATCTTCTTCATCTTCACGCGGCTGGTGAAGACGCTGCCGGTCTGGCTGGTGCTGGGTTTCGCCGCCTTGCTCGAGATGCTGCCGATCCACACCGGCTGGGTGCTCTTCGACGAGTTCTGCTCGCGTTATGTCTACTTCTTCGCCGGCTATGCCTTCGCAACGCGGATTTTCGACCTTGCCGAATGGGTTGCCGCGAACCGCGCCAAGGCGCTCCGTCTTCTCGGGCTGTGGGCGGTCATCAACGGCATCTTCGTCTTCACGCCAGCCCCGGCCTCCTTCGCCATCTTCCACCAGCCAGGCGGCGATGCCGCCGGTGCTGCTGGACTGGCAGTGCTGCCGTTCATTTCGCTGGCGCTTGGTGTCGCCGGCGCGATGGCGATCATAACCGCCTCAGCGCTGCTCGCGCAGGTTTCCTGGATGCAATGGCTTTCCTGGCTCGGCGCGCACTCGATCGTGATCTACCTCGCCTTCTTCCTGCCCATGGCCGTATCGCGCGTGATCCTCATCCGCACCGGCATCATCACCGATATCGGCACGATCTCCCTGCTTGTAACCATCGCAGGCGTGATCGGCCCGGTCATGCTCTACGGGCTGATCCAATGGACCGGCTGGGGCAAGTTCCTGTTCGAGCGGCCGGACTGGGCGATCATCGATCGCCCCGCAAAGCCGCAACGTGCCGCGCTGCCGGCCGAATAAGCCGGGCACAAACCCCTCACGAGTGGGCGAAGATGTCCTGCTCGTCCCAGCCCATCAGATCGAGCCTGGCGCGGGTGGGCAGGAATCGGAAGCAGGCTTCGGCCTCTTTCGTCCGTCCGTCGCGCTCCAGCCTGAACAGCAGCTTTTCGCGAAGCTGGTGCAAGTAGAGAACGTCGGAAGCGGCATATTCGAGCTGCTCCGGCGTCAGCGTCTCGGCTGCCCAGTCGGACGATTGCTGCACCTTGGACAGGCTGACACCCAGCAACTCGTTGCAGATGTCCTTGAGACCATGGCGATCGGTATAAGTCCGGGTCAGCCGTGAAGCGATCTTGGAGCAGAAAACCGGCTCCGGCATCACGCCGAACGCGTTGTAGAGTACCGCAAGGTCGAAGCGTCCGAAATGGAAGAGCTTGGTGATCTTCCGATTGCGGAGCAGCGAGACGAGGTTGGGCGCACGCTTCTGACCGGGCGCGATCTGGATCACGTCGGCCGTGCCGTCACCGGGCGAAAGCTGCACCACGCAGAGGCGGTCGCGATGCGGGTTCAGCCCGAGCGTCTCGGTGTCGATCGCAATCGCATCGACGTCATAATTGGCGAGATCGGGCAGGTCGCCCTTGTGAAAGCGGATAGTCATGGAGAGGCCTTTCGGGTTCAGGAGGTCAGTGCGGCGAGGATGCGCGCCCAGCTTCTCTGGCCCTTGTGAAACGAGGTAAGGTCGTATTTCTCGTTGGGCGAATGGATGCGGTCGTCGTCGAGGCCGAAGCCCACGAGGAGGGTGTCCATCCCGAGGCGGCGCTTGAAATCGCCGACGATCGGGATCGAGCCGCCCATGGCAAGCACGAGGGCCTTGTTCGGCCACTCGTCCGTCAGCGCCGAAGCGGCCTTTGTCACCATCGGGGAATCATAGGCAAGCTGCAGCGCCGGCGACCCGCCATGCTTGTGAAAGGTCACCGAGCAGTCGGCCGGGACCCTGTCCTCGACGAACTTGCGGAATGAAGCGCGGATCGCCTCTGGGTCCTGATTGCCGACAAGGCGGAAGGACACTTTCGCCGACGCCTGCGCGGCGATCACCGTCTTGAAGCCCTCGCCCTCGTAGCCGCCGGAGATGCCGTTGAATTCCGCAGTCGGACGCGCCCACACCATTTCCGGGATCGAGCGTCCCTTTTCGCCCGACGGGACCGACAGGCCGATGTCGCCCAGAAGAGGGCTGATGTCGAGCTTGTCCCAAGATGCCTTGATCTGGCTCGGCGTCTCTTCGACGCCTTCATAGAAGTCGGGGATCGTGATGCGCCCCGTCTCGTCGTGCATGTCCGCGAGAATTCTGGAAAGGATGCGGATGGGATTGGCCGCCGCACCGCCATAGACGCCGGAGTGGAGGTCTCGGTTGGCGGCGTGGATCGTCACCTCCTCGCCGACGAGCCCGCGCAGGCCGACGGTGATGCACGGCGTATCGCGGTTCCACATGCCGGTATCGCACACCATGGCAAAATCGGCCTTCAGCTCCTCCGAATTGGCGTCGAGGAACGGCTTGACCGAGGGCGAGCCGGATTCTTCCTCGCCCTCGAACAGCAAGGTGATCTTGCACGGCAGACTGCCATGCACCTGCTTCCAGGCGCGGCAAGCCTCCACGAACAGCATGAGCTGCCCCTTGTCGTCGGAGGAACCGCGGCCGGTGATGACCTTCCTGCCGGGCTCCAGATCCTTGATCCTCGGGTCGAACGGATCCGCATCCCACAGATCCAGCGGGTCGACCGGTTGGACGTCGTAATGGCCATAAAACAGGACATGAGGCGAGCCCTCCGGCCCGTCATGGTGAGCAACGACCATCGGATGGCCCGGCGTGTCGCGTACGTTCGCGTCGAAGCCGATGCACTTCAGATCCTCCACCAGCCACTCGGCGGCGCGGCGGCAATCCTGCGCGAAGGCCGGGTCTGTCGAGATGGAGGGAATGCGCAGCAGCGAGAACAGCCGTTCGAGGCTGGATTCGAGGTCTGCATCAATACGGTCGAGGACGGGAGCGAGTGCGGACATGGTTGGACCTTTCGATTCTGCGGCCGCGACCCTATCGTCCGGCGCACCGCTCGAAAAGCCCTGCTTCCTTGTGCCAGCAGCACAAAAAAAGTGCCGCCGTGGTGGAGGGGAACCACGGCGGCCTTACTCGAAACGATGCGGGAGCCCGGAGAGGGGGATGAGGCTCCCGCAATGTCCGGTTCAGGCGGGGGACGGGCCTATTTCCCGGACTCGGCGAAAATTGCCGATGACCTGCATTTGGGTCTTTGAAAATGGCGATTCAAGGGCGTCAACATTACATCTCTGTAACATGCACGTGATGGCCGTTTTCGCCGGAAGAAGTGGCAGGAGCCGGGCATTCAGCCACGGTTTGCGATGGACACCACGGATGCCCCGCGCTACGCGTTTTCCCATGAAAAAAGGCGATCATCTCTTCCTCGTCGATGGCTCGGGCTACATCTTCCGCGCCTATCACGCACTACCCCCGCTGACGCGCAAATCCGACGGTCTCCCCGTCGGCGCGGTCTCCGGTTTCTGCAACATGCTGTGGAAGCTGATGCAGAACGCTCGCGACACCGATGTAGGGGTCACGCCGACACATTTCGCGGTCATCTTCGACTATTCGTCGAAGACGTTCCGCAACGAACTGTATCCGGAATACAAGGCGAACCGCTCGGCGCCGCCCGAAGACCTGATCCCCCAGTTCGGCCTGATCCGCGAAGCGACGCGCGCCTTCGACCTGCCGTGCCTGGAAATGGAAGGGTTCGAGGCGGACGATCTGATCGCCACTTATGCGCGACTGGCATGCGAGGCCGGCGGCGACACCACCATCATCTCCTCCGACAAGGACCTGATGCAGCTCGTGGGTCCCACCGTGTCGATGTACGACCCGATGAAGGACAAGGAAATCAACATCCCCGAGGTGATCGAGAAGTGGGGCGTGCCGCCGGAGAAGATGATCGACCTGCAGGCGCTGATGGGCGACTCGGTCGACAACATTCCGGGCGTTCCCGGCATCGGCCAGAAGACGGCGGCGCAGCTTCTGGAGGAATATGGCGACCTCGACTCGCTGCTGGAGCGGGCGGGCGAGATCAAGCAGCAGAAACGGCGCGAGACGCTGATCGAAAATCGCGACAAGGCGCTCATGTCGCGTGAACTGGTGCGGCTCAGGAACGACGTTCCCGGCGTCGAGCCGCTGGACGATTTCGTGCTGCAGCCGCCGAACGGCCCGAAGCTGATTTCCTTCCTCAAGGCGATGGAATTCACCACGCTGACGCGGCGCGTCGCCGAGGCGTCCGGCGCCGAGGCCGCCGAGATCGAGTCGGCGCAGGTGGACGTCGAATGGGGCGAGGCAGCGCACGGTCCGGATGTCGGCTCAAAGCCTGCTGACGCCGCTGCCGAGGGGGATGCCGCATCGGCTGCGGCGCCAGCAGGGGACACGCCGGGCGCGCTCGCCGCAGCCCGCGCCGCCGAGGCGGTCGCGAAGAAGGTCGACAACACCGCCTATGACTGCATCCGCGACATCGCCACGCTGCGTGAATGGATCGCGGAGGCGCGCGAGGCGGGCGTCGTCGCCTTCGATACGGAGACGACATCCCTCGACCCGATGCAGGCGGAGCTTTGCGGCTTCAGCCTTGCCACCCGGCCCGGGCGGGCGGCCTATGTGCCGCTGATCCACAAGTCGGGCGCGGGGGACCTGTTGGGGGGCGGGCTGGTGGAAGGCCAGATTCCCGCGCGCGAAGCGCTGGCCGAACTGAAGCCCCTGATGGAGGATCGCAGCGTCCTCAAGGTCGCGCAGAATCTGAAATACGATCTTGTCATCATGCAACGCCACGGCATCGACATTGCGCCCTATGACGACACGATGCTCATCTCCTATGTGCTCGATGGCGGATCGAACGGTTCCCACGGCATGGATGCGCTGTCCGAACGCTGGCTCGGCCACACGCCGATCGCCTTCAAGGACGTGTGTGGTTCCGGCAAGGCGATGATCACGTTCGACTTCGTCGAACTGGACAGGGCCACCTGCTATGCCGCCGAGGATGCCGACGTGACGCTGCGGCTGTGGCGCGTTCTCAAACCCCGGCTCGCCGAGAAAGGCCTCGTCTCCGTCTATGAGCGGCTGGAGCGTCCGCTGGTGCCCGTGCTCGGGCGGATGGAGCAGCGCGGCATTTCGGTCGACCGCCAGATTCTGTCGCGGCTGTCGGGTGATTTCGCGCAGGGTGCGGCCGCGCTGGAGGATGAAATCTACCAGCTTGCCGGAGAGCGCTTCACCGTCGGCTCGCCGAAGCAGCTTGGCGACATTCTGTTCGGCAAGATGGGGCTTCCGGGCGGCTCGAAGACCAAGACGGGCCAATGGTCGACCACCGCGCGCGAGCTTGAAGACCTTGCAGCCGCCGGGCACGAGCTGCCGCGCAAGATCGTCGACTGGCGCCAGCTCACAAAGCTGAAATCGACCTATACCGACGCGCTGCCCGGGTTTATCAACTCGCAGACGAAGCGCGTGCACACGTCCTACGCGCTGGCATCCACGACCACCGGCCGCCTGTCGTCGTCCGATCCCAACCTGCAGAACATTCCGATCCGCACCGCGGAAGGCCGCAAGATCCGCACCGCCTTCATCGCCGAGCCCGGGAACCTGCTGATCTCGGCCGATTACAGCCAGATCGAGCTGCGCGTGCTCGCCCACGTCGCCGACATTCCCCAGCTTCGCCAGGCCTTCGCCGATGGCATCGACATTCACGCGATGACGGCATCCGAGATGTTCGGCGTGCCGGTCGAGGGCATGCCGGGCGAGGTGCGCCGGCGCGCCAAGGCGATCAATTTCGGCATCATCTACGGCATCTCGGCATTCGGGCTGGCCAACCAGCTTGCGATTCCGCGCGAGGAGGCCAGCGCCTACATCAAGAAGTATTTCGAGCGCTTTCCGGGCATCCGCGACTATATGGACGCGGCCAAGGCGCATTCGCGCGACAACGGCTACGTCGAGACGATCTTCGGCCGCCGCATCCACTTCCCCGAGATACGCTCGCCGAATCCGTCCGTGCGGGCGTTCAACGAGCGTGCCTCGATCAACGCCCCGATCCAGGGCGCGGCTGCCGACATCATCCGCCGCGCGATGGTGCGGATGGAGGCCGCGCTGGAGACGGCCGGACTGCACAACACGCAGATGTTGCTGCAGGTTCATGACGAACTGATCTTCGAGGCTCCGGAAGGCGAGATCGAGGCGGCGATGCCGGTGATCCGCGACGTGATGGAGAATGCCGCCATGCCCGCGCTCGCCATGAAAGTGCCGCTCCACGTCGACGCCCGCGCGGCGAAGAACTGGGACGAGGCGCATTGAGGTGGAAACGGTCGCGGTCGCGCTGCCCACCCTCCTCTCCTTCGCGCTCGCCTCGACTATCATTGAGCTGACACCCGGCCCGAACATGACCTATCTGGCGCTGGTTTCGGCGTCGGAGGGACGACGGGTCGGCTTCGCTACCGTTGCCGGCGTCGCGCTTGGTCTGGCCGTGATCGGGTTCGCGGCAGCCTTCGGCGTCGCGGAGCTCATCAGCGCTTCGCCGCTCGCATACGAGATCCTGCGCTGGGCCGGGGTGGCCTTCCTGTTCTATCTTGCGTGGGACGGATGGCTGGGCGGCGGCGATGTCGTGGCATCGGATGCCAGGATCGGCGGGCGCTATTTCCTGCGTGGTCTGATCACCAACCTGCTCAATCCGAAGGCTGCGATGTTCTACGTCGCCGTGCTGCCGACGTTCGTGGACGCCGCGCGACCGCTATTGGCGCAGACAGTGACGCTGACCGTCGTCTATGTCGTGATCGCAACGCTCATACACGCGGGCATCGTCGGGCTGGCCGGCGCGCTCGAACCCCTGCTGAACAATCCGCGCCGGGAACGGATTGCGCGACGCGCACTTTCAGCCCTGCTGGCGCTCGTCGCGGTCTGGTTCGGGTGGACCACGGCCCGCTGAAAGGACGCCGACGTTTCCTAAACCATTCGCCCCACGGCTGTATCCGCCGCGTCACGGATGGCGGAGATGTTCGTGGCATAGGCGTCTTTCGATCCGCCCTTGAACACCGCCGAGCCTGCGACAAGCACGTTCGCACCGGCCTTCGTGACCAGCGGGGCCGTTTCCGGCGTCACGCCGCCATCGATCTCTATGTCGATCGGACGGTCGCCGATCAGCGCCTTAACGCGGCGCACTTTCTCGACGACCGAGGGAATGAATGCCTGTCCGCCGAAGCCGGGATTGACCGTCATCAGAAGCACGAGGTCGAGCCGGTCGAGCACGTATTCGATGACGTTTTCCGGCGTCGACGGGTTGAGCGACACACCGGCCTTCTTGCCGAGCCCCTTGATCGCCTGCAGCGAGCGGTCGAGGTGGGGGCCGGCCTCGGCATGGACGGTGATGATGTCGCAACCGGCATCCGCGAAGGCGGCCAGATAGGCGTCCGTCGGCGCAATCATGAGATGGCAGTCGAACACCTTGTCGGTGCGGTTGCGGATCGCCTTGATGATGGGCGGGCCGAAGGTGATGTTCGGCACGAAATGGCCGTCCATTACGTCGAGGTGGATCCAGTCGGCCCCGGCGGCAACCACCGCTTCAACCTCGTCGCCGAGCCGGGAAAAGTCGGCCGAAAGCACGGACGGTGCGATGATGGTTCCGGTCATTGCGGACGGCTCCCGTTGATCTGCCGTCCGCCTAGCGTGTGCGTTCGCCGTTGTCGAGAGGCCGAGGGTCTTATCCTATGCCCATCATCCTGCGCAGCGCGGCGCGATCGACGCCGGAATCGGCGAAATCGTCGAATGCCTTCTCGGTGACGCGAATGATGTGGTGTTCGATGAAGGGCGCGCCTTCGGCCGCCCCGTCCTCCGGGTGCTTGAGACAGCATTCCCACTCGAGCACCGCCCAGCGGTCGTACCCGTACTGCGCCAGCTTCGAGAAGATGCCGCCGAAATCGACCTGTCCGTCGCCCAGCGAACGGAAGCGGCCGGCCCGCTCGGTCCAGCCCTGGTAGCCGGAATAGACGCCCTGCCGGCCGGTCGGGTTGAACTCGGCATCCTTCACGTGAAAGGCCGAAATGCGCTCGTGATAGATGTCGATGAAGGCGAGGTAGTCGAGCTGCTGCAGCAGGAAATGCGACGGATCGTAGTTGATCGTGCAGCGCTTGTGGTCGCCCACGGCGTCGAGGAACATCTCGAAGGTCGCGCCGTCGAAAACGTCCTCGCCGGGGTGAATTTCGAAACCGAGATCGCAGTCGGCATCCTCATAGGCATCGAGGATCGGCTTCCAGCGCTTGCCGAGCTCGCCGAATGCTTCCTCGACGAGGCCGGCGGGGCGCTGCGGCCAGGGATAGAGGTAGGGGAAGGCCAGCGAACCGGTGAAGGACACGCTCGCCTTGAGCCCCAGGTTCTGCGACGCCTTCGCCGCAAGCTTCATCTGCTCGACGGCCCACGCCTGCCGCGCTTTCGGATTGCCGCGCACCTTCTGCGGCGCGAACCCGTCGAACTGCGCGTCGTAGGCCGGGTGGACCGCAACTAGCTGGCCCTGGATGTGGGTGGACAATTCGGTGATCTCCACGCCCGCCTCGGCGCAGATGCCCTTGACCTCGTCGCAGTAGTCCTTCGAAGAAGCCGCCTTTTCCAGGTCGAAGAGGCGCCCGTCATTGCTCGGCACCTGAATGCCCTTGTAGCCGTGTCCGGCTGCCCACCTGGCGATCGACGGCAGCGTGTTGAACGGCGCCTCGTCGCCAGCGAATTGCGCCAGAAAGATCGCAGGGCCCTTCATCGTAGCCGGCATGTCATGTTCCTTTCCTGTGTCGATTTCACGGGCGCGCGTAGCGCACGTAAGCGAAAGCAGTCGAGTCCGGTGCCCAGCAGGGCACATTGATCGACCCCTGCCCGCCAAACAGCGAGACGGCAGTGCGGATGCCGCCGCCCTCGGGGTTCATCAGGCGCAGCTCCACGTCTCTACCGCGCGGATGGCCTTCCGTGCCCGCTTCATAAGCCAGATAGAGCACGGCGGTTCCGTCGGGAGAGGGGTGCGGGAACCAGTTCACGCGGTCGTCATTCGTCATCTGCTCGATGCCGCTGCCGTCGGTCCGAACGCGCCAGAGCTGCATCGTTCCGCCCCGGTCGGCATTGAACCATATCCAGTTCCCGTCCGGCGTGTAATCCGGCCCGTCATAATAACCGCCACCATCGGTGAGCCGGGTCTCTTCGCCGCCGGAGGACCGGACAGTGTAGATGTCCATGCCGTCATCGCGTGCCGCCGCGTAGGCCATCGTCCTGCCGTCGGGCGACCAGCCATGCCACCACGACGGTACGTTGTCCGTGATCCGCCTCGGCACGCCACCATCGATGGGCAGCGTGTAGATGCAGGACTGCCCGGTTGCGGACTTGTCGCTGATGACGAGCGTGGCGCCGTCCGGCGAGATGCCGTGATCGTTGTTGCAGGCCGTGGCGAAGCCGGTGTCGATGCGCTGCGGTTTCGCGCCGCTTGCAAGATCGAGCCGCCAGATCAGGCCATCGCCGTTGAACACGAGAAACGTGCCGTCGGGCGACCAGTTTGGCGCCTCTATCAACGCGTCGGTGGCGTGGACGACGCGCTCGGCACCCGTGGCGGGCTCGTGGATGACGATTTCGCTCTTCATCCCACGCGCCCGTAGGTGAACCAGTCGAAATCGGCCTGAAGGCCGCTGCCGCTGGTGTCGAATGCGGCCATGCCGACAAAGGCCCCGGTAAAGGAGCCGTGTTCGCCGCGGCCGCCTTCGTCCGAGATCACGCTCGCGTCGAGCGTCGGGCCGACCTGCTGCCACGTCCCGTCGCGCTCGTAGCTGAAGGTGAGCGTCGCGCCGCGAACCTCGGCCGCCAAGGTGACGGGCGCATCGCCCGGCAGCGGGATCGGTTCGGCGAGCGGAAAGGTGAGCCGGCCGTCAGGCCAGTCTCCGGGACAACTCATTACGGTCAGCACGCGGCCGTGGTACGCGTCGTGAGTGACGGCGAGAAAATGGAACTTGTGCCGATTGTAGTAGTGGACAAGGCCGGCTGCCTGCTGGAACGTTTTGGGCTCATAGTCGAGCCGCGTTTCGGCGCGGAAGGAAAACACGTCCTGCCGCCGTGCGACGAGCGCCTGTTCATACCAGCTCCCGATCGACTCGCGGCCGAACAGCCGCAGGAAGCCCGGACGATCGTTCAACGAGAACAGTCGCTGCCAATCCGGCGTGCGCAGCCACTGGAATTCGAGTGGCAGCTTGCCATCATCGAAATCGTGTCGCTCGACCGCGGGCGGATCGGCGCGCTGCACATCCAGCGGCCCGGGGACCTCGACCGCCGGCACCTGGCCGCCCTGCTCCAGATAGAGCCAGCCATCCTCCTTCCAGACACATTTCTGGATCGCCGTTTCCCTTCCGAGCGGCGAACGCCGCAGGCCCGGCAGCGGCCGTGAGGTCAGATGCGTGTGGTAGATTTCGCCGTTCGGCGTCTCCACAAGCTGGCCGTGCCCTGCCCGTTGGAGAACCGCGTCAGGATCGTCCTTCGAAGTGATGAGATGGGTGCGCGGATGCAGCTCGTAGGGTCCGTCGATGGCCCGGGAGCGTGCCATGGTGACGGCATGGTCGTAGCCGGTGCCGCCCTCCGCCGTCGTCAGATAATACCATCCGGCCCGCTTGAAGAGATGCGGCCCCTCGACCAGCCCGTGCGGGCTACCGGCGAAGATGTTGCGCGCCTCTCCAACCAGCGTCTTCGCCTTCGCGTCCCATTCCTGCAACAGAATGCCGGCAAAGGAGGGATGTTTTGGTTGCCCGCCCACGCCCGACGACACATGGTTCCAGACCATGTTGAGGAACCACTTGCGGCCATCCTCATCGTGGAAAAGCGACGGATCGAAGCCGGACGAGTTGACGTAGGCCGGGTCGGACCACGGCCCCTCAATGGACGGCGCGGTGACTATGTAGTTGTGCGTATCCTTGAAGGCCCCGTCGATGCGTTTGACGTCCGTATAGACCAGCCAGAACAGCCCATCGGCATAGGACAGGCACGGCGCCCAGATGCCGCCGGAGTCCGGATTCCCGCGCATGTCGAGCTGGCTCGCGCGATCGAGCGGCCGCCCGACCAGCCGCCAGTTCACGAGATCCTTCGAGTGATGGAGCTGCACGCCCGGATACCACTCGAAGGTTGAGGTTGCGATATAGTAGTCGTCGCCGACCCTGCAGATCGAGGGATCCGGATTGAAGCCGGGCAGGATCGGGTTGCGGATCATCTACTTCCTCTGCGGCCCTTCGCGTTCGGCGGATGCCGCCCACAGGTTGATGTCCGCATCCTTGGCGAACTGGTCGATCTCGGCGAGTTCCTCGGTCGTGAAGTTTGGATTGGCGAGCGCGCCGACGCAGTCTTCCACCTGTTCAGGGCGGCTGGCGCCGATCAGCGCCGTGGTTACACGGCCGCCCCTCAATACCCAGGCCAACGCCATCTGCGCCAGCGTCTGTCCGCGCCGGGACGCTATCTCGTTGAGCGCACGGATATTGGCCAGGTTCTTCTCGTTGAGAAAGCCGGGACGCAGTGATTTGCCCTGCGCCGCGCGCGCGTCGTCGGGGATGCCGCCGAGATATTTGCCGGTCAGCATGCCCTGCGCGAGCGGCGAGAAGACGATCGAGCCCACGCCGAGATCGTCGAGCGTGTCGAGCAGGCCGTCCTCCTCAACCCAGCGATTGATCATCGAATAGGAGGGCTGATGGATCAGGCACGGCGTGCCGAGTTCCTTGAGGATCGCCACCGCCTCGCGCGTGCGCTTCGAGTTGTAGGACGAGAGGCCGACATAGAGCGCCTTGCCGGAGCGCACGGCATGGTCGAGCGCCATCATCGTCTCTTCAAGCGGCGTCTCGGGATCGAAGCGATGCGAATAGAAGATGTCGACATAGTCGAGCCCCATCCGCTTGAGGCTCTGGTCGAGCGAGGCAAGAACGTATTTGCGGCTGCCCCATTCGCCATAGGGGCCGGGCCACATATTGTAGCCGGCCTTCGTCGAGATGATCATCTCGTCGCGATAGCCGGCGAAATCGTCGCGCAACATCTCGCCGAAAGCGACTTCGGCGGAGCCCGGAGGGGGGCCATAATTGTTGGCGAGGTCGAAATGCGTGATGCCGAGGTCGAAGGCCTTGCGGCAGATCGCGCGCTTGGTTTCATGCGGCGTGTCGCCACCGAAATTGTGCCAAAGTCCCAGCGAGATGGCAGGCAGCTTGAGACCGGACCGACCGCAGCGGTTGTAGGTCATGGTGTCGTAGCGGGTATCGGCTGGCTGCCAGGTCATGTCGGTTCCTTTCACGAGGGGCCGGCGCGGAAGACGCGCCGGCCCCGTCGTAACTATTTCTTCCGCGCTAGCATAGCCTTGGCCTGCGCGGGCGAAAGCGCTTCCGGCCGCTCGCAGGTCGTGCGCATGGCAACAAACCTGCCGGTCTCGCCCGAACGCAGGATGCCGGTCATCACGTCGATGACGTGCAGCGAAAGCTCCAGCGAGCAGCGATGCGGCCGGTCCTCCAGAATGCCCAGAGCCATGTCGGCAAGACCCGAGGCGCGGTAGTTGGCCATCATGCCCTGCGCATGCTGCTGGTTGGGCACGGCGAAGGCATGCTCCCATTTCGGCAGCTTCTTCACCGCATCGGTGCGATTGGTCATCATCACGTCGCCGCCGAAGAAGTTGGGGTCGGGCACGAAGATCGTGCCTTCCTCGCCATAGAGTTCGATCGGCGCGTGGCCGTGCTTCCACACATCCCAGCTTGCATTGAAGGTCACCGTGGCGCCGTTCTCGAACTCCATCAGCGCATGGATCGTCGTCGGCGTCGTCACCTTGATCTTCTCACCGAAGCGCGGCTTGGAGGTGATCGTACGCTCGCTCGCAGGCGTTGCCGCGAGCGCGGCGACACGCTTCACCGGCCCGATGAGCTGGACGAGATTGGTGATGTAGTACGGGCCGATGTCGAGGATCGGCCCGCCGCCCGGCTGGAAGAAGAAGTCCGGGTTTGGATGCCAGTGCTCCATGCCGTGGCTCATGACGTAGCACGTGCCGCTGGTCACGCGCCCGACCTTGCCGTCGTCGATCAGACTGCGCACGCGCTGGTGCGCGCCGCCGAGGAACGTGTCAGGCGCGGAACCGACACGCAGGCCTTTCCTCTCGGCCCGCTTCTTCAGGTCCTGCCCTTCCCGCACCGACAGCACGAAGGGCTTTTCGGAATAGACATGCTTGCCGGCATCGAGAATCGCCTTCGACACCTCATAATGAGCTGCCGGAATGGTCAGGTTGACCACGATGTCGATATCGTCGCTGGCCAGTAGGTCAGCGACGCTGGACGCACGCACACCGAACTCCTTGGCGCGGGCCTGCGCCATCTTCACGTCGAGGTCCGCGCCCGCGCGCATCTCGATGCCCTTGAACAGTGGCGCAAGCATGAAATAGGCGGCCGAGATGTTGCCGCAGCCGATCACGCCGACTCCGAGTTTCTTCGCCATCCCGGTCTCTCCTAAAAGTTCTTTGCCGCCTCGATCGACCGCCGCGCGAAACGCCCGGCATCGCTCGGGTTGTCGTGTTCCATGACGAAGACGCGCGCCGGCGTCTTGTCGCGCAGCGCCTTCATGATCGCCGGCCAGTCCATCGTGCCGTGGCCGACATCGGCCCAACCGTCCTCGTCCTGGGCTTCGCCTGCGGGCGCGATATCCTTCACATGGGCTGCAACGATGCGTGAAGCGTATTCGTCGATCCATCGCATCGGGTCGGCGCCACCACGGACTACCCAGGCCACGTCCATCTCCCAGCCGATCTCCGGCGCCGCATCGAGGATCACGCGCTGCGGCACCGGGCCGTCGCTGCAAGGCACGAACTCGAAGTCGTGGTTGTGCCAGGCAAAGCGCAGGCCTGCCTTGCGGCAGTTCTCATGCACGGCGGCAAGGCGCGCCGCGAAGGCCCGCCAGCCGGCTTCGTCGGACGGTCGGGCGTCGGCGGCGATATGCGGACAGATCAGCGTGCCGATGCCCAGCGTCTCGGCGATGCGGCGCGCAGTGGCAAAGTCGTCCTCCAGCATGTCGAGGGAGAAGTGTCCCGTCGGCATCGTCAGGCAGTTGCGATCGAGCATGGCGCGCAGGCCGGCGGGGTCGTCGTAGAGACCGCCGAACCCTTCCACCTGCGCATAACCTGCCTTTGCGACCATGGCGAAGACGTCTTCCCAGGGCTGGAACTTGCGGGCGGAGTAAAGTTGGAATGACCAGTTCATCGTATCTGTCCGTCGGTTGGGAAAATCAAATGCGTTCGCCGGTGCCGGCGTCGAAAATGGAGGCGCGGCCGGGATCGAAGCCGATGCGCACCACGTCGCCCTTGGCGACCGCGCGCTCGGCATCGATGCGGAAGCTCAGGTTCTGGCCGCCGAACTTGCCCCAGACCAGCGAGTCGGAGCCCATCGGCTCAACGATTTCGATCGTCAGGTCGCTCTGGAAGGGCATCGCACCAGCGCCCTCGCCGAGGATCACGTGTTCCGGCCGTACGCCGAAGACTGCCTTTCCGGTATGCGCGCCGCCCGCGAATTCGTAGCGGTCGAGCGGCACCTTGACGCCATTCGCCTCGAAGACGGCGCTGGCGCCATCTGCGACACACTCGCCCTCGATGAAGTTCATGCCCGGCGAGCCGATGAAGCCGGCGACGAACCGGTTGACCGGACGCGAATAGATCGCCTGCGGCGTATCGAGCTGCTGGATGATCCCGCCACGCATGACCGCGATGCGATCGGCCAGCGTCATCGCCTCGATCTGGTCGTGCGTGACATAGATCATCGTGTTCTCGAGCTTCTGGTGAAGCCGCTTGATCTCGACGCGCAGCTCGGAGCGCAGCTTAGCGTCGAGGTTCGACAAAGGCTCGTCGAACAGGAACACGTCGACGTCGCGGACCAGCGCCCGACCGATCGCGACACGCTGCCGCTGGCCCCCGGACAGTGCAGATGGCTTGCGCTTGAGCAGCGGTTCGATCTGCAGGATCTCCGCAGCGCGTGCGATGCGGCGCTCAATCTCATCCTTGGGCAGGCGCGCGTTCTTCAACCCGAAAGAGAGGTTTCCCTCCACGGTCATCTGCGGGTAGAGCGCGTAGGACTGGAACACCATGCCGATGCCGCGGTCCTTGGGCTCGTCCCAGGTGACGTTGCGGTCGTTGATGAAGATCTGGCCGGCGGAGACGTCGAGCAGTCCTGCGATGCAGTTGAGCAGCGTGGACTTGCCGCAACCCGAAGGACCGAGCAGAACGAGGAACTCGCCTCTGCCGACCTCCAGGTCGAGGCTTTTCAAGACCTCGACGGCACCGAAATTGAGCGAGACGCCGCGCACCGCCACACTCGGCGTGTTGCTGGTATCCATCATGTGCATCAACCCTTGACCGCGCCCGCGGCGATGCCGCGCACGAAAAGCTTGCCTGAAATGAAGTAGACGATCAGCGGCACCAGCCCGGTGAGCAACGTCGCCGCCATGTTGACGTTGTATTCCTTCACACCCTGAACCGAATTGACGATGTTGTTGAGCTGAACCGTCATCGGGTAGTAGTCGGGGCGCGTGTAGACGACGCCGAACAGGAAGTCGTTCCAGATGCCCGTCACCTGCAGGATGACCGCCACGACGAAGATGGGCAGCGACATCGGCAGCATGATCTTGAAGTAGATACCCCAGAAGCCCGCCCCATCGACGCGCGCGGCCTTGAACAGCTCTTCCGGCAGCGAGGTGAAGTAGTTGCGGAAAAGCAGCGTCAGGATCGGCATGCCGAAGATGCAGTGGACGATGATCAGCCCGTAGAGACCGCCGTAAAGGCCGATCTCGCGCAGCATGATGACGATTGGGTAGAGCATCACCTGGTAAGGGATGAACGCGCCGAAGATCAGGATGGTGAAGAACACGTCGGCGCCCTTGAAGCGCCAGTTCGCCAGTGCATAGCCGTTGACCGACGCGATCGCGATCGACAGCACGACCGAAGGAACAGTGATGCGCACCGAATTCCAGAAGCCACGGCTGAGCCCCTCGCAATTGAGACCCGTGCAGGCTTCGGCCCAGGCCTTCACCCAGGGCTGGAAGGTGATCTCGACGGGGGGCGAGAAGATGTTACCGAGGCGGATTTCCGGCATGCCCTTCAGCGAGGTGACGATCATCACATACAGCGGCAACAAGTAGTAGACGGCCACAACGAAGAGCGTGCCGTAGAGGATGATGTTGCGCCGGGAGATGACCTTGCGGGGACGGGGACCGCTCGGACCGGCAAGTGCCTGGTCAGCGTGGTCCGCCGGCGCGGAAACGGGAATAGCGACGTCAGCCACGTTTCTTGCCTCCGAATTCGAGATAGGCCCACGGGATCAGCACGATCAGCACGGTCAGCAGCATCATGGTCGATGCGGCGAAGCCCTGGCCGAGGTTCTGCGACAGGAACATCGCGTCATAGACGTATTTGGCGGGAACCTCCGACGCGATGCCCGGTCCGCCGCCGGTCTGGGCCACCACGAGGTCGTAGACCTTGACGATGCCCGAAGCGATTATGACCAGCGTCGTGATGAATACCGGGCGCATCATCGGGATGACGATGAAGGCGTAGGTCTTCCACATCGGTATGCCGTCGACACGCGCGGCCTTCCAGATGTCCTCGTCGATGCCGCGCAGGCCAGCGAGCATCAGGCACATGATGAGACCGGTGCTCTGCCAGAGGGCGGCAATCAGGATGCCGTAGATGACGATGTCGGCATTGTAGAGCGGATCGAACGAGAAGCTTGTCCAGCCCAACGAGCGAACGATGCCCTCGACGCCGAATTGCGGATTGAGGATCCACTGCCAGACAAGGCCGGTGACGATGAAGGACAGTGCGAACGGGTAGAGGAAGATGGTGCGGAAGGTGTTTTCGAACCTGATCTTCTGGTCCAGCAGCGCCGCCAGCAGAAAGCCGACGACGAGCGAGAAGACGAGCAGGCAGACACCATAGATCAGCAGATTCTGGATCGAGATGATCCATTTGCTGGACGACCACAGCCGTTCGTACTGATCCAGCCCGACGAAATTCTCGCGCGGCAGAAGCCTGGAATTCGTGAAGGAATAGATGATCGTCCAGATCGTGCCGCCGGCAAAGACCACCAGCGCGGTGAGGATCATGGGGATCGCGGCAATCTTCGCGCTCAGATTCCTGAACAGCGGGTTCGGGCGCCGGGCCTCGTGCATGACGGCAACTCCCTGATGAGGGTCACGCTCGCGCCCGCCGCCCCCGACTTCCCGGGGCGGCGCGGCGCTGCTGGCTCACAGATCAGTCGGCGTTCGCCACTAGGTCGACGAAGCGCTTCTGCGCGTCCTCGGCCGTGATGCTCGTATTGTTGAAGAACTCGACGAACAGATCGTTGATCTGCGTCAGCGAGTCCGCCGACATGAGCTGATCGGGCGACTGGATGATGTTGCCCTGGGCCAGAATCTCCAGACCCTTCTTCATGCAGTCGTTGGCCGCTTCCAGGTCGACGTCGCCGCGTACGGGCAACGATCCCTTCTTGAGATTGAAGGCGACCTGCACTTCCGGCGACAGCATCAGCTTGGCGAGGTCGGCCTGCGCGGCACTCTTTTCCTCGTCATCCAGAACCGGGAAGTAGAAGGCATCGCCACCGGTCATGATGACCTCGTTGACACCCAGTCCGGGCAGGCAGGTATAGTCTTCGCCCGCCACCTGGCCGGCGACCTGGAATTCACCCTGCGCCCAGTCGCCCATGATCTGGCCTGCGGCCTGGCCGGTGATGACCATATTCGTGGCCTGGTTCCAGTCCTGCACGTTGGACTTCGCCGACATGGAACGGGCCTGCGCGGCCGCCTCGAAGACCTTGGCGAGCTCTTCGCCGGCGGCAAGGTCCGCATCCTTTTCGCCGAAGATCTTGGTGTAGGCATCCGGCCCGGCAATCGCCGTCAGCAGGACCTGGAACGCAAGCGTGGTCTGCCAGGGCTGCTGGCCAACGGCGAGGGGTATGATGCCCGCTTCCTCGAGCGCGGGAGCGGCGGCTGCATATTCCTCCCAGTTGGTCGGAACCGGCACGCCGGCCTTTTCGAACGCCGCGTTCGAAAGCCACAACCACTGCTGCGAGTGAATGTTGACCGGCACGCAATAGATTTTGCCGTCGAGGGTGCAGGAATCCAGCAGCGAGCTCGGATGCACCACTTCGCGCCATTTGCCTTCCTCGGCGATGTCGGTCAGATCGCGCATCAATCCGGCTTCCACCAGCTCCTCGGCCTGGCGTCCGTGGTTGAATTGCGTTGCGCCCATGGGGTCGCCGCCGGTGATGCGGCTGATCATGATCGGCCGGGCGGTGCCGCCGGAGCCGGCAATTGCGCCGTCGATCCATTTGTGACCGCTGGCGTCGAACGCCTTCGCGAACTCGGCAACGGCCGCCGCTTCGCCTCCAGAGGTCCACCAGTGCGTGACTTCGAGTTCTGCGGCCTGCACCGGTCCGGCAATGTTGAGAGCCGCCGTCGCGGCGAAGGCGGCGGTAAGGAGCCTATAACGCATCATATTTCCTCCCTGAAACTGTAACGTTACAGATTGAAGCGTAGGGCAATCCAAGGGGCCGCGCAACGGGGAAAGCGGCGTCAGCGGCGATTTTTTTCGAACCTCGAACTAATGCACCACTCGCTCCTCTGCAGATAAGGCTCGCGGTGAAAACATGCTGCATTGCGGTATTTCTCTTCAAGTTTGTAGCTAAAGCGCTGATTCATAGAAGCTGTGCGTTGCAGCATATGGCGCGCCGAGGGCACCATTCTGACCACATGGAGATCAGATCGAGTTCAACAATCGGCAGATTTGCCGTGCAACTCTTCTCAAAAACTGTAACGTTACAGTTTCCATTTTCAGCTCGGGACTGGTGCGGCTGGGGCGAATGCGTTAGGCCGTGCGCCGGGTTAACGGGCAGCGACGTATGAACGATCAGCGCAGGAACGGACAGAACGAGGTGGCGGCCGGCGGCCGGCCCACCCTCAAGACGATCGCCTTCATGACCGGGCTCGGCGTCACCACGGTTTCGCGCGCCCTGAAGGACGCGCCGGACATCGGCGAGGAGACGAAGAAGCGCGTCCAGCTCGTCGCGCGCCAGGTCGGTTATCGGCCCAATCGTGCTGGCGTTCGCCTGCGCACCGGCAAGACCAACGTGATCTCGCTTGTCCTCAATACCGACGAGCAACTGATGGGCTTCATATCCGACATCATCTACGGTGTGTCGGAGGAGCTGGCCTCGTCCTCCTATCACCTGATCCTGACGCCCTATTCCAGCCGTAACGATCCGATGGATCCGATCCGCTACGTGGTGGAGACCCATTCCGCCGACGGCGTCATCATCTCGCAGACGGAACCCAACGATCCACGGGTGCGCTACCTGACGGAACACGGATTTCCGTTCGCCACTCACGGGCGCACGCATACGGGGGTCGAGCACCCTTGGCATGATTTTGACAACCATGCCTTCGCCATGCAGGCCGTGCGAGCTCTGGTGGCGAAGGGCCGACGCCGGCTTGCCCTGCTCGCGCCGTCGCCGAAGCTCACCTACTACCGTCATATGAGCGACGGGTTCGCCGAAGGTGTCGAAGAGCAGGGTTGCGCCGCCATCCCGTTTCGCGATGCCTGGGTGGACATGCCCGTCGAACAGATCAAGGCAGCCGCGACGGCACTTCTACAACGCAGCACGCCACCTGACGGTCTCGTCTCGGGCAGCGGTGCAGGCGCCTTCGCACTTGTCGCAGCCATCGAGGAATGTGGGCTGCAGCTTGGCCGCGACATCGACATCGTGACCAAGCAATCGACGCCGCTGGTTCAGATGTTCCGCCCGCAGATCCTTGTGGTGAACGAGGATTTCCGCCTTGCCGGTCGCGAACTGGCCCGCGCTGTCAGGGCGAGCATCGACGGCGCAGTGCCGGCATCATTGCAAACGCTTGCCGTACCCGATGGCGTCGAAGGCCCCAGACCCTGACCTCAGCCCTTAACTCGCCGCGCCCGATCCCCACGGTCCATGGTGTTCACCCTCGAGGTCGATGCGCTCGAAGCCGTGGGCTCCGAAATAGTCGCGCTGGGCCTGGATGAGATTGGCGGTTCCACGCGCCTGCCTGAACGCATCGAAATAGCCCAATGCTGCCGAAAGTGCGGGCGCGGGCAATCCCCCCAGTGCCGCGTGCGACACGACACGGCGGAGCGACGGCTGCGCCTCGTTCATCATCTCCACGAAATCGCCAATCAGCAGCAGGTTTTCCGCCTTCGTGTCGGCTTCGAAGGAGCGCGCAAGCGTTCCAAGGAATTGCGAGCGGATGATGCAGCCGGCGCGCCAGATGCGCGCGATCGTCGGCATCGGAAGGTTCCATTTGAACTCCGACGAGGCCTCCGCCATCACGGCAAAACCCTGGGCGTAGGCCGCGATCTTGCCGGCAAACAGGGCGAGTTCGAGATCGTCGATGAAGGCCTTGTCCGGAGCGCGCCCCGCCGGCTCGGCAGCGCCGCCGTAGGCGCTGGCTGCCGCCTCGCGCAGCTCCTTTTCGGCAGACAGGCTGCGCGCGGCGACGGCCGATTCGATCGCGGTCGCCGGCACCCCCATCATCTGCGCCTCGACCGCCGACCAGCGGCCTGTACCCTTCTGGCCCGCCCGGTCGAGGATCATGTCGACCATGGGTTTGCCCGAAACGGGGTCCGCAGCTTCCAGCACGGCGGCCGTAATCTCCACCAGATAGGAGTTCAGCCTGCCCTCGTTCCAGCGCGCGAAGATCGCGCCGATCTCTTTCGCTTCCATGCCGAAGCCGTCGCGCAGGATGCCGTAAATCTCGGCGATCATCTGCATGTCGGCATATTCGATGCCGTTGTGGATGGTCTTGACGAAATGACCCGCCCCGCCTTCGCCGAGCCAGGCGCAACACGGCTCACCCTCGTAGCGGGCGGCGATGGCGGTGAGGACGGATTCGACCCGCTTATAGGCGTCTTCCTTGCCGCCAACCATGATCGACGGACCGTGACGCGCGCCTTCCTCGCCACCCGAAACACCCATGCCGATGAATGTCAGGCCCGAACCTTCAAGCTCGGCGAAGCGCCGCATCGTGTCGCGGAAATTGGCATTGCCGGCATCGATGATGATGTCCCCCTGTGCCAGCAGGTCGCGCAGGCCCTCGATCTGCTCGTCGACCGCCTTGCCGGCCTGCACCATGAGAATGATGGGGCGCGGCGGCTTGATCTGCGCCACGAGTTCCTCGAGGGAGGCACAGGGCACGATGTTGCCCCGCAGGTCGCCGGCATTTTCGAAGAAGGCACCGGTACGGGTCGAGGTGCGGTTGTAGACGGCTATGGGATAGCCCTTCTCGGCGATGTTGAGCGCGAGATTCGAGCCCATGACACCGAGGCCGATCAGGCCGATTTCCGCTTTGGACATGAGGCGTTTCCATCGATGTGGGTTTATTGTTCTGGCGGCAATGATGAACGCCAGCCAATCAATGCGTCAACCTGCTCCTTCCGCATGGCAGCCATGACGGAAGCGCTGCACAACGCTATGGCAAAAGAACCGCGCGGGCGGTCCGACGATCCTCAGGGAAGGACCGCCGTTGCCTCGATCTCGACCTTGGCCTCATCCTCGATCAGGGCAACGACCTGAACCATGGTCATCGCCGGGAAATGCCGCCCCATGACGGCCCGGTAGGCTTCGCCGATACCCTTGAGATTGGCCAGGTAATCCTGCTTGTCGGTGACATACCAGGTCATGCGGACGATGTGTTCCGGTCGGCCACCGGCTTCGGCGAGGATCGCCACGATGTTTTCCAGCGTCTGCCGCGTCTGGCCGACAAGGTCCTTCGCCTCGAAGACCTGATCGCCGGTCCAGCCAATCTGGCCGCCCATCCAGACGGGCCGGCCTTCCGTCATCAGTCCGTTGGCATAACCCACAGCCTTCTTCCAGGATGCTGGATGGAGAAGCTGGTGCGGGGTTTGTGTGTCAGTCATCGGTATAATCCTCCGATAGACAGGCGCTTGCCGCCTGTTCTTCGTTGCGGCGTCAAACGCCGAGATAGCGGTCCTGAAGCGATGGTGTGAGCTCATCCGGGCGACCGATCCAGACGGTGGCGCCCTTTTCCAGCACCACGCAGCGATCGGCCGAGGGCAGCAGTTCGGAGAGCGTTTTGTCGACGATGAGGATCGACTGTCCTTCCGCCTTCAGCACGCGGATCACGGTCCAGATGTCATTGCGGATCACGGGTGCGAGGCCTTCGGTCGCCTCATCGAGGATCAGCAGCTTCGGATTGGTCATCAGCGCGCGGCCGATCGCCAGCATCTGCTGTTCGCCGCCCGAAAGGGTGCGCGCCATCTGGTCACGTCGCTCTTCCAGCCTGGGAAACAGCCGGTTGATCTCGGCGAGGTTCCAGCGTCCCGAACGGGCGGCGGCAAGCAGGTTCTCCGCGACCGTCAGGTTGGGGAAGCAGCGCCGGCCTTCCGGCACCAGTCCGATGCCCAGCCGGGCGATCCGATGGGGCCGCATGGCCTGTATCTCACGCCCGCCAAGCCGCACCTTGCCGGCACGCGCCGGGGTCATGGCGAGTATCGAGCGGATGGTCGTGGTCTTGCCCATGCCGTTGCGGCCCATCAGTGCCACGACCTCGCCCTCGGCGACATCCAGATCGACACCGAACAGCGCCTGGCTCGCGCCGTAGAAGGTCTCCAGCCCGGCAATCTCGAGCAGCTTCATTCGGCACCTCCCAGATAGGCGCGTCGGACCTCCGGATCGCTGCGTATCTCCTCGACCGTGCCGGTTGCGATGACCCGGCCATAGACCAGTACCGAGATGCGGTCGGCCAGCGCGAACACGGCGTCCATGTCGTGTTCGACCAGCAGGATCGGCGCCTCACGGCGCAGCCCGTCGAGGAAGCCAGTCAGGGTCTTCGACCCCTCCGGGCCCATGCCGGCCATCGGTTCGTCGAGCAGGAAGGCCCGCGACCCGAGCGCGAGCGCGATGGCGATCTCGAGTTGGCGCCGCTCGCCGTGCGAAAGCTCGGCGGCCGCAACGCGGGCGCGGTCCTTGAGGCCGGCGCGTTCCAGCGCCGCCATCGCAGGCTCGACCAGCGTCGCATCACGCATCACCGGCTTGAAGAAGCGGAAGGATGTTCCCTGCCGCGACTGGACGGCAAGCATCACGTTGCGCAACGCCGAGAATTCGGGCGCCAGCGAGGAGACCTGAAACGAACGTCCCAGGCCCATGCGGGCGCGCTCTGCCGCGCCAATATGGCTGACAGGCTTTCCTAGAAACTCGATCTCGCCGCTGTCCGGTTTCAGCGTGCCGGCGATCTGGTGGATCAGCGTCGACTTACCCGCGCCGTTTGGGCCGATGAGCGCGTGAATTTCGCCCGAAACCAGATCGATGCTGACATTCTCCGTTGCCCGCAACGCCCCGAAAGACTTGCACAGATCGCGGATGGCAAGAACGGCTTCAGCCATGACGCGCCCTCCCGGCAAGCAATCCGATCAGCCCGCCACGGGCGAACAGAACCACGCCAAGCAGCAGGAGCCCGAGGAAGAATTGCCAGCGTTCCGTCAGGCCGCCGAGGATGTATTCGAACATAACGAACAGCATTGCGCCTGCGAGCGGGCCGCACAGCCGGCCGACACCGCCGAGAATGATGAGGACGATGAACTCGCCCGACATCTGCCATGACAGCATCGACGGGCTGACGAAGCGGTTGAGATCGGCATAGAGCGCACCGGCCAGCGCGGTGATCATGCCCGAGATGACGAAGGCGGCGAGCTTGATGCGAAAGGGCGCGATGCCGACGGACGCGACACGCACTTCGTTCTGCCGCGAGGCCTGCAGCGCCGCTCCGAAACGCGAGTCGCGCAGCAGGGCAAACAGCACGAGGCCGGCCACCAGCAACGCATAACAGATTAGGAAGTAGTTCTGCGGCACAAGCGTGTTGACGCCCGGGAACGTGTTGCGGATCGTGATCGACAGCCCGTCCTCACCGCCATAGGCGGGCCAGGAGATCGCGAAATAATAGGTCATCTGCGCGAAGGCGAGCGTTATCATGATGAAATAGACGCCCGACGTGCGCAGGCTGATGGAGCCGATCGCCGCCGCAAGCAGCCCGCCCGCCATGATGGCGACCGCCCATATCACGGGCATCAGATTGCTGCCCGGCACCGCGAACAGCCCGAAATCGAGAGGCTGGGCGGAAAAGGCATGGCTGGCCAGGATGCCGGCCGCATAACCGCCGATGCCGAAGAAGGCTGCGTGGCCAAACGACACAAGGCCGCCGAGGCCCAGCGCGATGTTGAGACCTATGGCTGCGAGGCCGAGGATCGCCATGCGGGTCGCAAGCGTGACGTAGAACGGCTTGCCGAACTGCATGGCGATGAAAGGCACGGCCAGCAGCAGCAAGGCCAGAACCAGATTGATCGCCGTTTCGCGTGAGATCGTCATCGCCTTACCCCTTCGCCGCAAAGAGGCCCTGCGGGCGCACCGCAAGAATGACGGCCATGACGATGTAGATCAGCATCGATGCGACCGCGCCGCCGACGAGGCCGGCCCGCGACGGGTCCATGAACACACCGAAAAGCTGCGGCAGCAGGATGCGCCCCATCGTATCGGTAAGCCCGACCAGCAACGCGCCGACGAGCGCGCCCTTGATCGAGCCGATGCCGCCGATCACGATCACCACGAAAGCGAGGATGAGCACCGGCTCGCCCATGCCGACCTGCACGGATTGCAGCGCGCCGACCATTGCGCCGGCAAGCCCGGCAAGTGCTGCGCCCAGCGCGAACACAACCGTATAGAGCGTGCGGATGTCGACACCCAGCGCCCCGATCATCTCGCGGTCGGACTCGCCGGCACGGATGCGCATCCCGAGCCGGGTACGCGAGATCAGGAGGAACAGGCCGACCGCGACCGCGACGCCGACGCCGATGATCGCCAGCCGGTAGAGCTGATAGCGCGAGCCGCCGGGAATCGGGACGGTTCCCTGCAACAGCGGCGGGATGTCCAGATAGAGCGGAAAGGAACCGAAGAGCCAGCGCGTCCCTTCCGAGAAAATCAGGATCAGGGCAAAGGTCGCCAGAACCTGGTCGAGATGGTCGCGCTCGTAAAGACGCCTGATGACGAGGATTTCGACCAGCGCGCCAGCAGCGGCAGCCGCGGCGAGGCTGGCCGCGAGCCCCAGCCAGAACGAGCCGGTCGCGGCCGCGACCGCGGCACAGGCGAACGCACCGACCATATAGAGCGACCCGTGGGCAAGGTTGATCAGCCCCATGACGCCGAAGATCAGCGTCAGCCCGGCGGCCATGAGGAACAGCATCACGCCGAGCTGCAGCCCGTTGAGAATCTGTTCGATGAAGAGAGCGGTTTGCACGGGTGGAATGTCCGGGTCAGGCCTGTTGCTTAGCTGTATGATGGGTGCGGCATTGTTGTCCCCTTTCCCCGTTCATGGAGAGAGGGTTGAAGGAGGGGCGGCACGATGGTCTCAACAAGTCCCTGCCCCTCATCCGCCTGCCGGCACCTTCTCCCCGCAGGCGGGGAGAAGGAAGCCTGCCGCTAAGCGATGGACCTACTGCAACGAGCACTCGGCAGCGTAGGCGTCCTTGTGATCGGTGAAGGCAGTGGAGACGATCTTGTTCGTCAGCACGTCACCTTCCTTGATAACTTCGCGAACGTAGATGTCCTGTATCGGATGGTTGTTGGTGTTGAAGGAGAACTTGCCACGGACGCTGTCGAAGTCGGCTTCCTTCAGCGCGGCCCGGAATGCATCCGCATCCTTGACGCTCGCCTTTCCGGCCGCAGCGACGATAAGGTTCGCCGTGTCGTATGCCTGTGCGGCGTAGACGGAAGGCAGGCGGCCGTATTCGGCCTGGAAGGTTTCGACGAACTTCGCATTCGTCTCGTTGTCGAGATCCTTCGCCCAAGAACCGGAGTTCTTGACGCCGAGGGCCGCGTCACCGATCGCGCCCAGCACATCCTGGCTGAACGAGAAGCCGGGACCCATCAGCGGGATGTCGACGCCCGACTGCGCGTACTGCTTGGTAAAGGCGATGCCCATGCCGCCTGGAAGGAACATGAAGACGGAGTCGGCGCCGGAAGCGCGGATCTGCGCGATCTCGGCTGCGTAGTCGGTCTGACCGAGCTGGGTGTAGACCTCGCCCGTCAACTCACCCTTGTAGAAGCGCTTGAAGCCGGTCAGCGCGTCGGTACCGGCCGGATAGTTCGGCGCAAGGATAAAGGTCTTCTTGTAGTCCTGGTTTGCGTACTGGCCCATCGCCTCGTGGAAATTGTCGTTCTGGTAGGCGACGTTGAAATAGTTCTCGTTGCACTGCGACCCGGCAAGCGGCGAGGGCCCCGCGTTGACAGAGAGGTAGAACTTGCCCTGCGCCACGGCGCTCGGCACGACGGCCATGGCAAGGTTCGACCAGATGATGCCGGTCAGAATGTCGACCTGGTCCGACTGGATCATCTTGTCGGCGATCTGCACGGCGAGCTCGGGCTTCTGGCCGTCATCCTCGGTCACGACCTCGATCTCGGATGCCGCGTCGCCGGCATTCTTGAGCGCGAGCATGAAGCCGTCGCGGGCATCGATGCCGAGGCCAGCACCGCCGCCCGAAAGCGTGGTGATCATTCCGATCTTGACCGGCTCGGCGAAGGCCGCGCCCGACACACTCATGGCAAGCGCGGCAAGGCCCGCTGCAATCACTTTCTTCATAGTTCTACTCCCGTTGTTACCTGGAACCCCTCTGGGTTCCCTACGTTGGAAAAATCCGCGGGCGTTGGCCAGCCCGTCTCCTTCATTTTGTTGGGCCTTGCGGCCACCGCATCAAAGCTCCGTCCTCACGGTCCAGAGTTCAGGGAAAAGCTCGACCTCCAGCATGCGCCGGAGATAGGAGACGCCGGCGGTGCCGCCCGTGCCTCGCTTGAGGCCGATGATGCGTTCCACCGTCGTCACGTGATTGAACCGCCAGCGGCGGAAATAATCCTCGAAATCGACCAGCTTCTCGGCCAGTTCGTAAAGCGCCCAATGGGTTTCCGGCGCCTGGTAGATGGCCTGCCAGGCAGCCTTGACGGCATCCTCCGGCTGGCGCGTGGCGCGCCAGTCCTTTCGCTTGGCATCGTCGCCAATGTTGAAGCCTTTGCGGGCAAGCAAGGCAATCGCCTCGTCGTAGAGGCTCGGCCGCACAAGGATCGCTTCCAGCCGCGCGACGATTGCCGCATCGTGCGCGTGTGGCTTGAGCATCGCCGCATTCCGGTTGCCGGCGAGAAATTCAATGGCCCTGTATTGCCAGGACTGGAACCCCGACGACTGGCCAAGATCGCCGCGAAAACGCGTATATTCCGACGGCGTCATCGTGCGCAGCACGTCCCATGCGCTGTTGAGCTGCTCGAAGATGCGGGCAACGCGCGTCAGCATCTTGAAAGCCGGCTGAAGATCGTCACCCCGGATCGCCTCCATCGCCGAGGAAATCTCGTGGATGGCAAGCTTCATCCACAGTTCGGACGTCTGATGCTGGATAATGAACAGCAACTCGTCGGGCGAGGCGGAGAGGGTCTCCTGCGCGTCGAGGATTTTGTCCAGGTGCAGATAGTCGGCATAAGACATCCGGCCGCGGAAGTCGGTCTCTGCGCCTTCCGGCGTCGTGGTCCTGGCGTCTTCGCCGGTCACGCGACGCCTCCTTCACGCAGCCGGAACCGCTGGATCTTGCCGGTCTGGGTCTTCGGCAGTGCTGCCACGATTTTCACCGAGCGCGGATATTTGTAGGGTGCGATCGTCGCCTTGACGTGGTCCTGCAGCGCGCGGATCGTATCGCCATCGGCCACGGTTCCCGCGGCAAGCACGACATAAGCTTCGACGATCTGGCCGCGCTCTTCATCCGGCGCGCCAATAACGGCGCATTCGGCAACGAGCGCATGCGCCAGCAGCGCGGCCTCGACCTCCGGCCCGGCGATGTTGTAGCCGGCGGACAGGATCATGTCGTCGGAGCGCGCTGCGAACCGGAAGCGGCCGTTCTCGTCCTGGAGGAAGGAATCGCCGGTGAGGTTCCAGCCGTCCCGCACATAGTCCATCTGGCGCTGGTCGGCGAGATAGCGGCAGCCTGTCGGGCCGCGAACGGCCAGGCGGCCGATCGTGCCGCGTGGCAGTTCCTTCATGTCACCGTCAACGATCTTCGCCTCGTAGCCGGTCACCGGCCTGCCGGTCACGCCGGGTGCGCGATCGTCCAGCCGGTTGGAAATGAAGATGTGCAGCATCTCGGTCGCACCGATGCCGTCGAGAATGGGCTTGCCGGTCTTGGCAATCCATTCATCATAGACCGGGGCAGGCAGCGTCTCGCCCGCCGAGACCGCGATGCGCAGCGACGACAGATCCGCGCCCTCGTCCATCGCCTTCATCATCGCGCGATAGGCGGTCGGTGCGGTGAACGAGATCGTCGCCTTGTAGGTCTCGATGATCTCGACCATGTTCGGCGGCGTCGCGCTTTCGAGCAGCGTCGCGGCAGCCCCGAACCGCAGCGGAAAAACCGCCAGCCCGCCAAGCCCGAAGGTAAAGGCCAGCGGCGGCGAACCGACGAACACGTCGTCCGGCGTCACGTTCAGCACTTCGCGGGCGTAGGCATCGGCGATGATGAGAATGTCGCGATGGAAATGCATCGTCGCCTTGGGCACGCCCGTAGTGCCCGACGTGAAACCGAGCAACGCAACGTCGTCGCGACCGGTTTTCACCGCCTCGAAGGTAACCGGCTTGTCGAGCGCGGCGCGGTCGAGTTCCGCATCGTGGTTTGCAGTGCCGTCGAAGCCGACAACCTGCTTGAGGAAACGGCTGTCCTTTGCGCAGGCGACAAGCTCGTCCTTGATGCGCGTGTCGCAGAGCGCGAGTGCGATCTCCGCCTTGTCGACGATCTTGGCGAGTTCGCCGGCGCGCAGCATCGGCATGGTGTTGACGACGACCGCGCCGGCCTTGGTCGCTGCCAGCCAGCAGGCGACCATCGCAGGATTGTTGGGCGAACGGATCAGGATACGGTGGCCTGGCTTGACGCCGTAATTCTCAACGAGCGCGCGCGCCAGCCTGTTCGTCCAGTCCGAAAGCTCCTTGTAGGTCCGGCGCCGGCCGTTGCCGATCAGGGCCGTGCGGTCCCCGTACCCCTTCTCGACCAGGCGGTCGGTGAGCTCGACCGCGCAGTTGAGGTAATCCGGATAGTCGAAACCCTGCTGCGGCAAATCCGGCCACTGGTCAAAGGGCGGAAGGTTGTCGCGACTGAATGTATCGACGTGCCCGCTGGGCCCGAGGCTCATGACGCTGCTCCCATTGTCTGCCGCGCGATCACCACCTTCTGGACGTCTGATGCGCCCTCATAGATGCGCAATGCGCGGATTTCCCGGTAGAGGCTCTCGACGATGTGCCCCCTGCGCACACCGTCGCCCCCATGTAGCTGCACCGCCTTATCGATCACGGCCTGCGCGCGGTCGGTGGCATAGAGCTTGGCCATCGCCGCCTCGCGCGTGACACGGGCAGCACCCGCATCCTTGGTCCATGCGGCGCGATAGACGAGCAGCGCGGCCGCATCGACATCGAGCGCCATGTCGGCGACATGACCCTGCACCATTTGGAGGTCGAAGAGCGGCGCGCCGAAGAGCTCGCGGTTGCCGACGCGACTAACCGTTTCATGAAGCGCACGGCGGGCAAAGCCCAGCGCCGCGGCCCCGACGGTCGAGCGGAAGACATCCAGCACCGACATGGCGATCCTGAAGCCTTCCCCCGGCTTTCCGATCATCGCCGATGCGGGGACCCGCACGTCATCGAAAGACAGACGCGCCAGCGGGTGCGGCGCGATCACCTCAAGCCGCTCGGCAACAATCAGGCCGGGCGTATCGGCAGGGACTACAAAAGCGGAGATGCCCTTCGCGCCCGGCGCTTCGCCGGTACGGGCGAAGACACAATAGAGATCGGCAATGCCGCCGTTGGAAATCCAGGTCTTCTCGCCGGAGAGCACGTAATCGCCGCCGTCCCGCGTCGCCGCCATCTCCATATTGGCGACGTCGGATCCGGAGCGCGGTTCGGACAGGGCAAAGGCGGAGATGGCCTTCCCCGCGCGGGTCTTCTCCAGCCATTGGCGCTGCTCCGGCGTGCCAAACAGGCTGATTGCACCGGTGCCGAGCCCCTGCATGGCGAAGGCGAAATCGGCGAGGCCGTCATGCCGGGCAAGCGTCTCTCGGGTGATGCAGAGCGTACGCACATCGAGCGGCTGCGGGTCGGCGGGATCGATCGCGCTCGGCGTGAGAAAGCCGGCGTCGCCAAGTGCTGCAACGAGCCGCCGGCAGGCCGCGTCGACATCCGAATGGTCGACCGGCAGGTTGGCCGTGCACCACGCTTCCAGCCGTTCTGCATGCTCGCGATGGCGGTCCTCGAAGAAGGGCCAGGACAGGAAGGAACGGTCGGCCATCAATCCCCCTCGAACACCGGGCGTTCCTTCGCCACGAACGCCCGATACGCCCGTTCGAAGTCGCGCGTCTGCATGCAGATTGCCTGCGCCTGCGCTTCCGCCTCGATCGCCTGGTCCAGTCCCATCGACCATTCCTGGTTGAGCTGGGTCTTGGTGATGCCATGCGCGAAGGTCGGGCCCGCGGCCAGTTGGCCGGCAAGCTTGAGCGCCTCGGCTTCCAGATCGGCGGCGGCGACGAGCCGGTTGTAATAGCCCCAGCGCTCGCCTTCGGCAGCGCTCATCGTGCGGCCGGTATAAAGCAGTTCGGCAGCGCGGCCCTGGCCGATGATGCGCGGGAGCATGGCGCAGGCGCCCATGTCGCAGCCCGCGAGGCCTACGCGGGTGAATAAGAAGGCGGTCTTCGCCTCCGGCGTCGCCAGCCTGATGTCGGAGGCCATGGTGATGATGGCGCCAGCACCCACCGCAACACCGTCGACGCCCGAGACAATCGGCTTGCCGCAATTGATCATCGCCTTGACGAGGTCGCCGGTCATGCGCGTGAAGGCGAGCAGGCCCTTCATGTCCATGTCGACCAGCGGGCCGATGATGTCGTGCACATCGCCGCCCGAGCAGAAATTGCCGCCATTGGGGAGAAAACAGACGACATCGACATCGTCGGCATAGACGAGGTCGCGGAAAGTGTCGCGAAGCTCAGCATAACTTTCGAAAGTCAGCGGGTTCTTACGCTCGGGCCTGTCGAGCCGCACGGTTGCGACCCGGTTCTCGACGCTCCAGAGAAAATGCTTCGGCTTGAGGCCCGCCATCTCACTCAATGTTCGTTCTCCCAATTGCTGCGGAAGGCTTTCAGCATGACCGAAAGCCGCCGCGCATCCTCCTCGCTCACCTCGCCCAGAAGCTCGGCGATCCATATCTCGTGGGCCTCAGCCATCGCCGCAAACCGCGCCGAGCCAGCTTCCGTGAGCCTCGCGATCGATGTGCGCCGGTCGCCGTCGCGGTTGGCGCGCACGACGAAACCGTCGGTCACCAGCCGGTCGACGATGCCGGTCACGTTGCCGTTCGAAACCAGCAGAAACCGCGACAGGTCGCTCATCAGCATGCCTTCGGGCTGACGATACAGCGCCGACATCACGTCGAAACGCGGCAGGGTCGTGTCGAACTCGCGCTTCAGCCGCTCACGCAGCTCGCCCTCGACCACCCGCGCGGCGCGCAGCAGCCTGATCCACAGGCGCAGCCGCTCCTTGTTGGTGGCGGGCTTTTCCAGCGTCTCGGCGGATGCGTCCATCGTCACCCGCCTCCGGAGATCGGAATGGCCTGGCCGGTGACCGAGATCGCCGCATCGCTGACGAGCCACATGGCGGCGGCGGCCACTTCCTCCGGCTTAATCAGCCGGTGGTTGGGATTGATCTCGGCAAAGCCGCGCCGCGCCTCTTCCTCGCTGCGGCCAGTCTTTTCCATGACGCGATGGATCGACTGCTCCAGCATTTCGGTCTCGACGTAGCCGGGGCAGATGGCGTTGACGGTGACGCCGGTCTTGAGCAGTTCGGCGGCAAGCGCGCGGGTGAGGCCGACCACGCCGTGCTTGGAGGCCACATAGGGCGCAACATAGGCAGAGCCGCGCAGGCCGGCGACCGACGCGATGAAGACGATACGGCCGCGCGCCCGCTCGGCCATACCGGCGAGCGCCGGGCGCACGGTCAGGAATGCGCCGGTGAGATTGACGTTGACGATGCGGTTCCAGTCCTCGAGCGTCGTGCGATGCGCGGGCGCGCTGGAGGCAATGCCGGCATTGGCCACGACGATGTCGAAGGGACCGCGTGCGGCTTCCGCCTGCGCATAGAGCGCCCGGACCGAATCCTCGTCAGTCACGTCGGCGACAATCGCGTGGATGTTGTCTGCCTTGTCGGCGACCTTGGTCAGCTCGCTTTCGCGGCGCCCGCAGATGGTCACGGCGACGCCCGCCCCAGCCAGCGACAACGCGATCGCGCGACCGATGCCCGACGAGCCACCGGTGACGAGCGCGTGCTTCCATGCCGTCGCCATCACACTTTCCCCGTCATTTGTTCCTGCCGTTCGGCAAGGCGATAGAGCTGGTCGCGGCCCGGCAGGTAGGGGTCGGGCCACACCACGCCACGGTCGCCCAGTTGGGCTGCGGCGTGAAGCGTCCAGTACGGGTCGGCCAGATGCGGCCGTGCCAGGCACACCAAGTCGGCGCGGCCCGCCATCAGGATCGAGTTGACGTGATCGGGCTCGTAGATGTTGCCGACCGCCATCGTCGCCATGCCCGTCTCGTTGCGAATGCGATCCGAGAATGGCGTCTGGAACATGCGGCCATAAACGGGCCTGGCGCGGATCGACGTCTGGCCCGCAGAGACGTCGCAGATGTCGACGCCGGCAGCCTGCAGCAGCCGCGCGATCTCCACCGCCTCGGCCGGCGTGATGCCATCGTCGCCGACCCAGTCATTGGCCGAGATGCGCACGGAAATCGGCTTATCTTCAGGCCACACTGCACGCACCGCGTGGAAAACCTCGAGCGGATAGCGCATGCGGTTTTCGAGGCTGCCGCCATATTCGTCGTCGCGATGGTTGGTCAGCGGCGAGATGAAGGAAGACAGCAGATAGCCATGGGCCATATGCAGTTCGAGCATGTCGAAGCCGCAGCGCTCCGCCATTTCGGCGGCAGTCACGAACTGGTCTCGCACCACATCCATGTCGGCGCGGTCCATCGCCTTGGGCGTCTGGTTTTGCGGCGACCATGGCACGGCCGATGCGGCGAGCAGCGGCCAGTTGTCTTGCTTCAGCGGTGCGTCCATCTCCTCCCAGCCGAGCTGGGTCGAGCCCTTGGCGCCCGAATGGCCGATTTGGGCGCAGATCTTCGCCTGCGTCTCGGCATGCACGAAATCGACGATGCGTTTCCACGCAGCCTCGTGCTCCGGCGCGTAGAAGCCGGGGCAACCGGGGGTGATGCGTCCTTCCGGCGAGACGCAGGTCATTTCGATATAGACCAGCCCAGCGCCACCCTTGGCGCGCTCGCAATAATGGACGAAATGCCAGTCCGTGGGGCAGCCGTCGACGGCCTTGTATTGCGCCATCGGCGACACGACGATGCGGTTCTGCAACTCCATGCCGCGCAGCCTGTAGGGCGCGAACATCGGCGCGCGGTTCTCGTTGGCGGCGGCGCCCGCCTGCCGCTGGAACCACGCCTCGGCGCTGCCCAGCCATTCGGCGTCACGCAGCCGCAGGTTTTCGTGGCTGATGCGCTGCGAGCGCGTCAGCAGCGAATAGTTGAACTGGACGGGGTCGAGATCGAGATAGCGCTCGACCTCCTCGAACCACTCCATCGAGTTGCGCGCCGCCGATTGCAGCCGCAGCACTTCCAGCCGGCGCGCCTCCTCGTATTTGGCGAAGGCGGCTTCGAGCGTCGGCTCTGAGTGGAGATAGTCGGCCATGGCGATGGCAGACTCCAGCGCAAGCTTGGTACCGGAACCGATCGAGAAGTGCGCGGTCGCAGCCGCATCACCCATCAGCGCGAGGTTGCGATACGACCAGCGCTCGCACAGCACGCGCGGGAAACTGATCCAGGCTGACCCGCGAATGTGGTTGGCGTTGGTCATCAGCGCGTGACCGTCGAGGTGATCCCTGAAAATCTCCTCGCAGACGGCGATCGACTCCTGCTGGCTCATGTCGCCGAAGGCGAACTTCTCCCACGTCTCCTGCGAGCATTCGACGATGAAGGTCGCGGTGTCCGGATCGAACTGGTAGGCATGCGCCCACACCCAGCCATGCTTTGTCTTCTCGAAGATAAAGGTAAAGGCGTCGTCGAATTTCTGCTTCGTGCCTAGCCAGACGAACTTGCACTTGCGCGTGTCGATATCCGGCCGGAAATGCTTGGCGAACTCAGTTCGCGTCTTCGAGTTGAGCCCGTCCGCGGCGATCACCAGATCGTAGTCGGCCATCAGCGCCGCGCGGTCGCCCACTTCCGTCTCGAAACGGAGATCGACGCCGAGCTCGCGCGCACGCTCCTGCAGGAGCAGAAGCAGCCGCATCCGGCCAATGCCGCAGAAACCGTGTCCGGTGGACAGCGTCCGTACACCCTTGTGAATGACGGCGATGTCGTCCCAGTAGGCGAAATGTTCGCGGATCGCGGCAGCGCTCTTGGGGTCGTTGGCGGCGAGGTTGTCGAGCGTCTCGTCCGACAGAACGACGCCCCAGCCAAAGGTGTCGTCAGCCCGGTTGCGCTCGAACACGGTGACGTCGTGCGCGGCGTCGCGCAGCTTCATCGAGATGGCAAAGTATAGGCCGGCGGGGCCACCGCCGAGCACTGCAACCTTCATCCGTCACGTTCCCCGTTCTTTTATTTTCAGGGAACATGGCACCGATCCCGGCATGCTTCAAGCCTAAAATTTCAAGGTTGAAATATTTTGCGCACTGGACAGTATGAAGCCGGCAGGCGAAGGAATGGCGCAGGGAGAGCGTGAACCACATGATCTATCACCGCATCACGGACTGGGACGACGCATACGCCAATGGCGCCAATATCCCGCAGGGCGATCGCTGGCCGCAGGCCTGGGTCGAGCCGGCAAAGGCGTTCCGCGACCGGCTTGCCACGGACGGGCGCGCTCGACTGGGGATTGCCTATGGCGATGCGCCCCGCAACCGGTTCGACCTGTTCCTGCCGCAGGGCGAGGCCAAAGGTCTCGTCGTTTTCGTCCATGGTGGTTTCTGGCTGCGGCTCGACAGGAGCTTCTGGTCGCATCTGGCCGCAGGCCCGCTTGCGCATGGCCACGCCGTCGCCATGCCCTCCTATACGCTCTGCCCGGACATCCGCATCGCCGGCATCGTCAGGGAGATCGGCTCGGCCGTCGAGGCCGCGGCCGGCATGGTGGCCGGTCCGATCCACCTCACCGGCCATTCCGCCGGCGGCCATCTCGTCAGCCGGATGATCTGCGCCAACTCGCCGCTGCCGGATGCCGTGCGGTCGCGCATAGCCAACACCGTTTCGATCTCCGGCGTGCACGATCTCAGACCGATGATGGCAACGGCCATGAACGAGACGCTGAAGATCGATCGGGCGGAAGCGGACGACGAAAGCCCGGCGCTGCTGGAGCCGATGACAGGGGCGCGGATCGCCTGCTGGGTGGGCGCGGCCGAGCGCTCCGAATTCGTGCGGCAGAATGCGCTGCTCGCCAATGCATGGACTGGCCTCGGCGCGGAAACGCTGACGGTGGAGGAGCCCGACCGGCATCATTTCAACGTCATCGACGGGCTGGCCGACCCGGACCATGCGCTGACGCGAACGCTGTTGACAGGCTGACTGCCACACACGAGTCTGGTTGAAAGATGGGTGCGGAGTTATTTTGATGAGAGCGGTTTTCGTACAGCTTCAGGTTTCGCCGGGCAGGACCTACGAGGTCGCCGACGAATTGTTCAAGCGCGAGGTCGCGTCCGAGCTTTATTCGACCAGCGGCGACTACGACCTGCTGATGAAGATCTACATCGATGAGAGCGTGGATATCGGCAAGTTCATAAACGACAACGTCGCCAACGTACCCGGTATCGTCCGCTCGCTGACCACGCTGACCTTCAAGGCTTTCTGAGGCTCACTCCATCCGCTCCAGCGCCTTCCTCTGCCGGTGCATTTCGAGGAACACCCGGTAGTCGCGGTCGAAGCGGGCGTGCGCGGCGGCGTTGGGCCGGCGCTCGCGACCTTGCTGCCGCATGCCGGCGCAGGCCTGCGCGAGCGAGGGGTAGAGCCCGGCGGCGGCGGCCGCTGCCATGCCGGAACCGGTGAGCACGGCATCGTCGCCAAGGGGCTCGACGACGCGGCAGCCGGTGGCATCCGAATAAAGCTCCATCAGGATCGGGTTGCGCGTATGTCCGCCGGTGACATGCAGCGTGTCGATGACGAAGCCGCCGTCATTCAGGGTATCGAGGATGTGACGGACGCCGAGCGCGATCGCCACGCAGGTGCGCCAGTAGAGCTTCGCGAGGCTGTCGAAGGATGAGTCCAGCGTCAGCCCGGAGATCACGCCGACCGCATGCGGGTCCGCGAGCGGCGAGCGGTTGCCATGGAAATCGGGCAGCACATGCAGCCGGCCAGCAAAGCCATCTCCCTGCTCGGCCCGCAACACGGCAATGCGCTCGCCGATGCGCCGGTGCATGGCGGCATCGGGCTCGCCGCCCGCGCCATGCCAGCGGATGACGTGATCGAGCAGGGCGCCCGTAGCCGACTGGCCGCCCTCGATCATCCAGAAATCCGGCAGCGTCACGCCCCAGTAGGGCCCCCACGCCCCTGCGAAGGACCGGCGATCCCTGGACATCGCCATGACACAGCTCGACGTGCCGGCAATGAGCGCCATGTGGCGCTCGAGCTCGTCGTCATCGGCAGCGAAGCCTCCGATGACGCCCAGCGCGCCGGCATAAGCGTCGATCATGCCGGCCGCGACCCGGCAGCTTGTTGTCAGGCCGAGTTCGCGGGCTGCCTCTTCCGTGAGTGGCCCTAGGTCGGCTCCTACGGGGACCGTTCGATCCGGCAAGCCGCCATGCGATGGCAGCTCAGGCAGGCCGACGGCATCGAAAAAATCGCGCTGCCAGCCCGGCTCGACATGCGCCAGGAACGTCCATTTGCAGGCCAGCGTGCATTGCGACCGCGCCAGCGATCCGCTGGCGCGGTAGGTCAGGAAGTCCGCGAGGTCGAAGAAATGCCCGGCGGCCTGCCAGCTCTCCGGCAGATGTTTCTTGACCCACATCAGCTTGGGCGCCTGCATTTCCGGTGACATCACGCCGCCGGCATGGTCGAGGACGGCATGGCCGGTGGCGGTGCATTCGTCGGCTTCCGCGATGGCGCGGTGATCGAGCCAGACGATCGTGTCCCACCTTGCCTCACCGGTCGACGACAGCGTCAACTGACGCCCGGCCGTGTCGCGCGCCACGAGTGAACAGGTGGCATCGAAGCCGATACCGACGATCGATTCCGGTGCCGCGCCGGAAACGGACAATGCGGCGCGCACTGCCGCACACACCGCCGACCAGATGTCTTCCGAATCGTGTTCGGCGTGGTCAGCCCTGGGCCGATTCATCAGTATTGGATGCTCGCCGCGCCCGAGCAGCCGCCCGGTGCTATCAAGCACGCCGGCCCGCGCGCTGCCCGTTCCGACATCGACGGCGCAAACCAGCGGCTCGCTCACGGAAGCGACGCCTGCGCGAGAAGCGCGGGGAGACGCTGCATATCGTCGAAAACCAGATCGGGCCCGAGCGTTTCGAAGGCTTCACGCAGGCCGCCCGGTCCGGCATGGGAGCCACCAGCAAAGGCAAAGACCCGCATGCCGGCGGCTTTCGCCGCCTCGATGCCGGCAGGGCTGTCCTCGATGACGATGCAAGCGGCCGGGTCTGCCGCCATCTGGCTGGCAGCATGCAAAAAGAGATCCGGAGCAGGCTTTCCGCGCTTGACCATCGTCGCACTGTAGATGGCCGGCTCCAGCAGGTCCAGAATGCCCGTGACCTCCAGCGACAATCGAATGCGCTCCGGCCGACTGGAAGAAGCCACGCAACGCCGGTGCGGAAGCGCCAGCAGCGTTTCGCGTATTCCATGGATCGCCTTGAGTTCGGCGCGGAACCGCGCCGACATCAGCCGGCGCGTCTCTTCAAGGTGCTCCTCGGTGAAGCGCAGGCCGTAGCGCAGCACCAGCGTCTCGCCGATCGTCGTCATCGAGCGGCCCAGGAACAGCCGGTAGGCGGTTGCCTCGTCGATGTCGCAGCCGGCGCGGGCGATCACATCGCGTAGCACCGCGATCGAGATCGGCTCGCTGTCGACCAGGACGCCGTCGCAATCGAAGATGACCAGTTCGGTCTCGCGTTTCATGGATATTCAGTCGCCTCCGGCAAGGCCGGTCAGAGCTTCCCGGCGAGATAGGATTTCAATGCGCCACTCGCCCCCTGCTCCCACACGGCATTGAGGTTGCGGGAAAAAGCGTCCGCGAAGGCGGGCACATTGCTCATATCGCCGAAAATGTCGGAAAGCGCCAGAAAGGCCTGCGGCGACTGCCGGGCCTGAAGGGCCGCCTGTTTGAGGCGCTCCGCACTCGCGTCATTCGGCTCGATGGTCCGGCCGGAGTCACTGGTCCCCGTGCAGTAGCGGCACCACAGCGCCGAGACCAGGGACAGGCCGGTCACGCCTCCGCCAGCCTTCAACCGGTCGGCAGCCGACGGCAGGATGAATTTCGGTTGGCGATTCGAACCATCCTGACACAGACGCGCAATGGTGTCGCCGATCTTGGGGTTGGCGAAACGCCGCTCTATCAACGCCAGATAATCCTCGAGCTTGGTATCCGGCACCGGCGGCACGACCGGGATGATCTCCTCCCGCTCGAGCTTTTCAAGGAAGCCGCGGATCAGCGGTTCCTCCATCGCCTCGTGCACGAAATGAATGTCCATCAATGCCGCCGGATAGGCGATTGCCGCATGGCCGCCATTGAGCATGCGGATTTTCATCAGTTCCCACGGCGCGACATCGTCGACAAGCGTCACGCCGACCTCTTCCAGCGGAGGCCGGCCGGCCGAAAACCTGTCCTCCAGCACCCATTGCCGAAACGGTTCGCAGAAAACGGGCCAGGCGTCGGTGACACCGAATTCGCGCGCGAGGATCTCGCGCTCTCGGTCGCTGGTGGCCGGCGTGATGCGATCGACCATGGCATTGGGGAATGCAACGTTCTCCTTCACCCATTGCGCCAAGTCCGGATCGACCAGCGCGGCAAGTCCGGCGACCGCGTCTTCGGTGACGTGGCCATTGCCCGGGATGTTGTCGCACGACATGACGGTGAACGGCGCGAGGCCGGCCGCCCGCCTCCTCATCAGGCCGGCAACGATCATGCCGAACACCGTACGCGGTGAGGCAATGTCGCGCGCATCGGCAACGATGACCGGGTGAGCCGCGTCAAACCGCCCCGACGCGGGATCGATGAAGTAGCCACCCTCGGTTATGGTGAGCGACACGATCCGGATCGCCGGGTCGGCCAGCCGCTCAATTGTCGTCACCGCGTCGCCAGGCTCGACAAAGTCGATCATCGCGCCGGTTACCCGTGCGCTCATGTGTCCGGCATCCTGCTCGACCAGGGTCGACAGGAAATCCTGCGCGGCAAGCTTCTGCCTGCCCGTCCGCTCCGCTTCCAGCACGCCGGCACCCACGATCGCCCAGTCGTGCCCGCGTCCGGCGTTGAAAAGATCGTCCAGATAGGCGACCTGATGCGCACGATGAAAATTGCCGACACCGAAATGCAGAATGCCCGGTGAAAGCGCCTCGCGCTGATATTGCGGGCGCGCGACGCCTTCTGGCAGGCTGCCGAGCGTGGAGAGGGAAAGTGTCGTTGCCATCTCAGCTCATCCAGTTGCCGCCGTCGACATTGTAGGTCTGGGCGACCACGTAGTCGGCTTCCTTCGTCGCCAGAAAGATCGCCATTCCGACGAGATCCTGCGCGGTGCCCATGCGGCCATAGGGAACGGCCGCGCCGACCTGCTTCTTCTTTTCGCCCGGAGCCAAACCTTCATGCTTCGCAAACAGGGAGTCGACATGCTCCCAGTGCTCGCCTTCCACGACGCCTGGCGCGATCGCGTTGACGTTGATGCCGTGCCGAATGAGATCGAGGCCCGCGGATTGGGTGAGCGAGATGATCGCGGCCTTGCTGGCGCAATAGACGCCGACCAACGCCTCGCCGCGACGCCCTGCCTGGCTGGCCATGTTGATGATCTTGCCGCCCTTGCCGCGCGCTTTCATCGACCGGGCCACCGCCTGCATTGTGAACAGGGCGCCGGCGACATTGACGGCGAACAGGCGATCGTAGCTCTCGCGGGTGATATCGACGATCGGCGCCATGTCGAACAGGGCGGCATTGTTGACGAGAATGTCGATGCCGCCGGCATGTTCCTCGGCAGCCTTGACCGCCTCATCGATCGAGCTTTGGCGGGTCACATCGAGCTGGAGCGCGTAGGCAGCGTCGCCGATCTGGCGCGCGGTCTCGCTGGCCCTGTCAAGATCGATGTCTGCGATGGCGACCGTCGCGCCCTCGCCGGCATAGGCTTCGGCGAAGGCGCGGCCGATGCCACGCGCCGCGCCCGTGATCAATGCCGATTTGCCGGCCAGACGCCCCATCAGATCGCGTTCCCGTCCGCATCGAAACGGTGAATCTTCGTTGGCTCTGGCGTAAGCCAGACCGCATCGCCATGGTGCACGGTGAACTCGCCATCCGCGCGCGCCGTGACCTGGCCGACGCCTTCGACCTGGATGTGCAGGAACGTGTCCGAACCCAGATGCTCGGCGACGCCGACCACCCCTTTCCAGGCACCCTCGGTGGTCGAGAGCCTGATATGTTCGGGCCGCACGCCGATGGTCGCCGCGTTGTGCCTGGCAGCTTCTTCGCCGGTGACGAAGTTCATGCGCGGCGATCCGATAAACCCTGCCACGAAGAGATTGCGGGGCGAACGATAGAGGTCGAGGGGCGAGCCGACCTGCTCGATGTTGCCGGCATTCAGCACCACGATCTTGTCGGCCATCGTCATCGCCTCGACCTGATCGTGCGTGACATAGATCATGGTCGTCTTGAGCTGCTGGTGCAGCTCGCTGATTTCCAGCCGCATCGTCCCGCGCAGGGCGGCGTCCAGGTTGGACAGCGGCTCGTCGAACAGGAAGGCCGAGGGCTGGCGCACGATGGCGCGACCGATGGCGACACGCTGGCGCTGGCCCCCTGAAAGCTGCCCCGGGCGCCGTTCGAGATAGGCGGTGAGGTTCAGCGTCTGGGCCGCTGCTCGCACCTTGGCGTCGATGGTTTCCTTGTCGGCCTTCGCCATCTTCAGGGGGAAGGCGATGTTGTTGTAGACGCTCATATGCGGATAGAGCGCATAGGACTGGAAAACCATCGCCAGGCCGCGCTTGGCGGGTGCCTCGCCCGTCATGTCGGCGCCGTCGATCAGGATGGTGCCGGAGGTGGTGTCTTCCAGACCCGCGATCAGCCGCAGCAGCGTGGACTTGCCACACCCCGACGGGCCGACGAAGACGACGAACTCGCCGTCCGAAATTTCAAGGTCGATGTCGGGGATGATGACTGTCGCCCCGAAAGCCTTGTGCACGTTCTTGAGCGTGATGTTGCCCATGGCTTCCTCCCGAAACCTTATTTGACGGCGCCGAAGGTGAGCCCGCGCACGAGCTGGCGCTGCGAGAACCAACCCATGATGAGGATCGGCGCGATGGCGAGCGTGGACGCTGCCGAAAGCTTGGCCCAGAAGAGGCCCTGAGGGCTGGAGAAAGAGGCGATGAACGCCGTCAGCGGGGCTGCGTTCGCTGCCGAAAGACGGATCGACCAGAACGCCTCGTTCCAGGCGAGAATGATGTTGAGCAGCATGGTGGACGCGATGCCTGGCACCGCCATCGGCGTCAGCACATAGACGATCTCGCCCATCAGCGTCGCGCCATCCATGCGCGCGGCCTCGAGAATCTCGCCGGGGATTTCGCGGAAGTAGGTGTAGAGCATCCACACCACGATCGGCAGGTTGATGAGCGTGAGGACGACTGTCAGGCCGATCCTCGTATCGAGCAGGCCGGTATCGCGGAAGATGAGGAACATCGGCACAAGGACGCCGACGGCCGGCATCATCTTGGTCGAAAGCATCCACATGAGGATGTCCTTGGTCCGACGCGTCGGCGAGAATGCCATCGACCATGCGGCCGGGATGGCGATCAGCAGCGCGATCAATGTCGAGCCCAGCGAGATGATCACCGAATTCAGGAACGGCTTGAAATAGTCGCGCTGGGTCTGGACCTCGACATAGTTCTCGAAGGTGCCGGAGGGGATGAGGCTGATGCCGGCGATCGCCTCGGGCTCGGTCTTCAGCGAGGTGACGACCATGTAGAAGATGGGAAAGAAGATCACCAGGGCGACCACCCAGGCGGCTGCCGTGGCGATCCATTTGCGGCGTGTGGAGACTGCGCGTGCCATATCGTCTCTCCCTTACCTGTCGAGGTTGCGGCCGACGGCGCGCATCAGGAAGATGGCGACGATGTTGGCGAGGACGACCGCGATCACGCCTCCGGCCGATGCGCCGCCGACGTCGTAGGACAGAAGCGCCGTGCGGTAGATCAGGAAGGCGAGGTTTGTCGTGGCATAGCCGGGGCCGCCATTGGTGGTGACGAGAATCTCGGCATAAACGGCGAGCAGGAAGATCGTCTGGATCAGGATCACAACCGTGATCGCCCGCGCCAGGTGCGGCAGGGTCAGATACCAGAAGCGGTTGGCGAAGTTGGCGCCGTCCATTTCGGCCGCCTCCTTCTGCTCCTCGTCGAGCGACTGCAGGGCCGTCAGCAGGATCAGGGTCGCGAACGGCAGCCATTGCCACGCAACGATGATGATGACCGACGTGAGCGGATACTGAGCGAACCAGTCGACGGGCTGGAGACCGAGGAAGCGCGAGACATCCGCCAGCACCCCGTAGCCGGGGTGCATGATCATGTTCTTCCAGATGAGCGCCGCGACCGGCGGCATCACGAAGAAGGGTGAGATGACGAGGATACGCACGATGCCCTGGCCGAAGATCGGCTGGTCGAGCAGAAGCGCCAAAGCGATGCCGCCGACGATGGTGATGAACAGCACCCCGACGACAATGAACAGCGTGTTGATGATCGCCTGATAGAAGGCCGGATCCGTATAGAAATAGACGTAGTTGAAGAAGCCGGCGAAGCCGCGCATGGCGGGGTTCAGCATGTTGTAGTTCTGGAACGAGTACCAGATCGTCATGGACAGCGGCACGATCATCCAGATCAGCAGCAGAACGACGGCGGGGGCCATCATCAGGCGGGCAAGCGTTCTGGTTTGTCGCGTAGCCATGGCAGGGGTCCCTTGCTGGGTTCCTGTTCCGTATCGTCCGGCGAGATTTGCCGGAAAGTGCGTCCTTCGATGCTCGCTGCGCTTGCACCTCAGGATGAGGGAGGTAGTTTGATCGAGCCAACCGCTTGTGGACTGATGCACGTCAGTCCTCAAACTGAAGTGCGAGCGCAGCGAGCATCGAAGGACGCATGATCTTCCGAAAGGGCGGCCGCCCGGCCGAAGCCGGACGGCCAGGCTTCGGGAGGAAGCCTATTTGATGTAGCCGGAGCGGGTCATCTCGCGGGTGGCGACATTCTGTGCCTGCGCCAGCGCGTCATCGACGGACATCTGACCGGCGAGAGCCGCCGAGAAAAGCTGGCCGACCGTCGTGCCGAGCCCCTGGAATTCCGGGATCGCGACGAACTGGCCACCTGTGTAGGGCACCGGCTTCACCGACGGATTGGTGATGTCGGCAGCGTTCATGGCAGCAAGGGTTGGCTCCGCGAAGGGCGCGGCTTCCTTGTACGCCTCGTTCTCATAGAGCGAGGTGCGGGTTCCGGGCGGAACGTTGGCCCAGCCCTCCTTCTCCGCAACCAGCTCGGTATAGGCCTTGTTCGTCGCCCAGGCGATGAAGGTCTGCGCGGCGTCGGCCTTGGTCGAGCTCGCCGGCACCGCCAGGTTCCAGGACCATAGCCAGTGACCGTGATTGCCGTTGCCGGTATCCGGGAAGATCGCATAGCCGACCTTGTCGGCCACGGTGGAATCTTCCGGATTTGAGACGAAGGATGCCGCGACCGTCGCGTCCATCCACATGGCGCACTTGCCCTGCTGGAAGAGCGTCAGGTTCTCGTTGAAACCGTTGGACGAGGCGCCCGACGGGCCGGCATCGTTCATCAGGTCGACATAGAACTGGAAGGCATTCTTCCACTCCGGCTGATCGAACTGGGGCTGCCAGTTCTCGTCGAACCAGCGGCCGCCATAGGAGTTCACCATGGCGGTGATGAAAGCCATGTTCTCGCCCCAGCCGGCCTTGCCACGCAGGCAGATGCCGTTCACGTCGGGGTTGTCCGCCTTGATCTTGCGGGCAGCCTCTCCGATGAATTCCCAGGTCGGCGATTCCGGCATTTCAAGACCGGAACCCTCGAACAGGTCGGTGCGGTACATGATCATCGCCGACTCGCCGTAGAACGGCGCGGCATAGAGCTTGCCATCCACGGACAGGCCGCCACGGATGGCGGGCAGCAGGTCGTCGACGTCGTAATCGTCGCCAAGACCGTTGAGTTCGAGCAGCCAGCCCTGCTTGGCCCAGATCGGCACTTCGTAGTTGCCGATGGTCATCACGTCATACTGGCCGCCGCTGGCGGCGATGTCGGTGGTGACGCGCTCGCGCAGAACGTTCTCCTCCAGCGTCACCCACTGCAGCTCAATGTCCGGATGCTTGGCCGTGAAGTCCTCGGCGAGCCGCTGCATGCGGATCATGTCGCCGTTGTTGACAGTTGCGATGGTGATCGTCTCGGCCAGCGCGGAGCCCGACAGGGCGACGACGGAGCATGCGCCGAGCAGCGCAGATCTCAGTTTCATGGATATCCTCCCTAGAACCATGATGAGCAATTGCTAGTTTGTTGGGCAAATATTCAGTTTAGCTTGCCGAAAGTCAAGCCGGATTCGATGCTGCGGCGCAGCATCGAATCTCAGGCGACGGACACCTCGATGCGGGGTTGCCTCAATCCGATTGTGACGCCGCAGCCTCTGCCAGGATCCACGATCGGAAGGCGCTGATCTTCGGCAGGTTGCGGCGCCCCTGCGGATAGACCAGCCAGAAAGACGCCTTGTCCTCCCACAGGAGATCGAAAGGCTGAATGAGGCGGCCCGAAGCGAGTTCGCTCGTGAAGAAAAAGGGAGTCAGGATTGCGACGCCCTGACCCGCGATCGCCGCGCGCGCCTCGTTGGCCTGCGAGCCCATCTCGTTCTGTGGACGGCCCTTCAGTCCCTCCGGAGAGACGCCCGCGGCCGTCAGCCACTGCGACCACCAAGGATCGGTTGGGGTCAGGATCGGCAGGCGCAGAAGATCGGCAGGTTCGTTGATGCCGCCGATCGAGGCTGCAAGCTCCGGACTGAGCATCGGGGTGAAAATCGTCGGCAGCAGCGGATGAGCAAGAAGGCCGGGCCAGTTGCCGGTGCCGACACGGATCGCAACATCCACATCTTCCCGGCTGAAGTCGACGTAGCGCGGCGACGTTTCCAGCCGAACCGCGATCGACGGATTGGCAAGCTGGAACAGACCCAGCCTCGGCGCCAGCCAGTTGGTCGCGAGCGTGGGCACGGTGCTGATCGTCAGCTTGCCCGCAACATTGTCACGCATCGTGCCGAAGGCTGCGGAGAGAATGTCGAGCGCCTGCGTCGATGCTGCGGCGAGACGAAGCCCCGTCTCCGTCAGCTCGACCTGACGGGGCCGCCGCAGGAAGAGCGGCGCCCCAACGCGCTCTTCAAGCGCCTTGACCTGATAGCTCACCGCCGCCTGCGTCATGCCGAGCTCGTCGGCAGCGCGTGTGAAGCTGCCGTGACGCGCCGCCGCCTCGAAAACGCGCACGGCAGAAAGTGGCGGCAGGTTACGATACATAAGTAGTCCTTATGTCCGATGATCGACGTTTTGTTGGATTTTAGCGCCTTTTGGGACGATCTGAAACACTGACGCATAAGCAGGCTTTCAGGAAAGCGGCCCCCTCATGGTTACAATAGAATCCCCGATGCGACATCCCGAGCGCACAAGGTCAAACTGGGCAGGCCTGGTGCATGCCATTCTGTCGCGATTGACGCGCAAGAAGACGAGAAGGGTAGAAATCCGCCATCTGACGGAACACATGCAAAGGGACATCGGCCTGATAGACAGCCACGATCCGCGAAGACGAATCTAGCCGCTACATGGCGAGCAGGGCAACCGCCGTGCGCTCGTCGGTAATCAGGCCGTTGACGAGGCGACCGCTGACGGCGGCGAAGATGCCTGGCAGCTTGCGTTCGCCCATGGCGAGCGCGATGACCTCGGACGAATCCCGCGAGGGGATCGGTGTCGAGGCCACGCGGTCGTTGATGACATCCTCCACCGGTCTGCCCTTGCTGTCGAACGCCCAGCCGACGATCTCGGCGACTGCGCCGGCCTTACGCAACGCCTCGAGCTCGTCCTTGGAGATAAAACCGTCCTGGTAGAGCGGCGCCTCCGGCCCGAGATCGCCAACGCCGACAAAGGTAACGTCGGCCTGGGCGGCGAGTGTCATCGTCGCGCGGATGAGTTCCTGACCGTGCAGCAAGGCGCGCTCTTCCGGCGACGAGGCGATGACCGGCAGAGGCATCGGGAAAGAGCGCGACTTAACCTTATCGGCCATTGTGAAGACGACATTGTAGAAAGCAGCCGAACCGTCCGGCGCGATATTTCCGGTCAGCGACACGACCTTGTGCTGCTGGCATTCCATCGCAGGCAGCTTTTCGATGGCGGCCTTCAGCGTGCGCCCGGTGCCGAGCGCCATCACGATCGGCTGCTGTGAAGACAGCCGCCTCTCGATCTCGGCGGAAGCGGCTTCCGCGACGCCAAGCGTTGTCGAAGCCGATCCGGGGTCGCTGGGCACGACCTCCACAAGATCAAGCCCAAACCGCTCGCGCAACCGGGAGGCCAGTTCGAGGCAGTTCGCAATCGGATGGTCGATGCGTACCTTCACCAGCCCTTCGGAAACCGCCAGCGATACAAGGCGTTGCGCAGACTGGCGCGAGACGCCGAGCTTGGTCGCAATCTGGTCCTGCGTGTTGCCAGCAACATAGTAGAGCCAGCCGGCTCGGGCCGCATCGTCGAGCCTGGATGATGTGGTATCGCGAACTGTGCTCATGGGTACCTGTGCAGGACCGGCGAGAAACAAATGATCGCCGCGCCGCAGCGATCAACTCTGGCCGCGCAGGCACGCGCAGTCAATCCGTGCCTTTCGGCTGCTCCCCGTATGGTCAATCGTTATCGCGGACGACCAATACCGATGTTTTTGAATGGCGCACGACGCGGGCAGCGTTCGGACCGATCAGGTAGTCCTCAGGCCCCTCTCGTCCCGCGGCGAGCACGATCAGATCGGCCTTAACCACACCGGCATAGTGCAGGATCTGGCGATAGATCGAGCCGTGACCGACGATATGGCGATGCTTGACCTCGGCCGGCACGTGCTTGCCGGTGAACTCGTGCAATGCCTTGTTGGCGTGGTCAATCGCCTCCTGTTCGTGCCCCTTGGGGAAGAAACCGCCAACGATGGAAAGGCCGTAGTCGGGCACCACCGTCATCACATGCAGCGTCGCGCCGAAGAGCCTTGCATAATCGACGGCGGTGCCAATTGTCCGCGTTTCGTTTTCGGCGTCACCGAGATCGACCGAGACCAGGATGTTCTTGTACATGATCGCACCTCCCTACGCGGCCTTCGGATTGCCGAACAGCGTGCCGCCGCGGCGGCGCTGGGTGAAGACGACGAGGCCGAACAGCAGCAGCGCGGGTATGTAGAAGATCTCACGCGGCATCCGCTCGGCGGTAACCTCGATGGCGGTGACCTCGACCGGCCGGTCTGGGTCGTAGAAATCCAGGTTGGACAGGGTGCGGCCGGCGAGGCTGTTCATGTCCAGCGGCTCTTCGAGAATTGCCTTGTCATCCTGGACGGTGACGTTCATGCCCATCGCACGCTCGAAACGGGCTTCGCCGCTCTCGCCCTGCGCGCCGAGATCGAACGCCATGGTGCGCTCGACGAGCCGGTCGGGATTGTCGAAATCGGGGCCGGTGATGACCAGCCGTGCCTGCGCGCCGTCCGGCTCGCCTTGAATCACCTCGAACAGGCGCACGGGCTCCACCTGTTCGTAGGGCGGCTGCACGAGATCTAGGAAGAAGCCGGGCCGCAGCAGCATGAAGGTGACGAGCAGGAGGGCGGCCGATTCCCACAGCCGCGAGCGCGCCATGAAGAAGCCTTGCGTCGCAGCCGCAAAGATCAGCATCGACACCGTGGCCAGGATCGTGATCCAGATCGCTCCCACCCAGCCAACGTCGATCAGTAGAAGATCAGTGTTGAAGACGAAGATGAACGGCAACAGCACCGTGCGCAGCGAATAGAAGAACGCGGTGAAGCCCGTCTTGATGGGATCACCACCGGAAACCGCCGCCGCCGCGAAGGAGGCAAGCCCCACCGGTGGTGTGACGTCGGCCATGATGCCGAAATAGAAGACGAACATGTGGGCCGCGATCAGCGGGATGAGGACGCCGTTGGCGGCGCCCAGCTCCACGATCACCGGCGCCATCAGCGAGGAGACGACGATGTAATTCGCCGTGGTCGGTAGGCCCATGCCCAGGATGAGGCTGATGATCGCGGTGAAGACGAGGATCAGGAAGATGTTGCCCCCGGAGAGGAATTCGACGAACTCCGCCATCACCTGTCCGATGCCGGTCAGGGTGACCGTGCCGACGATGATGCCGGCGGCGGCCGTTGCGCAGGCGATGCCGATCATGTTGCGCGCACCGGAAATCATGCCGACGATGAGATCGTCGAAGCCTTCGCGCATCGCGGCGCTGGTCTCAGCGCTTTGCATGCCCCTGAACATGGCCTTCAACGGCTTCTGGGTGAGCATGATGATGATCAGCAGCACCACCGCATAAAACGCCGACAGCCCCGGCGAACGGCGCTCGATCATCAGGAACCAGACAAGCACGAACAGCGGCAGCAGATAATGCAGCCCCGTCTTGATGACCTCGGATGCGATCGGCAGCTCCACCACGGGCGCATTGGGATCGTCGAGTTCAAGATCTGGCTGCTTGGCGGCATACCAGATCAGCAACACATAGGCCGCCAGCAGGGCAAGGAGCAGCACCGGCGCGGAAATTGCCGGCAGAAGCCATTTCACCATGTTGATCGCGTTGTAGATCGCGCCTGCCAGGATGACGATCGACAGGGTCACCAGGCCCGCACGCAGCAGCGCGATCCTGGCCGGGTGCTGCACCCGCTTGGGCAGCGAGGGCATGTCGTTCTTCACCGCCTCGAGATGCACGAGGTAGAGCAGAGCGATGTAAGAGACCACCGCCGGCAGGAAAGCGTGCTTGATGACCTGCAGGTAGGAAATGCCGACATATTCGACCATCAGGAACGCGGCCGCGCCCATGACCGGTGGCATGATCTGACCGTTGACCGAGCTTGCGACTTCGACCGACCCGGCCTTTTCGGCGGAAAAGCCCACGCGCTTCATCAGCGGGATCGTGAAGGTGCCGGTCGTCACCACGTTGGCGATCGAGGAGCCCGAGATAAGGCCGGTCATCATCGAGGCCAGCACGGCGGCCTTGGCAGGGCCGCCCTTCAGGTGTCCCAGCAGCGCGAAAGCGAGCTTGATGAAGAAGTTGCCGGCGCCTGCTCGGTCGAGCATCGAGCCGAACAGCACGAACAGGAAAACAAAGGCCGTCGAAACGCCCAGCGCAACACCGAATACGCCACCCGTCGACAGCCACATCTGGTCCATGGCGCGCGCGAAGGATGCGCCACCCCAGCGGATGATGTCAGGCACGAAGGTCGACGAACCGAAGAACACATAGGCCAGGAACACCAGGGCGACGATCACCAGCGGCGGGCCGAGGGCACGTCGTGTCGCTTCGAGCAGGAGAACCATGCCGAGCCCGGCAGCAATAAGGTCCTGCGTGATCGGCAGGCCTGGGCGCTGGGCGAGGTCACGGTAGAAGATGAAGATGTAGAGCGCGCAGAACGCAGCCAGAATGCCCAGAACCCAGTCGAGTAGCGGGATTCGGTCGCGCGGACTGCTGGACAGGGCCGGAAAGGCCATGAAGGCGAGGAATACGCCGAATGCCAGATGGATGGAGCGTGTCTGCGTGTCGTTGAAGACGAGTTGCAGACCGGTCATGCGAGAAAGCATGAAGGGCAGCGGCGAGGCGATGTAAAGCTGGAACAGCGACCAGCACAGCGCAACGCCTGCGATCACCAGACCGGCCGTGCCGACCGGATTGCGCGCGCCGGTATCACTCGATGCCACGAGATCCTGAAGTTCGTCGTCGGTCATGGCCGTTGTTGCCTTGCCGGCAGTCTTCGGATCGTTCGCCATCTGGGTCCCCTCCTGACGCGCACATTGCCCTAATGGGCCATGTTGATCGAAAACGGGGCGCCCGGCAATCGGACGCCCCGAATTTCTGGTTTTACTGGAGCCAGCCCTTCTCCTTGTAGTACTTCTCAGCACCCGGATGGACCGGCGCGGAGTTACCCTGGCCGACCATGTCTTCCGGCGTCAGGTTGGCGAGCGCCGGGTGCAGGCTCTTGAAGTTGTCGAAGTCGTCGAAGACGGCCTTGACGAACTGATAGACGACCTCGTCGTCGACGGTGGCCGAAGTCACGACCGTGGCGCCGACACCGAAGGTGTTCACGTCATTGTCGGTGCCGCGATACATGCCGCCGGGGATCACAGCCTTGAAGTAGTACGGATTGTCCGTGACCAGTTTGTCGACCGCCTCACCCTCGACAGGCACGATGACGCTGTCGCAGGTGGTGGTTGCTTCCTGGATCGCGCCGGCCGGATGGCCGACCGTGTAGGCGAAGGCGTCGATGTTGTTGTCGCACAGCGCGGAGCTCTGCTCGGCAGGCGCCAGCTCGGCGGCGAGCGCGAAGTCGGCGTTGGTCCAGCCTTTCTCGGCGATCAGCAGGTCCATCAGCGCACGCTGGCCGGAGCCGGGATTGCCGATGTTGACGCGCTTGCCCTTGAGATCATCGAAGCCGGCGACGCCCGCTTCCGCGCGCGCCACGACTGTCAGCGGCTCGGCGTGAAGCGAGAACACCGAACGCAGGTCTTCATGCGCGCCGCCGTCGGCAAAGTTCGCCTCGCCGTTGAACGCGTTGTACTGCACGTCCGACTGCACGACGCCGAACTCGAGGTCGCCGCCCTTGATGGCGTTGACGTTGAACACCGAACCGCCGGTCGATTCGACCGAGCAGCGGATGCCGTGGTCGCGGCGGGTCTGGTTCATCAGGCGGCAGATCGCGCCGCCGACCGGGTAATAGACGCCGGTGACGCCGCCGGTGCCGACCGATATGAACTGCTGCTCCTGCGCAACGGCGGCGCCGGCGGCCAGCGAGCCGCCCATCGCCATCGCGAGGCCGAGGCCAATCAGGTTTCTGGATTTCATGTTTGCGTCTCCTTGCTCCTTGCACGTTCCCCTGACGGGTTGGTTGATATAACCCGGATCCCTCCGTGCGCGAGGGCCGGTTGTTCGGCTCACCCGGAGGCTGCCGAAATCTCATTGGCGGCCGATGCGGGTACTCGCCAAAGCCTGCGCAAATCCGCGGCCTTTGCAACCCCGCGCGCGCATTCTCCTGCCGCAACAACAGTCGCGGCGACAATTGCGGCGTTGTCCGGAGCCAAAGACCCGTCCGGCAGCCACAGATTGTTCTCGAAGCCGACCCGGGCATGACCTCCTGCCTGCGACGCAAGCGCCATGAATTCCGTCTCGCGCGGCCCGAAGGCGCACAGCATCCATTGATGCCGCTCGATGCCGTCGGCCAGGAACGCCTCCAGCTCGCCGCCAGTGGCGCCCTGCTGCGTGTACCGGCCGAGCACCGCGAGCACTGCGAGCGGTCCGTCCGGCAGCACGCCGCGCGCGGCAAGCGCATCCAGACGCGCCAGCTCGGCCGCCTCATAGACGATGATCTGATGCAGCGTACCGGCCTTCTCCATGCGCTCGAAAAGTGCTGCGGCCACGCGCTCGTCGCCGTTCTCCGGCAGGATTTCGCGCAACGCGATCGATACGGATTCCGGCTGCAACGCGTCGATGACGGCGACCTGCTCGTCAGGCGTGTAGCGCCCGACAGCCTCGGTGGTGACCTGCACGACCAGATCGTCCCCCACGGCCTTGCGGACGGCAGCGACTGCCTCGCGGTAAAGCGCCGCGTCCAGCGTGTGGGCGCCGGTGACGTCGCGAACATGAAGATGAATCATCGCCGCACCTGCGGCCAGGGCGTCCCCAGCGTCGCGAGCGATCTCGGCCGCCGTCATCGGCAGGCGCGGATGATCGGCTTTTGTGCGCCGCGCCCCGTTCGGCGCCACGGCAATGGCGAAAGGATGGGTCATCAGGCGGCGATTCCGGCCGCAGCGGTCGCTGCAGCAACCGCGCGCGAGAGCTTCTCGACGATCATGCCGACATGATCCTCGCCGATGATGAATGGCGGGGCCACCAGGACATGATCGCCGGCCTTGCCGTCGGCCGTTCCCCCAGCCGGATAGACCATAAGCCCCTCCTCCATCGCGGCAGCCTTGATACGCGAATGCAAGCGCAGACCGGGATCAAACGGCTTCTTCGTCTGTCGATCTTCGACCAGTTCGATGCCGATGAACAGGCCACGGCCGCGAATGTCGCCGACGAAAGGGTGTCCTTCGAACGCCGCACCCAGCCGTTCCTGCAGTTGCGCGCCCATCAGGCGGCAGTTTTCGAGCAGCCCGTCTTCCTCGATCACACGCTGGACGGCCAGAGCGCCTGCGGCCGCCGTCGCGTGGCCGATATAGGTGAAGCCGTGCTGGAACGCGCCCGAGCCGCCGGTGATCGTTTCGAAGATGCGCTCGGAGAGGATCGTCGCGCCGATGGGCTGATAGCCGGCTCCGAGCCCCTTGGCACAGGTGAGAATGTCGGGCGCGATGCCGTCCTGCTCACAACCATAAAGCGTGCCGGTACGGCCCATGCCGCTCATGACTTCGTCGAGGATGAGCAGGACTCCATAGCGGTCGCATATTTCGCGGATTCGGCGGAAGTAGCCTGGCGCCGGCGGCACGGCTCCCGCGGTCGCGCCCACGACCGTTTCGGCGATGAAGGCTATGACGGTTTCCGGTCCGAGGCGCAGGATTTCCGCCTCCAGCTCGTCAGCGGCGCGGATGCCGTATTCCTGCGGTGTCTCGTCGGGTCGGCGGTGGCGGTATTCGAAACAGGGTGCGATATGGCTGGCCGGCAGCAGGATCGGCTCGTAGATCGCGCGCCGTCCCGCATTGCCGCCCACCGAGAGCGCCGCGATGGTGTTGCCATGATAGCTCTGGCGTCGCGCGATGAAGTGCCGCCGGCCTGTCTCGCCGCGTTCAAAGAAATATTGCCGCGCGAGCTTCATGGCCGTCTCGTTTGCCTCCGAGCCACCGGAGACGAAATAGACATGGCCGAGCCCGTCCGGCGCGCGCTCGATCAGGTGTTCGGCCAGCGCTTCGGCCGGCTCGTTGGTGAAGAAGCCGGTATGCGCGTAGGGCAGGCGGTCGAGCTGCGCCTTGATCGCCTCGATCACGCGCCGCTCGTTATGGCCGAGACAGGACACGGCTGCTCCGCCGGAAGCGTCCAGGTAGCGCTTGCCCGCGCTGTCGATGACGAATGGTCCATCGCCGCCCGTTGCGACGGGCAAGTCGCGGGACGGTTCACGATGCAGGATGCGGGTGCGGTTCGCGCTCATGATTTCGGCTCTTCTGGCAGGTAGGCGGATATGGCTTCGAAAGTGGCTTCGCGGCGACGCAATGCATCCAGTGCGCCATCGCCGGCGCGCGCCAGCACCAGTATCGCCAGCGCCTGGGCGGCAGCGATCGGTCCGATGGGAGAGGCGATGTGGGCCGGGCTTTCGTTTGCCGCGACAAGCGTGACGTCGGCAAGCCGGGCAATCGGGCTCAGCGGCCCGTCGGTGATGGCGACGACGCGGACGCCCGAGTCCCGCGCATGGCGCGCAACATCGACGGTCTCGCGGCTGTAGGGCGCGACCGAGACCACCACCAGACAATCGTTCTCGCGCAGATGGTGCAGCTCGTCTAGCGGAGCGCTGCCGATGCCGGTCATCAGCCTCACATGCGGCATGAACAGCGACAGCGAATAGTGCAGGCTGAAGGCGACCGGGAAGCAGCTTCTGATGCCGGCGATTGCCACAGCGGGCGCAGCGACCAGCATGTCGGCGGCCTGGACAAGGTTCCGTCGCGCCTGCGGGGCGAGCGCGTGGCAAACGTTGTCCCGCTCGGCCGCGGCCATCGCGTCGAGCAGCAGGTCTTCTGCGCCCGGTGCCCGCGATCCGCTGATGACGCGATCGGCACGATCCGAGAACACACCCTGCCCGCCGGCGGTGAGCCACGCGCGATGATCTGCCTGAAACGCGTCCCAATTGTCGAAGTCGAGCGCCTGCATCAGACGGGTCATCGATGTCGGCGAGACGCCTGCCTGCCGCGACAGCGTTCGCAGCGAATGCAGGGCGACATCCTGCGGGTTCTCGCGGACGAAACGGGCGGCGCGACGAAGCTGCGGCGAGAACGCGCCGTAGCGGGATTCGATGCGCTGCCAGATCTCCTGAAGGCTCACGACGCTTCCGCCCTACGAAACACTTGTCACGCAGTAAAGCTGTAATGAAACGTTTGTGTCAATCAGATTCCGTCAGGCCTGCACCGGGCGCGGTCGGCTGCTGCGAAGCAGGATCAGCACCATGATCGAGATGTTCATGACGTTCCAGCCGATCCCGTTCCAGAAGGCGGCCGCGTAGGAACCGGTGAGGTCGTAGATCCAGCCGGAAAGCCAGCCACCGAGCGCCATGCCGGCGATCGTCGCCATGATGACGACACCCACCCGCTGGCCGGCCTCCCGGGCCGGCAGATATTCGCGCACGATCATGGCGTAGCTCGGCACGATGCCGCCCTGCGACAGGCCGAAGACCATGGAGACGATATAGAGCGAGACCAGGCCGTCGAACGGCACGTAGGCGAACAGCGCCAAGCATTGCAGCACGGAGCCGATGAGCAGTGTCTTCACGCCGCCGATATAGTCCGCCAGGAAACCGGAGACGAGCCTGCTCGCGATGCCGCCGACCAGCATCAGCGACAACATCTCCGATCCGCGCGCGACGCCGTAGCCCAGGTCGACGCAATAGGCAACGATGTGAACCTGCGGCATGGACATCGCCACGCAGCAGCCGACACCGGCCAGGCACAGCAGCAATTGCAATGCGCGCGGCGAGAGATCGATGGAGCGCTTGTGCGCCACGCCGGTGGCAGCGACTGACTCCGGCTCGGCATAGGGCGCGCGGCGGCGCAGCAACTGCGCCAGCGGCACCATCGTCACCGCACAGAAGATGCCGATCGCGATATAAGTGAAACGCCAGCCCTCGGTGGGCAGCGTCAACTGCATCACCAGCGGCCAGATCGCGCCGGCAAAATAGTTGCCGCTCGCGGCGGCGGCGACAGCAACGCCGCGGCGACGATCGAACCAGTGCGAGAGATCGGCGATGAGCGGGCCGAAGGTGGCGGAGGCCCCGAACCCAATCAGTGCCTGCAGCAGCGCGAACAGCCAGATGGAGGGTGCGATGGCTGCCAGCACGTAACCTACAAGGAGCGAGCCGGCCGCAACCATCATCGGCAGCAGGATGCCGGCCCGATCGACGAACCTGCCGATCATGACGTTGCCGAAGGCGAAGCCGATCATGGTCGCGGTATAGGGTAGCGAGGCGACGCCACGATCGACGCCGAATTCCGCCTGGACAGCCGGCAAGACGACGATGACCGACCACATACCGACACTGCCGATCGTGGCGATCAGCACCGAGACGAACAGCCTCGTCCAGGCATAGCGGCCGTCTACGTCGGCCCGAGCCTTCGTGTTCGCTGCGGCATCCATGGCGTTTCCGATCCCTTTCGGCGGCGGTCCCGCCATCATGTTTTCAATGGCAGCATCGTCGCTTCAGGCCACGGGCCAAAGCGCCACGGGCGAGACATCGACCGTTCCAGACAGCTCAGGCCGACGTGATGAAAATCGCCATCAGATGGGGCATTGTGGGCTCACGCCCAGTCGCCGCCGTCCTTCCACTTGATCGAGCAGCCTACAGAGGCGACCTGCTCGCGCGGTCCCTCGCCCGTCTGCGCGATCTTGACCATCGCCTCGTAGAGATCGCGGCGAAGGTCGGCCGGCCCCTCCTCGCGGCGCGAGGCATCGAGCCGGCCGCGATACTGAAGGCGCATGTCGGCATTGAAGCCGAAGAAGTCCGGCGTGCATGCGGCGCCATAGGCCCGTGCAATCGACTGGTCCTCATCGTGGAGGTAGGGGAAGGTCATGCCGTGCTGGCGAGAGAACGCCTTCATGTTCTCGAATGAGTCTTCCGGATAGGCATCGGCGTCGTTGGAGTTGATCGCGACGAAACCGATGCCGTGGGCGCTCAGGTCTCGCGCATCGCGCACGATGCGGTCGATCACCGCCTTCACATAGGGGCAGTGGTTGCAGATGAAGGCCACGACGAGGCCGCCGGGGCCGACATGCTCGGAAAGCTGATGCTCGTTACCATCCACGCCGGGAAGGATTGCGTCGATCCCCTTCCAGCCAAAATCACAAACGGGCGGAACCGCCGCCATGTTCATCCTCCATCGTCGGTGCATCGACGCCCATCATAGACATGTTTGGCTGCGCCCGCGAAGTCCGGCGGCTCAATCGGAAAAAGCATCGGCCCGCCGCATGGGAGAGCGGCGGGCCGGAAAGCCGGCTGCCAGGCGAGGGGAACCCGGCTGCGGCGTACTACTCGTGGACTACTCGTGGACCTTGGGGTCTATTCGGCAGCCTTGAGGTTGACCCGACTCTCAGCCAACTTCGTCAGCTTTTCGTCAGTTGCCTTTTCCTCGTCGAGGTTCTTCTGAAGGACGGCGGCGCCGTCGTTGCGTCCCAGTTCCTTCGCCCAGGCGACAAGCGTGCCGTAGCGCGTCATTTCATAGTGCTCGACGGCCTGAGCGGCAGCGATCAGCGCGGCGTCGAGCACGCGGTCGTCGTCGACCTCACCAGCGACTTCGTCCGCTTCCTTCAGGATGCCATCGATAGCCGGGCAGTTTACCGCCTTGGCCTCGACCCCATGCATCTTGAACACCTGCTCCACCCTTTCGACATGGCCTTCCGTCTCAGCCATGTGCTTCTCGAAGCCCTTGCGGAGTTCGGCGCTCGTCGCCTTGTCGATCATCTTGGGAAGGTTCTTCAATATCTGCTTTTCCGCATAGTAGATGTCGCGGAGCGTGTGGACGAAGAGATCGTCCATCGTTTTGATGTCCTTGGAAAAAATGCCCATCGTCGTAGCCTTTCTTGCTTCTTCTTTTTAAGGGGCGGCTGGCTCCCGACGTTCATTCGATTAACGCCAGAGCCAGTGTCTGTCCGGACACCTCTCCAACGTCGAAGCGCAGAGGCGGTTCCGCTTGGTCCTGGCCAATCGGGATAATTTTTCGGCAGCGGGGCGGCGAGAAAGGGCGTTGCGCAAATGCAACAAGGGCAGGCAATCGTCGCGCAGCCGCGAAAGGGCCGCGAATCACTCGCAATTGCGTCACGGATCGCGCCCTAAACAGCTACCCATTAACAACGCGTTCACGGGTTATTCACGGGTCCGCGCTACAATCAATGCCATTCGGAAGGGACATCCGAGAGGACGGGAAATTCGGGTCATGACGGTCTGGGCTCACATCATCAGCCGCGCAGTTTCGGTGCGCGAATTCTTCATGCCGAGCTACCGCCCGGAGCGCCACTACATGCGCGGCCCCGGCCCCGCCTGCGCACGCATCCGCGGCGTGCACCCCGACGCCAGCTTCCAGTAAGTCAAGGCTTTCCGCAGGGTTCGATGACGACCGGCTCCGCCGCGTCAGCGCCCACCTCGACACACCGGCCCTCCGCACAGACCGTCCAGCCCGAAGCCGTTGCGCCCGAGGCGGCAAGCACCAGTCGCGGCAGCGGCGGTATCGAGGGCTTCCAGCGCCACCATCCATCATGAAGAACCGAACCCTCGGGCGGGTCCATGCCGGCGCCCGAGCCCTTGACGCGTGCCTGCAACGCGTGAAGGCCGGCCGGCGTCGCCAGCCAGTCCTCCTGCCATGCCGTCTTCTCGACCGAGTGCTCCCAGGAGAGCGTGAAAAGGCTCGCCGCCAGCATCAGCGTCTTGCCGGCTGCGGCGATGCACACGCTCATCCTATTCGCCCGCCTCGCGCGCAGGCGGCACCTGCTCGCGGGTGCGCCACCAGTGCAGACCGATCATCGCCGCCGCCAGCGCAAAGCCGATCTCATCCGTTGCCGGCAGGGCGGCGATCAGCGTGAAGGCGGCAGCGGCTGCAAGCAGGCGCTCCCATATCGCAAGATCGGCGCGCAGATAGCCGATGACGGCGACGCCCCACAGCATGATCGACAGGCCCGCCTTGAAGACAATGTAGGCCACCGCCGGCCAGAAGCCGATCGACTGGGTGAGAGCACCGCCGTCCTGCAGCATCAGCGCTGGTGTGTAGACGGCCATGAACGGGATGACGAAACCGGCAGCGGCTATCTTGATCGCCTGCATTGCGATCCTCAATCCGGTTTCCCTGGCGATCGGCGCAGCCGCGAAGCAAGCAAGAGCCACAGGCGGCGTCAGATCGGCCAGAATGCCGAAATAGAAGACGAACATGTGGCTGACGATCAGCGGAACGCCCAGTGCCAACAGCGCCGGGCCGGCGATGGTCGAGGTAATGATGTAGTTGGGGATCGTCGGGATGCCCATGCCGAGGATCAGACAGGTGATCATCGTCAGGACCAGCGACAGGAATAACGAGGTCTGGCCGACCGATACGATGTACTGGCCGAAGGTGTTGGCGACGCCGGTCAGCGTCATGGTGCCGATGATGACACCAACGACCGCGCAGGCGACACCAACAGGCAGGGCAGTCTTTGCGCCCTCGGCGAGGGAATCGCGGCAGGCCGCGAGCGTGTCGCGACCGCCCGCTATAAAGACATTCACCAGGATCAGCGCCACAACAGCCGCCAGAATGACATTGATGCCGAGGCGGAAGAAGCTTGCCGCAACCACGCCAAGGCCGATCCAGAAGACGTAGCGTAGCACGGTGTTGGGCAGGCCGAGCGCAACGGTGGTGCCGAGGATGAGCAGGACTGTCAGAGACAGGCCGACGGTGCCGGCGAAGAGCGGCGTGTAGCCGGAAAAGAGCAGGTAGACGAGTGCCGCCAGCGGCAGGATCAGATACCAGCTCTCGCGGAGCGCGCGCAGCGGCGACGGCAGTTCGGAGCGAGGCAGGCCCATCAGGCCGCGCTTGCCCGCTTCCAGGTGAACCATCCAGAAGGCCGAGGCGAAGTATAAGATGGCGGGAATGATCGCTGCCTTGACGACCTCGTAATATTCGATGCCCAGCGTCTCGGCCATGATGAAGGCCACCGCGCCCATGACCGGCGGCATGATCTGCCCGCCCATCGAGGACGTCGCCTCCACGCCGCCCGCAAAAGCTGGGCGGTAGCCGAACCGCTTCATCAGCGGGATGGTGAACTGGCCGGTTGTCACGACGTTTGCGACGCCCGAGCCGGAGATGGTGCCCATCATGCCGGACGAGATGACGGAGACCTTGGCCGCTCCGCCGCGCGCATGACCGACCCAGCCCAGCGATACGTCGGTAAACAGCTTGATCATGCCCGCCCGCTCCAGGAAGGAGCCAAACAGGATGAAAAGGAAGATATATGTCGCCGATACGTAGATCGGGATGCCGTAGATGCCTTCGGTACCGAACGCCATGTGGTCGATCACCTGATCGAAAGCGTAGCCGCGATGGTTGAGCGGTCGCGGCAGGTATTGGCCGAACAGGCAGTAGGCGAGGAACAGGCCCGAAATGATCGGCAGCGCCGGTCCCATGATGACCCAGGCGGCGATGAATACGGTGACAATCGCGACGACGCCGACGGCGATGTCGCGCGTGAGCGGAAACCCCGTCCGCTGAATCAGTGGTACGTATTCCCACCATTGATAGAATGCGACCGCCATGCCGGCAGCACCCAGCGCCCAGGCCACGGCGCGCACGGGAAGCGCTCGGCCGGTCATCGCCGCGACCAGCGGGAAGGTCAGCAGCACCAGAAAGCCGAGATGGAAGGCGCGCACCACCTGGCTCGGCAGGTTGATGATGTGCGCTGCGGAACCGATCTGGTAGAGCGAGAAGGCTACCGCGATCCAGAACAGAACCCTGCCTTCACGGGTCAGCGGAAAGCTGCCATGGGTGGGATCGTGAATGGCTGCCGCGGCCTCGTCCGCCTTGGACGGGCTGGATGCTGCATTGGTCATCGCGTGCTCCGAAAAGGATAGCCACGTTGCTGCGGGCAACGGGCCGGCGCGAAACCGCGCCGGCCGATTGCACGCCCCGAAGGCGAAGGCCTAGAGGAGGCCAGCTTCCTTGTAGTAGCGCTCGGCGCCCGGATGCAGCGGGATCGGCAGGCCCTGCGGACCCTTCTCCGCGGAGATCGCACGGGCCGCCGAATGCGCTGCAACCATCTCGTCGAGGTTCTCGAACAGCAGCTTGGTCATCTGATAGGCGACCTCGTCGGTGACACCGTCATGCGTGACGAGGATGTTGGTGATCGCCACGGTCGGCACGTCCTCGGCCTGGCCTTCATACGTGCCGGCAGGGATCGTCGCCGCGATGAATGGCGCGCCCATGCTTTCCGCGATCTCGGCCGGCACCGCCACGACAGTGGTCGGCAGCGAGATCGCCAGATCCTTGATCGAGGCGACGCCGAGGCCGGCGGACTGAAGCGTAGCGTCGAGCTGGCGGTTCTTGATGAGTTCGACGGATTCGGCGAACGGCAGGTATTCGAGCTTGCCGAGGTCGTCATAGCTCATGCCGGCGGCCTCGAAGATGGCACGCGCGTTCAGCTCGGTGCCCGACGCGGGCGCGCCCACGGACAGGCTCTTGCCCTTGAGCCCTTCCAGATCGGTGATGCCGGACTCCTGCGAGGCGACGATCTGAACGTAGTTCGGATAGATCGCGGCGATGGCGCGCAGCTTGTCCAGCTTGCCGGGGAAGCCGGCTTCGGTGTTGCCCGCCCAGGCGTTCTGAACAGAGTCGCCGAGCGCCAGCGCGATCTCGCCACGGCCCTGCTGCAGCAGGTTGAGGTTTTCGACCGACGCCTTGGTCGACTGGACCTGCGTCTGCACGCCATCCATGTTGTCGCTGTAGATCTTCGCCAGCGCCACGCCCAGCGGATAATAGACGCCCGAAGTGCCGCCGGTCAGCACGTTGATGAATTCCTGCGCCTTGGCGGTTGTCGCGCCGAAGCCCAGCGACACGGCGACAGCGCCGGCGGCAAGCAGATTCCTGGTGACGTGTTTCATGATGCAAAGTCCTCCCTGACTTCCTGTCGTGACACGGCACCGATGCCGTGCACCCGGATAAAACCTAGCATCCTGCGTGCCATTTCCAAGCATTTCGCCAAACCCTTGGAATTCCCGGCTCTCAGCGAGCTTCTTCGTGCTGGTCGCGGCAGGATTTCGCCTGACCCTACGAAAGCGCGGCAAGAATCCGCCGAAGTCTCAGGATCGCGACGGCCTCAGCCCATGGCGCTGGATCTTTTCGTTCAGCGTTCGCAACGGCACTCCAAGCAGGCGGCTCGCCTCCTGCGTATTGCCCCCGGTTTCGGCCAGCATCTGTGCAATGAGCCGCGCCTCGTAGGTCGCGACGCGCCCTGCAAGCGACGGCTGGTTAGCCTGCCCCGCGACGGCCGACCCCGGATCCAGCGGCAGTCCGAGCGCGAAGCGCTCGGCGGCGGCGCGCAGCTCTCGCACATTGCCCGGCCAGTCGGAATCCTCGAGAGCAGTCAGCAGGCCCGCATCCGGCTCTCGCGGATCGAAGCCGTGGCGGTTTGCGGCCTCGATGCAGAAATGGCGGAACAGCAAGGCCACATCCTGGCGGCGCTGACGCAGCGGCGGGATGGTGACAACGACCGTCGCAAGGCGGAAGTAGAGATCGGCGCGAAACCGCCCCGCGTCGCTCTCCGTGCGCAAATCCGCCTTGGCCGCCGCGACGAACCGGACATCGACGGGTACGCGCCGGTTCGAGCCGAGCGGTTCGACCTCGCGTTCCTGTATCACACGCAAAAGCTTCGCCTGAAGGCCAAGCGGCATCGATTCGACTTCATCGAGGAAAACCGTGCCGCCGTTCGCATGCTCGATGCGACCGACGCGTTTCTGGGCCGCTCCTGTGAACGCGCCGCGATCGTGGCCGAATACCTCGCTTTCAAAGACGCTTTCGGGAATGGCGGCGCAATTGAGGGCGACGAAGGGACTGCCGCTGCGCTTGCCGAAATCATGCAGCGCGCGCGCCACGACCTCCTTGCCGGTACCCGTTTCGCCATGGATGAGCACATCGACGTCGAGCGATGCCAGTTGCGCGACCTGGACACGCAGCGCTCTGGCCGGACCGGAATCGCCTATGAAACGCGTCTCGATCGACGCGGAAGCGCCAACCGCATCGCGCAGCCGCTCGACCTCGCTGTTCAGCCGGCGTTGCGCAACCGCACGATCAAGCACCGCCACCAGATGGTCCGCATCGTAGGGCTTTTCCAGAAAGTCATGCGCGCCGCCACGCATCGCCTCAACCGCGAGCGGGACATCGCCGTGACCGGTAAGGAGGATGACGGGCAGAGCAGGGTCCCTGCGTCGTGCCTCCGCAAGCAGCGCGAGACCGCCCATGCCAGGCATGCGGACATCCGTGATCAGCGCGTCGCAGCCGCGCGCGTCGAACCCCGCCAAAGCGGCCTCGGCGTTGGGTGCGGTCACAACATCGAACCCGCTGAGGACAAGCCACTCCCGCGCGGATTCGCGCACATTCTCCTCGTCATCGACGAGCAACACGAAGCCCCGGCTCATTCGGCGGCCTCGCGGAGCCGGTTCTCGCTGATTGCGGGGAGGTCTATGCGGAAGGTGCAGCCGCCTTCCTCGCGCGTTTCGAAATTCATCCCGCCACCGAACTCGTCCAGGATCGCGCGCGATATGGAAAGGCCGAGCCCCAACCCCTCGCCGGTGAGCTTGGTGGTGAAGAACGGTTCGGCGATGCGGTCACGCAGATGGTCCGGTATGCCGATGCCATTGTCGCGCACGAATAGGCGCACGCGCTCCTCGTCATGCTCGCTCCACAGTTCGACCTCTCCCTCCGGCCTCTCCTTGACCGCATCCAGCGCGTTGACAACCAGATTGAGGATCACCTGTTCCAGCCGCGTGGCATTGGCAAGAACACTCGGAGGCGACGACGATTTGCGCAGCTTGACCTGCGCGCCCTGCTCGGTTGCGCGCGCCGCGGCCAACTCGACCGCAACGGCCATCGCCTTGTCGACATCCACGGGCTCGAGCCTGACCGGCTCGTTGCGCGCGAAAGATTTCAGCAGTTTCACGGTTCGCTGGATACGGCGTACCAGATCGCGCGCGGAACGCACCTTGTCGGCGACAGCGGCCGCGTCACCGCGCGACGCCAGCAGTCCGGTCGAAGCAAGTGTATTCTCCATCGCCGCGAGCGGTTGGCTCACTTCGTGAACAATCGCAGCCGACATCCGTCCCAGTGCCGCCAGCTTGGCCGCTTGAATGAGGGATTCCTGCGCCTGACGCAGCTCCGCTTCGGCGCGGCGGCGATCCTCCACCTGCCTGTTCAGTTCGGCGGTTCGCTCGACCACGCGCCGTTCGAGTTCGGCGTGGGCATGCAGCCGCGCCCGCGTGAGCTGGCGCCGCTGTCGCATATAAAGGCCGGCGCCGGCGATCAGCAGGCCGGCCAGCGCGGTCAGCAGCGCCAGCAGCAGGCTGTTGGCGCGGATCGGCGCGAGGCTTGCGAGCCCGAGCAACCTCCATCCATCCGGCTCTATGCCCACCTGCAGAACGAGGCGGCGCGCATCCTCGCCGTCGACAAGCGCCGTTTCCGGAAGCCTGCCGGCATCGGAAAAGATCGGGTTGGCTGATGCGAGATCAGCGCTGCCATATTTGCGGGTGCGGGCGAGGTCGAACAGGGTTTCCTCGCTCAATGCCTGCAGCGGCCGGTATTTCCACGGCGCATGACCGGTGAGGAATACGACCCCGTCAGCGTCGGTGACCGCGACGATCGACCGGGCATCGGTCCACGTCGCCTCGATCTTGCGCATGTCGACCTTGACGATGGCAACGCCGACGATCCGGCCGTTGTCGCGAATGACCGAGGACAGGAAATAGCCGGGTATCCCCGTCGTCGCGCCAACCGCGTAATAGCGTCCCTCGCCGCGCGCGAGCGCGTCGGTGAAATAGGGGCGGTACTGATAATTCTCGCCGACAAAGCTGGTCGGCTCGGCATAGTTGCTGGCGGCGACTGCCAGACCGTCCAGCTTCATCACGTAGAGTTCGTCGGCGCCGGAATCGGTTCGCACTGCCTCAAGATAGGCGTTGGCGCGCTCAATCGTCGCTGGCTCGGGAGAGGCCAACACGTCGAGAATGCGCCGGTCTCGCGCAATCACGGCGGGCAGGTAGCGGAAGCGCTCGATCTCACCCTCGACGGTGCGTGCAAGCACATGCAGCTCGTCGTCGAGAGCCGCCAGCGCACGGCGCTTTCCGGTCTCAAGCGAGATGAACCATACCGCCGACGCGGCCGACGCGATCAGCGCCAGCGCCAGTATCGCGACGAGGCCGCGGCGAAAACGGAAACCGGGCATGGTCCTCCCGAGATGATGCCCATTGCGTGGCCTCATAGTAGAGGCCGCGCGCTCGTCGATGCAACTACGACCGCGTAGCGATCGCCGCGGCGGCGCCAGCCATGAAGGTTGCCGCCGTGCGGTTAAGCGCCTTGAGCGCGCTCGGTGTCGCCAGGAACCAGCGTGCCTTGGCGGCAAGCGCCAGGTAAGGCATCAGGACCACGAGCAGAACCATTGCGGTGATTGCGATGAGCACCCCATAATCGGACGGGGTAATCGAAGCGATGTCGATGATCGTCGGTGTGATCGCCAGATAGAACACCATCACCTTGGGATTGCCGAGCGTGACCAGCAGCCCGCTCAGCACGCTGGTCCAGATGCCGCCGCGGGTACGGTCGGCATCGACCTTTTCGGCCGTGATGCCGGTGCGCCAGAAGTTCCAGGCCATCCAGGCGAGATAGGCAACACCAACCCACTTGATGACGAGAAAGGCGGTCCCGAAAGTCTGGGCGACGAGAGCGAGACCCAGAACCACCGCCGTCAGATAGACCAGATCGCCAAGAACCAGTCCGAATGCCATGAAGATGGCCGAGCGGAAACCGGAGCCGAGGGCCCGCGCGACGAGGGCAACGACGCCGGGACCGGGAATCGCGGCAGCTATGGCGAGCGCGCCAGCATAGGTGACGAAGCCTGCGAGGGTCATGTCTGGGAAGCCTCCGAGAATTGCGGCTTCCCTATCGCATGACGCGGGCCTCTTTGGAAGCGTGTCGCCTACCCGCGCGCGGGTATGGTGAGGCCCTTCTGGCTTGCCGGCCGCGCCAGGCATCGATCCAGCCACGCGATCGTTTCGGGGAAGTCGTTGAACCCGATAATTTCGTCAGCCTCATAGAAGTCGCGCAGCGTGCGCACCCATGGGAAGGTCGCTATGTCGGCAACGGTGTATTCTTCCCCCATGAGCCACTCGCGACCCTTCAATCGCGCCTCCAGCACACCCATCAGGCGCTTCGATTCGTTGACGTAGCGCTCGAGCGGCCGCTTGTCCTCGATCTCCTTGCCGGCAAACTTGTAGAAGAAACCGAGCTGACCGAACATCGGTCCCACGCCCGCCATTTGGAAGAAGACCCACTGGATCGTCTCGTAGCGGCCTGCCGAATCTGCCGGGATCAGCCGGTCGGTCTTCTCGGCGAGATAAAGAAGGATCGCCCCGGATTCGAACAGGGCCAGTGGCTTGCCACCAGGCCCATCCGGATCGACGATTGCCGGGATCTTGCCGTTGGGGTTGAGGGACAGGAAGTGGTCCGTCCAGGTCTCGTTCTTGGTGATGTCGATCAGGTGAGCCTCATAGGGCAGGCCCAGTTCCTCCAGCGCTATCGAGATTTTCACGCCGTTGGGCGTGGGGAAAGAATAGAGCTGCAGCCTGTCTATGTCCCGGGCCGGCCAACGCGTGGCGACCTGGAAGCCGGAAAGATCGGTCATGGGAACGTCCCTGTTACGGTGGTGCCACAGAACGCGGCGGGAGAGGATAACCGGTTTTAGATAGCGAGCCGGCTTGCCGATACAAGGCAACCGGGACCGGCTTCCTGACACCGTTTCAGGGACGGTATGCCTTTACGGCAACAGTCGCGTTGGTGCCTCCAAACGCGAAAGAATTGCTGATTGCGGCGCGTATCTCTCGTTGCCGCGCCGCGTTGGGCGTCACATCGAGGTCGCAGGCCGGATCGGCTTCACGATAATTTGCAGTCGGCGGCACGACCCCGTCCGTGATCGCCTTGACGCATGCGATCAGTTCGATCGCAGCCGTCGCACCGAGGCAGTGGCCATGCATGGACTTGGTGGACGAAACCGATAGCCGATCCGCCGCCGCCCCAAAGGCACCACGGATCGCCTGCGTTTCTATCTGGTCATTTGCCTTCGTGCCGGTGCCGTGCGCATTGACGTAATCGACGTCTTCGGGCGCGAGCCCGGCATCCTCGAGGCAGTTGCGGATCGCGTGCGTCGGCCCGTCGACAGTGGGGGCGACGATATCGGTGGCGTCGGCCGACATGCCCGCACCCGCGTATTCTGCAAGAATGGTCGCGCCACGCGCCAGCGCGTGGTCGAGCGTCTCCAGAACGACGACACCGGCGCCCTCGCCAATCACCAGACCTTCGCGATCGGCGGAAAACGGCCTGCATGTCTCCTTGGCAAGAACCCGCAACGCTTCCCAACCCTTGAGGATGCCCCAGACCAGCGGCGCTTCAGTGCCCCCCGCCAGCATCACATCGGCGCGCCCGAGCAAAAGCTGGTCGACCGCGCTGCTTATCGAGTGATTGGCGGTGGAACATGCGGAACTCACGCCGTAGACAGGCCCGCGCAGCCCGAGATCCATGCTGACCTGACCGGCGGGTGCGCCGGTCATGGCGCGCGGCACGGAGAATATGTTGGCGCGCGGCCGACCATCCAGAAGGATGCCCCGGTAATTGTCTTCGATGGTTTCCCAGCCGGCAACGCCGGCGCCAATGACGGCACCAACGCGTCGGGTGTTGTTCTCGTCGATGCCAAGGCCCGCCTGTGCGGCGGCCTCACGCGCGGCGATCACCGCAAGCAGGCTGAAGCGGTCCATGGTGACGAGCCGGCGATGCTCGATGCCGTGCTCTGGCAACGTCTTTATCTCGGCGCCCGTATTCACCTTGAGATCATGCAGCGGAACCGTCGTCAGCGGGCCGATGCCCGAGCGGCCGGCACGCATGGCGTCCCAAATCGCCGCTACGTCGGTGCCGAGCGCGCAGACGCCGCCCAGGCCGGTAATGACGATCCGCGGTCTGGCCATGTCAGGATTTTTGCTGGATCAGGCCGCGCACGGCTTCGACGATATCGCCGACATTCGAGAGATTGGACCAGGCATCGACCGTGCTCATTTCGATCTCGATACCGAACTCGTCCTCGAGGTCGAATATGATCTCGGTCAGTTCCAGCGAATGGATGCCGAGTTCCGTCAGGTCCGTGGCCAGCGTGACCTCGCCTGCATCAGGGCTGGCGTGCGCCTTGATCTTTTCGATGATTGTCGCCGCCAGTTCGTCACTCATTCCGCTACCCCCAAACCAGACTGTGCCCGCAAACGGGGCAAAACTCCTTGCATGCGCCTCTCCACGCACCTGTGACCTCTATAAGAACCCATTCGCCCTTGCGCAACAAGTGTCCCTGGCGACAATGCCCGGCAGCGGCGCAAATGGCACGAGCGTTGCTTTCATTTTGCGGCAAGGAGCCCGCATCGGATGAACCAACTGCAACCCCGCCTCGAGCAGGCCAAGCTGCAACGCGTATCGGCAAGCGGTGGATTGTCGGCGCGACGGCGCGATGGCACCACCCGCCTGGAAAGGCTCTATCAGGAAGGCGCCGCCAAAATCCGGCTACCGGCGCGCGGGGACGGCCCACTGGAAGCGATCCTGATCAACACTGCCGGCGGCCTGACCGGCGGCGATCGGCTCGCATGGGACATCGAAGCCGGCGAAGATACGGCCGTCACCGTCACCACCCAGGCCTGCGAAAAGGTTTACCGGACCACGGCGGGGCATGCCGAAGTTACCTGCAAAGTCGTGGGCAGATCGGGCGCGCGGGTCGCATGGCTGCCTCAGGAGACGATCGTTTACGACCGCTCCGCTTTCCGTCGCACGCTCGATGTGACCCTTGCCGAGGATGCCGAGGCATTGCTCGTCGAGGCGACCATCTTCGGGCGGCGGGCGATGGGCGAAACCGTTCGGACGGCGATCTTCCGCGACTGCTGGCGAGTGCGCTGCGGAGATCGATTGGTTCACGCCGAAGACTTCGCGATCGGCCCCGATGTCGCGGCCACAATCGGCCGGAAGGCCGGGCTTGGCGGCGCTGGAGCCTGCGCCACCGTCCTTCTCGTGGGCCCTGCGGCTGCCGCCCATCTCGACGCGGTGCGGACCATCGTCGACGGTGCCGGCGGCGCGTCGGCATGGCAGGTCGGTTCGACTGGCAAGCTTCTTGCGAGGCTGGTCGCAACCGACGGTTACGCCCTGCGCGAGCGGCTGGTTCCGCTTGTCGCGATGCTCAACGGACAGGCAGGCCTGCCTAAAACCTGGTCACTTTAAAGGGTGGAGAACGATGAACCTGACGCCGCGTGAAAAAGACAAGCTGCTGATTTCCATGGCCGCCATTGTGGCCCGCAGGCGGCTGGAGCGCGGAGTCAGGCTCAACCATCCCGAAGCGATCGCCCTGATTACCGATTTCGTCGTCGAAGGCGCCCGTGACGGCCGCACCGTTGCCGACCTTATGGAGGCCGGCGCGCATGTCGTGACGCGGGAACAGGTGATGGAGGGCGTGGCCGAGATGATCCACGACGTGCAGGTGGAAGCGACCTTTCCTGACGGCACCAAGCTCGTCACCGTGCACGAACCGATCCGCTAGGAGTTCGCGATGCTTGAACTGCGCCCCAACTGCGAATGTTGCGACCGCGACCTGCCAGCCGAGACACGGGACGCCGTGATCTGCACCTTCGAATGCACCTTCTGCGCAAGCTGCGCCTCCGACGTGCTCGGCGGCGTCTGCCCGAATTGCGGGGGCGAACTCGTTCGCCGTCCGATCCGGCCCGCCGACAAGCTTTCACGCTTCCCTGCATCGACGCAGCGCGTGCTCAAGGCGGATGGCTGCGCGCCGAAGGACGCCGCATAACGAGGTTTCATCGAGATACAAACCAGGGGAATACTCTATGACCAGAACTAGGATCGCATCGCTTGCGGCATTCGCCTTCATCGCGAGCGCAAGTCCGGCTCTCGCCCACCTCGACCCTACGGAGCACGGCTCTTTCATGGCCGGCTTCTCGCACCCGCTGTTCGGCACCGACCACATCCTTGCCATGGTCGCGGTCGGCTTGTGGGCAGCACTGCTTTCCGGCCGAGCCTTGTGGCTGGTCCCGCTTGCCTTCGTGGGAACCATGCTCGCCGGCTTTGTCGCCGCGATGGCCGGCGCGCCGCTGCCATTTGTGGAGCCGGTAATTCTCGCCTCAGTGGTCGTCATCGGGCTGCTTGCAGCGATCGCGCTCAACGTGCCAACCGGGGCGGCGATGGCCATGGTCGGCTTCTTCGCATTCTTCCACGGGCACGCCCATGGCGGGGAGATCGGCGAGGCGGGCGCCTATGCCTATGCTGCCGGCTTTGCCATCGCCACGGGATTGCTTCACGCTGCGGGCGTGGCCGCGGGTCTATTTGTCGGCAGGCTCTTCGGCGGCGATGCCGGCCGCACGGTCACGCGTATCGCTGGCGCTTTGACGGCGCTGGGCGGTGTCTGGCTGGCTATCGGCGGCTGAGGGAGGCGTCAATGATACCGGGCGAGATAATCACCGCAGAGGGCGAGATCGAACTCAACGCCGGCCAGCCGACAGTGACGATCAAGGTGGCAAACAGCGGCGATCGGCCGATCCAGGTCGGCAGCCACTACCACTTCTTCGAGACAAATGAGGGGTTGCGCTTCGATCGGGAAAAGGCACGCGGAATGCGTCTCGACATTGCCTCCGGCACGGCCGTTCGTTTCGAACCCGGGCAGGAGCGCGACGTCACCCTCGTGCCGCTCGGCGGCCAACGCCAGGTCTATGGCTTCAGGCAGCAGGTAATGGGCCCGCTATGAGCGGACAGGCGGCCAGCCCTGCCTTCGTATTATCAGGGCTCGCCGCCCGCGACGAAGATCGTCACGGCGTTCTGGTCGTGAAATTCGAGGGCGATGACGTCGGTGAGCAGGACAGAACGCGAATCGATGGCATGGTAGAAGATCGCGCTACCCTGGATAGCTTCGCGCAGAACGGCGACGTCGTCCTTGTACTCTTCCATCTTCGCCTCGACGGCCGTTTCTTCCTCGCCAAGATCCGGGAGGAAGACGATCTCCACATCATCGATAGAGAACCGCTTGCGCACGTCCGCGGCGTTGTCGGTCGACTTCTCGATCGCCGCCAGAATGCGCTCTTCATCGGCGGCCGTCTTGCTTTCACCCGTCTTCACATCAGAACCGACGATGGTGTCGATGGCCTCCTCCGAATCCAGACCCTGTGCGAGCAGTGCGACATTGGGCGCAGATGCGAGGAGAAAGGCAGTCGCGAATACGGCATGAAGCCAGTTCGGCCTGTCGGAGGCAATCGTGAATGGCAAAAGTCAGGCTCCCTTTCATTTGATCGGGCTGATCGCGCCCGAACCAGACTCATCAATGCGCGACCGGCGCATTTGGTTCAGGCCAAGCCTACACAAACGGTCGGCACAGCGAAACCGACGGATCGTCGCGCATCAGTCGGCCGGCGCGAGATCGAGCTCGCGCCGGCCGATGAAAGTAAGCGACAATCACATCACGTAGACGGTAACCTGACCATCCGCTTCAATCTGGGCCGCAACCACCGCCGAGGTGTCGACGCCCTGGCTGCGAAGTTCCTCGCTGAGCGCCGCATTGGCGCCGATCGAGGTGCGCAGCTCATCCACGCTGTCGCTGTTCTGGCTCACGGCCTGGTCGAGCGCGGCCTGCTCGTGACCTTCCAGATCGCTGACGCTGACAACCTTGACGGTGTCGACCTCGCTCAGCGTACCGATCGCCTGTGCGTTGGACGAGCCGGCGCCGATCGCCGTCAGCGCGGATTCGAAATTCCCATCGATCGCGGCCGTGGTGCCGGTATCGACGTCCGGCATCGTCGTGGTCGCGCCGGCATCGCCGGAGAGGTCCATCTTGCTCTCCGCAAGGGCCGGAGCGGCGAGAACCGAAGCACCCATAAGAGCGGCGGTGGTGAGGCCAAGAATGCGTTTCATGATCGTACCTTTCATTCCGTTCGGGTTTGTCCCTTCTTTCGGAGCGGCCGCGTCGAGGCGGCCACCGGGGAAATGCATGGGCCCGGCTCCGGTTTCATGAACGCAGCGACCTTTTCGGGGTCATTTGGTGGCGGCAATGTGCAAGCCGCCGGACGCCTTCGCCAAATACCTTTTACGGCTCCGCCGACAGCACACTGATCCGAGGAAAACAGCCCATGCCCGCAAGAATCCAGCGCTCCGCCTATGCCCGCATGTTCGGCCCGACCACGGGCGACAAGGTGCGGCTGGCCGACACGGAACTGTTCGTCGAGGTGGAGAAGGACTTCACCGTCTATGGAGAAGAGGTGAAGTTCGGCGGCGGCAAGGTGATCCGCGACGGCATGGGCCAGAGCCAGGCGAGCCGCGCCGACGGCGCCGTCGATACCGTTATCACCAATGCGCTCGTGCTGGACCACACCGGCATATACAAGGCCGATATCGGGCTCAGGGACGGACGCATCGCCGGCATCGGCAAGGCCGGCAATCCGGATACCCAGCCGGGCGTCACCATCGTCGTCGGGCCGGGCACCGAAGCAATCGCCGGCGAAGGCAGGATCCTGACGGCCGGCGGCTTCGACGCGCATATCCACTTCATCTGTCCGCAGCAGATCGAGGAGGCGCTGATGTCGGGCGTAACCACGATGCTGGGCGGCGGCACCGGCCCGGCCCATGGCACGCTGGCGACGACCTGCACGCCCGGCCCTTGGCATCTCGGGCGGATGATCCAGTCGTTCGACGCGTTTCCGATGAACCTCGGCCTGTCGGCCAAGGGCAACGCATCGCTGCCGGCCGCACTGGAGGAGATGATCCTCGGCGGGGCCTGCGCGCTGAAGCTTCATGAGGACTGGGGCACGACACCGGCGGCGATCGACAACTGCCTTTCGGTCGCGGACGACTACGACGTGCAGGTGATGATCCACACCGACACTCTCAACGAGAGCGGCTTCGTCGAGGATACGGTCGCGGCCTTCAAGGGCCGCACGATACATGCCTTCCACACAGAGGGCGCGGGCGGCGGCCATGCGCCGGACATCATCAAGGTGTGCGGGCTTTCAAACGTGATCCCCTCATCCACCAACCCGACCCGCCCCTATACCCACAACACCATCGCCGAGCATCTCGACATGCTGATGGTGTGCCACCACCTCTCGCCTTCGATTCCCGAGGACATCGCATTCGCCGAAAGCCGCATCCGCAAGGAAACGATCGCGGCGGAGGACATCCTGCACGACATGGGCGCATTCTCGATCATCTCGTCGGACAGCCAGGCGATGGGCCGCGTCGGCGAGGTCATCATCCGCACCTGGCAGACCGCGGACAAGATGAAGCGCCAGCGCGGCGCGCTGAAGGAGGAGAGCGGCGACAACGACAATTTCCGCGCCCGCCGCTACATCGCCAAATACACCATCAACCCGGCGATCGCCCACGGGATCAGCCACGAGATCGGCTCGATCGAAGTCGGCAAGCGCGCCGATCTCGTCTTGTGGAATCCGGCATTCTTCGGCGTGAAGCCGGACATGGTGCTGATCGGCGGCTCGATCGCGGCCGCGCCGATGGGCGATCCCAACGCCTCGATCCCGACGCCGCAGCCGGTGCACTATCGCCCCATGTTCGCGGCGTATGGCAAGGCGGTCACCAACTCGTCCGTTACCTTCGTCAGCCAGGCTGCGCTCGACTTCGATCTCGGCAGGAGGCTGGGTGTCGAGAAGAACATGGTGGCCGTCGCGAATACGCGCGACGGCATCGGCAAGCACTCGATGGTGCTCAACGATGCTACTCCGTATGTCGAGGTCGATCCGGAGACCTACGAGGTGCGCGCCGATGGTGAACTGCTTACCTGCGAGCCCGCGACCGTGCTGCCGATGGCGCAACGCTATTTTCTGTTCTAGCGTGCCGGCCGAAATGCACAGGGAGGCTGCCAGCCATGATCTACGTCGTCGCCACGCTCACCATCAAGCCCGGTTCACTGGAGGCTCTGCGCGAACCCGCAGCAGCCTGCATGGCAGAAACCCGCAAGGAGAAGGGCTGCATCTCCTACGAGTTGTTCGCAAGCCTCGCAGACCCCGAGAAACTGGTCTTCATCGAGCAGTGGGAGACGCGCGAGGACCTCACCGCCCATTCGAAGCAGCCGCATCTCCTCGCCTGGCGCGATGCCAGCGCGCCGCACCTCGTCGAACGCCGGATCGAGATTGTGCATCCCGAGCGAATCGAGCAGTTCTGAAGCGCTCGCAACGCAAGGGAGGACAAAGCATGTACCAGGCCGTCGGATCGCCGGGTTCCCGCCTCATCCGGGTCACCTGGATGCTGGAGGAGCTCGGCCAGCCCTACAGCATTCTCAAGGTCAAGCAGCACACTGACGAGATGCGCCGCTACAATCCCTCGGGCAAGGCGCCCGCGCTGATCGATGGCGACGTGGTGGTCACGGATTCCGCGGCGATCTGCGCCTATCTCGCCGAAAAGCATCCCGAGAAAGGCATGGCGCCGCAGACGCCGGCCGAGCGCGCCCACCTCAACGCCTGGCTTTTCTTCGCCCAGTCGGAACTCGAGGCGCCGCTGTGGAACAAGCTTAAGCACCGCATGCTGCTGGCCGAGGAAGAGCGGGTCGATGTCGGACCCTGGACGACAGCGGAATTCACCCGCGAGATACGCGCGCTGGAATTGCGTCTCGGCGAGCACGAATACGCCATGGGCGACCGCTTCACCGCTGCTGACGTGATTCTCGGCCATTGCGGGCAGTGGGCACGCAGCGCCCGCTTCGACGTGGCCTCGGACCGGGTCAATGCCTATTTCGACAGGGTGCTTGCCCGCCCCGCACTGGCGCGTGCGAAAGCCCGCGAGGAGGCCGCGTGAAGCTGCAGATCAATCAGGATTTCACCAAGCTGCCGCGCGCAGGCGCGTTTGTCCGCGCGGCCGAGGCGGCAACCGGCACGGCGCCGTTCGACAGCGTTGTGCTTGTACATGACGAGCGCCATCTGCGCCGGCGGGTGGTCGAGCTTGCCGGCGGCGAAAAGGTGCTGGTCGACCTGCCGGAGCCCACGGCGCTGGAAGACGGCGACCTGTTGGTGCTCGACGATAGCCGCACGGCGCGGATCGTCGCGGCCGAGGAGGAGGTCTACGAGATTGCCCCTCGCAATGCGCTGCACCTTGCCGAATTGTGCTGGCACATCGGCAATCGCCATCTCGCCGCGCAGATCGAGACCGGGCGCATTCTCATCCTGCGCGACCATGTCATCAAGGCGATGCTGGAAGGGCTCGGCGCGACGGTCAAGGACGTCGTTGCGCCCTTCAACCCCGTGCGCGGCGCCTATTCCGGCCATTCGCACGGACACGACCACCATCATCATGGCGAAGCCGACAAATTCGGACGCCTTCCCGGCGACCCGCATTACGGGCACAACCATGCCTGAACGCGGGACGGCGTCGCTGCTGCGACTGATGGCATGGCTGTCGCCGGCATTTCCCGTCGGATCGTTCAGCTACAGCCACGGCCTGGAGCGCGCCGTTCATGACGGGTTGGTCGAAACCGGAGCCGACCTCGCCGAGTGGATCGCCACCTTGCTGGCCGAGGGTTCCGGCTGGAACGACGCGGTGCTGCTGGCAGAGAGCTTTCGCCTTTCCGCCAACGGGGCTTCGCTAATCGACGTCGCCGAACTTGCCGAAGCGATGGCCGGCTCCGCAGAACGGCATCTGGAATCGACGCTCCAGGGTGCGGCCTTCCTCACATCGGCGGCAGCATGGCAACCAGACGTTGCCGATCGTTTGCCAGCCAATTGCCCCTATTGCGTCGCCGTCGGCGCCGTGGCCGGGGCACAGGGCGTGCCCTTGGAAAGCGCGCTTGCCGCATATCTCCAGGCCTTCGCATCGAACATGATCCAGGCCGCGATCCGGCTATCGGTCATCGGCCAGAGCGACGCGGTCGCAATACTCGCCGGGCTCGAAACGACGGTGGCGCAAACCGCCGCGCGTGCCTCACTCTCCTCGCTCGACGATCTGGGTTCGGCGACGCTCGTCGTCGAGATCGCGGCGATGAACCACGAAACGCAATATTCGCGACTGTTTCGCTCATGACCCTGGTCGCCGCCCTCATTGCGCTGGTGCTGGGCCTGCTTGCTGCGCTGCATGTCTACTGGGGCCTTGGTGGGGTCTGGCCGGGAACGGACGAGAAATCCTGCGCGCGGGCCGTTGCCGGCTTCAAGGGCATCGATCGCATGCCCTCGCCGCCTGCGGCTTTTGGCGTGGCAGCCGCACTTGCCGTCGCGGCCCTGATCGCGCTGGCTCTGGCCGGCATCGTCACATTGCCGCTGCCGGCCGCACTCATATGGCTGGGCGGGCTTGGCGCCGCCCTCGTCTTCCTGGGACGCGGCATCGCCGGATTCACACCCGCCTGGCGGCGGATCACGCCGGAAATGCCGTTCGCCCGCAACGACCGGCTTTATTTCTCACCGCTCTGCCTGCTGATCGGTGCGGGCTTAACCCTCCTGCTCTTTCAAGGAGTAGCCACATGACCTCACCCAACGGCCCCTTGCGCATCGGCATTGGCGGACCGGTCGGTTCCGGCAAGACGACGCTGACAGAAAAGCTCTGCAAAGCGCTGCGCGACGATTTCTCGATCGCCGTCATCACCAACGACATCTACACCAAGGAAGACGCTCTGATGCTGGCGCGGCTTCAGGCGCTCCCGGAAGACCGCATCATGGGGGTGGAGACTGGCGGCTGCCCGCACACCGCCATCCGGGAGGATGCCTCGATCAACCTGCAGGCGATCGCCGAGATGCGCGGAAAATTTCCCGATCTCGACATCGTCTTCATCGAATCGGGTGGCGACAATCTGGCGGCAACTTTCTCACCTGACCTCGCCGACATCACCCTCTACGTAATCTCGGTCTGCCAGGGCGAGGAGATCCCGCGCAAGGGCGGGCCGGGCATCACCCGCTCCGACTTCCTGGTCATCAACAAGTCCGACCTCGCGCCCTATGTGAACGTTAATCTCGACGTGATGACGGACGATGCAGGACGGATGCGCAAGGGCAAGCCTTTCGGCTTCACCGACCTATCGCGCGGACGCGGCCTCGACGCCGTCGTGGGCTTTATTCTTGAGCAGGGTGGCCTGGAACCGGCCCGGAAGGTTGCGGCAGAGGCCTGATCGGGCCATGCTTGCGCCGAACCAGCGGAGCATCCCGAAATGAGCGTCACCCAGCTTTCCGAACGCAACCGGTCGAACCTTCCGTTTCAGGAAGAGCGCGTCGATCTCGCGGCGGCCTTTCGCTGGACCGCCCGGTTGAACATGCACGAGGCCGTGGCCAATCACTTTTCGCTGGCGGTGAACGAAAAGGGCACGCAGCTTCTCATCAATCCGAACCAGATGCATTTCTCGCGCATCCGGGCGAGTGATCTCTTGTTGATCGACGCCGACGATCCCGAAACGATGAACCGGCCGCACGCGCCCGACCCGACCGCGTGGGGCCTGCACGGCGCGATCCACCGCAACTGCCCGCATGCGCGCTGCGTGATGCATGTCCATTCCGTGCACGCCACGGTGCTTGCCTCGCTTGCCGACTCGCGGCTGCCGCCCATCGACCAGAATTCAGCGACGTTCTTCGACCGCGTGGTGGTCGATGAGCATTATGGCGGCCTCGCCTTCGAGGAGGAGGGCGAACGCTGCTCCAGGCTTTTCGCCGATCCGAAGGTCAAGGTGATGGTGATGGGCAATCACGGCGTGCTGGTCATCGGCGACACTGTGGGCGATACGTTCGACCGACTCTATTATTTCGAGCGCGCCTGCGAGACCTATATCAAGGCCCTTTGGACAGGCAGGCCGCTGCGTATCCTTTCCGACACGGTCGCCGAAACGGTGGCCAGCCAGATGGACCGCTATCCCGTCGACAGTGCCGGCCGCCATCTGCAGGAGCTCAGGCTTATCCTCGACGAGGAGGGCTCGAACTACAACGCCTGACTATCAGCCGTTCCTGATGGTCTTGTCGGGTGGACGGCGGGAGGCGAGCACGCGCTCGGCATTGGGCAGGTCGTTGGAGAACACACGATTGCGCGCCTCCTCCTGGGAATGCCCGTGGTCCAGCCAGCGCTGCACCAGCCGACGTTCGAGTTCCTGCATCGGCACATCGAGCCAGACGGAGTAGTCGAAAAGCGGCCCAAGCCCATACCAGGGGCTTTCGTCGAGCAGCAGGTAGTTGCCCTCCGCGAGAACGAACCGGGCCTCCGCCGGCACAATCGCCGCGCCTGCGCGGGCAAGATCGGCCTTGCGATCGAACAGTGGCACGGTCACATCCCCATCGGCACCGCGCAGGCGTTCCAGCAGATGGCGCAGGCCATCGAAATCGAAGGTTTCCGGCGCCCCCTTGCGGGCCCGCAAACCGCGGGCATCCAGCACCGCGTTGTCATAGTGGAAGCCGTCCATCGGTACGGTCACGGCCGTTCCTTCGGGCAGCAAGGGCATCAACGCTTCCGCGAAGGTCGACTTTCCCGAACCCGGCGGCCCGGCGATCGCCACCACAATCCGCTTTCGGCCGGCGACCTTGCGAAACAGCGTTGCCGCCAGATGGGCGATCTCCGACATGGCCTCCTCCGTGTGGCCTGCTCGTCAGTCGAGCCACCTTCGATAGTCCGAGACGAGCAGGTGGGTCGGCTCGACGTCTTCATCGATCTTCGAGAAACGCTTGATCGGCTCCGCAAAGACGTTGTCGGTCTCGTCGTCGTTGACGGTGGAGACCTCGCCGATCAGCACGTCATCGCCCTCGGCCCAGAAGGCGTGCCAGACGCCGGGCAGCAGCGTCACGCTCTCGCCGGGATGGAGCTTAAGGATGCCGCCGGGTTCCAGCGTGCGCACCACACCGTCGGTGGGCACCTTAACCTCGGCCGTCTTGTCGATCGAGCCGTCTGGCGCAGACATGTAGAGCTTGAGCGCCAGCTTGCCGCCGCCCCGGTTGATGATGTCCTCGGCCTTGACGTCATGGCGATGCATCGGCGCGAGCTGGTCCTTGCGCGAAATCATGATCTTCTCGGCATAGAGCATGCCCCGGCCGTGGGCCAGGTCGGCTGCGTTGCCATTGCGCACGGTAAACAGGAACAGGCCGGTCGAGGCAAAATCGCCCGTGCCGTAGTCGGTGATGTCCCAGCCGAGGCGCGCATCGACAATGCCGCCGATCCCGGCGCGCCGCGCCTTCATCTCCTCAGGCGACCAGTAGGCGAATGGCGGCAGCACATAACCGTGGGACCGGATGAAGGCATCCGCATCGGCAAGGATGGAATTCACTTCAGACCGCTTCATCATGTCTCCTCAGCGCGAGGCGCTCGCCTGCGACGCGCGCGGCATATAGACCTCGATCAACTGTTCCATATGTTCGTTGCGGACGGCCGCGCTTTTGCCGCCCATTACAATGGCGACGATGCGCCGCCCGCCGCGCCCGACCGACGTTGCCAGGTTGAAGCCGGACGCGCGGATATAGCCGGTCTTGAGCCCGTCAACGCCCGCAACCCGCCCCAGCAGGTCGTTGTGGCCGCGAATGACCTTGCCGGCATAGGCAAACTCGCGGTTGCTGAAATAGTGATAGTAATGGGGAAAGCGCTTGCGCAACGACATGGCAAGGATCGCCATGTCGTACGCGGTTGTCTGCTGCTCGGCGTCCGGCAGGCCGGAGGCGTTGCGGAACGTTGTCGAGCGCATGCCCAGCGAACGCGCCTTGGCCGTCATCATCGCAGCGAAGCGTTCCTCCGTGCCGCCGAGATGCTCCCCAACGGCCGAAGCGACGTCATTGGCGGACCTCACGCAAAGCGCAAGGATCGCCGAGCGAACGTCTATGCTCCCGCCCTTCTTCAAACCGAGCTTGGACGGCGGTCGCCCGGCTGCGTAGGCGGAAACCGGTATGCTCGTCATCACGTTGAGCTGCCCGCTGTCCATAGCCTCAAACAGCATGTAGAGCGTCATCATCTTGGTGAGCGACGCAGGGTAGCGCGGCTCGCGGGCGTTGTCTTCGTAAAGAACCCGCCCGCTATTGGCATCAACGACGATGGCCGCGTATTTCTCCGACGGCAGCGGTGCCACAGCCGATTGCATGACGGTCTGCGTCGTGCAACCCGCCAGAAACACGAATGCCGCCATGATGATGGCGGCGCGGCGCGTGATGCCCGTTACGGCACGAGTTGCGGCTTGCAATAGGTCCCCCGAGTGATCGATCCGGCAATGTCTGACGGTTTCGGATCATGCCCGAGCCTGTCCGCCATCGCAATCCCGTCACAGAAACGACGGCGATGGCATCCATCGCCGCCGTATTCATGACCTGGCGCTTGCGCAAGTCAGGCCGAGGGCTGCTTGGTCTTGCGCAGATAGGGCAGGATCGTCTCGTAGGAGCCGAAACGCTTGGTGGCGTCCTCGTTGGAAACCGCTGCGGTGATGATCACGTCCTCGCCCTGCTTCCAGTTGGCCGGCGTCGCCACCTGATGCTTGGCCGTAAGCTGGATCGAATCGATCGCGCGCAGGATTTCGTCGAAATTGCGCCCGGTGGTCATCGGGTAGGTGAGCACCAGCTTGATCTTCTTGTCGGGGCCGATCACGTAGACCGAGCGCACGGTGGCGTTGTCGGCCGGCGTGCGGCCCTCCGCGCTGTCACCGGCGTCGCTCGGCAGCATGTCGTAGAGCTTTGCGACCTTCAGGTCCTTGTCGCCGATCAGCGGGTAGTCGACAGCGAAACCCGTAGCCGTCCGGATGTCGTCTTTCCACTTGGCGTGGCTTTCGACGGGATCGACCGAGATACCGATGATCTTGACGCCGCGCTTGCGGAACTCGCCCTCAAGACCGGCCATCGTGCCAAGTTCCGTCGTGCAGACGGGCGTGAAGTTCTTCGGATGAGAGAACAACACGGCCCAGCCGTCGCCGATCCAGTCGTGAAAGCTGATCTGTCCCTGCGTTGTGTCGGCCGTGAAATCCGGTGCGGTATCGTTGATGCGAAGGCCCATGGCGTTTCTCCTCAATGGCTGTTGTGCTGATCATAATGCAATGGCAGCGCAAGACGAGAGTTGACGCGGCAAATTGCGACGATTTGTAGAACGGAACGAGCGATTATGCCGTCCGTTCAGGAATGGTTTGCTCAGCATTGACTTAGCTGAAGGGCATACCGCATCTGGACAATCAATCCACCAAAAATAGTCGTCCACCCGCACCCGGCCCGATTGTCGCGAAAGCGGGATAGGCGTAGATTTGGCGCATCGGCTGGAGTGGCAGTACAGGCCGAACGCTATTGCGTTGCGATCACACGGCCTCGACCATCAGAGGTGCAAAGGATCGCCCCTGCTGCCATTTGGGGAACATCATGCCATTTCTTGCTACGCTGTATTTTCGCACGGCCATCCTCTTTCTCATCATAGGTATCGGCATCGGCCTTCACATGTCGATCTCGGGCAACCACGGGGTCATGGGCGCGCACGCCCATCTCAACCTGCTCGGCTGGGTGACTTCGGCGCTGTTCGGCACCTATTACGCGGTCAACCCGCTCAAGGCCGCCGGCAGGCTGCCCTTGCTGCAATACGCCATCTACGTGATCGGCATCGTGATCATGATCCCCGCGCTCTACGTCCTGCTTGCAGGCAATCCGGGCGCGGAACCCATCGTGGCCATGGGGTCGCTGATCGTGTTTGCCGGCGTTCTGCTGTTCGGCTGGATCATCTTCAGCGGGGACGGTGTCGCCAGGGCAACAGGCATGCGCCAGCCGGCTGAGTAGCCACGCCCCCGCGCAGGGCATTCAATGCTGTCTTCGGCTACGCCGCGTCGCGGACCTGATAGTCCTTGATCGCAGCGAAGCGGATTTGTTTCCACCGTTCGGCCTCGTAGTTGAGGCCGAATTCGTGTGGGGCCAGGAAGACCGGATCGCCGTCGAGATCGCGGGCGATGTCGCCGCGATGCGCCTCGACGAAACGCTCAAGCTCCGCCCTGCTGTCGGCCGAGATCCAGCGGCAGACGGTGAAGCGCGCCATCTCGAAGTCGACGGGCAGTCCGTATTCGACGTTCAGGCGCTCCTTGAGCACGTCGAGCTGCAGTGCGCCGACCACGCCGACCATGGCAGGCGAGCCATCGTCGGGTGAAAATAGCTGAACGACCCCTTCCTCGGCCATCTGCTGCAAGGCTTCCTTCAATTTCTTCGCCTTCATCGGGTCGCCGAGCCGTACGCGGCGCAGGATTTCCGGCGCGAAGTTCGGAACGCCGCGGAACAGGATTTCCTCGCCCTCGGTCAGCGTGTCACCGATGCGCAGCGTGCCGTGATTGGGGATGCCCACAACGTCGCCGGCATAGGCCTCGTCGGCGGTTATGCGCGACCGGGCAAAGAAGAACTGCGGCGCGGACAGGCTCATCGCCTTGCCGGTGCGTACCAGCTTGGCCTTCATCCCGCGCTGCAGCGTTCCCGAACACACGCGCACGAAGGCGATGCGGTCGCGGTGGTTGGGGTCCATGTTGGCCTGAATCTTGAAGACGAAGGAGGTCATCTTGCCCTCGGTCGCCTCGACGCGGCGTGAATCCGCCTCTTGGGCACGCGGTGCGGGGGCCCATGCGCCCAGCGCCTCGATCAGGTCGCGCACGCCGTAATTGCGCAGCGCCGAGCCGAAGAAGACCGGCGTCAGGTGTCCTTCGCGGAATGCGGCAAGATCGAACGGCCTGCAGGCCTCCCGCGCCAGCTCCAGCTCCTCGATAAAGGCCGGCCGCTCGTTTTCAGGCAGCAGCCCCGCGACGCGATTGGAATCCGGACCGTTGACCTTGGTGCGCTCGACCTCGTCGTCGCCGCGCCGGACGGCATTGTCTGCAAGGTGGTAGGTACCGGAGAAAGTTTTGCCCTGACCAATCGGCCAGGTGATCGGCGCGGTGTCGAGCGCCAGCTTCTGCTCGATTTCATCGAGGATCTCGAAAGTGTCGCGCGCCTCGCGGTCCATCTTGTTGACGAAGGTAACGATCGGAATGTCGCGCAGCCGGCAGACCTCGAACAGCTTGAGCGTGCGCGGCTCGATGCCCTTGGCGGCGTCGATGACCATGACGGCCGAATCCACCGCCGACAGCGTGCGGTAGGTATCGTCGGCGAAGTCCTCGTGGCCCGGCGTGTCGAGCAGGTTGTAGACGTTGTCGCCATATTCGAACGTCATCACCGAGGTGACGACGGAGATGCCACGTTCGCGCTCGATCTTCATCCAGTCGGAACGCGTCTGGATCTTGTCCTTCTTCGCTTTCACCTCGCCGGCAAGCTGGATCGCGCCGCCGAACAGCAGCAGCTTTTCGGTCAGCGTCGTCTTGCCCGCGTCGGGGTGCGCAATGATTGCGAAGGTGCGGCGGCGCGACACCGCCTTTTCGATCGTTTCGGCCATGTGAAGAGGTTCCTTCGGTCGGCGGGCTTATAGCTGCGGCGTCGAGCCATGTCGAGAAAAGCCGACTGCACTTTTCATCGGGCTGTCATCAATCTGTGTGGCCGGCCGGGTAGGCAAACACAACAAGCTCCGGCGTACGCGCCGAGCTTCGTTGCAAGCCACCAGATACGAAGGGAGCCAACTATGACCGACACGAAGCATGAAAGACCGACATTCGACGAGTGGGACGAGATCAACTTCCCGCGTCCGGAGGAAAACGAGTTCGACCGCGTCGTGGAACGGGCAATCTCGCGGCGCGGCTTTCTGGGCGGCGTGCTCGCCTTCGGATCGGGCGCGGCCGTCATGGGTGCCGGCATTCTCAATTCCCTTCCCGCCCGTGCGGCACAGGATTCGCGCTTTGCCTTCAAGCCGATCCCGATTTCCACCGACAACACGGTGCATGTACCGGAAGGTTATAGCTGGCAGCGTCTGGTAAGCTGGGGCGACCCGCTGTTTTCCGGCGTGGCAGAGCTTGACCATGCGACCGGCGGTTCCGTTGCCGATGCCGACAAGATTTTCGGCGAGAACACGGACGGCATGGAGCTGTTCGTGATCGGCGGCAAGCAGGTCATCGCGGTCAACCACGAATACACCAATAACGACATCAACCTGCCCGGGGCCACGGACGGCGTACCACGCGACGCGCAGGACGTGTTGAAGCTGCAGAACCTGCAAGGGGTTGCCGTCTTCGAGATCAGCGAAACCGACGGCAACTGGTCCGTGGTCAAGGACAGCCCGTTCAACCGTCGCATTACGCACAACACGCCGATGCGCATCGCGGGGCCGGCCGCCGGCCACGACCTGATGAAGACCGAGGCCGATCCGACCGGCACGGAAAGCCTTGGCACCTTCAACAATTGCGGTTCCGGCAGGACACCCTGGGGCACCTATCTGACCTGCGAGGAAAACTTCAACGGCTATTTCGGCGCCACGGGAGACACCCAGCTCGAAGGGCTGACCGCCGAAGGCTACAAGCGCTATGGCATTGCCCCGGAAGGCTGGGGCTACGACTATCACAAATGGGATGCGCGCTTCGACACGTCGAAGAACCCCCACGAACCGCACCGCGCCGGCTGGATCGTCGAGATCGACCCTACCGACGCGGCAAGCACGCCTGTAAAGCGCACCGCGCTCGGCCGCATCAAGCACGAGAACGCCGCCGCAACGCTCGCGCCCGACGGTCGTGTGGTCGTCTATATGGGCGACGACGAGCGCGGCGAGTTCATCTACAAATTCGTCTCGCGCGACATCTATGTGCCGGGCGGCGACACCTCGACGCTGCTGGACGAAGGCCAGCTCTACGTGGCCCGCTTCGACGATGACATGACGGGCAAATGGATTGCCCTGACGCCGGAAGCAACCGGCATGTCGGCGGCCGAAATCGCCATCTTCACGCGCACCGCCGGCTCGCGGGTCAACGCGACGACGATGGACCGGCCAGAATGGGTCGCTGTGAACCCGCTCGCCTGCGAAGCCTATTGCGCGCTGACCAACAACAGCCGCCGCGGCGTCAGGGCCAATGCAGGCGGCGACTGGACGCCGGTCGGCGGGCCGAACCCACGCGAGGCCAACGAATACGGCCAGATCGTTCGCTGGCGCCCAGCCGATGACGACCATGCGTCGGACACGTTCGAATGGGACCTCTACGTCATGGCCGGCAACCCGACCGTTCACGAAGGGCCTTATGCGGGCTCCGAGAACGTCAACGAAGGCAACCTCTTCAACTCGCCCGACGGTATGGCGATCGATTCCACCGGGCTGATCTGGATCCAGACCGATGGCGACGATTCCAACGAAGGCGAGTTCGCGGGACAGGGCAACAACCAGATGCTGGCCGGCGACCCTGTCACGGGACGCATCGAACGCTTCCTGACCGGCCCGAACGGATCCGAGGTGACGGGTCTTTGCTGGTCGGCAGACAGGCGCACGATGTTCGTCGGAATCCAGCATCCGGCCGCACCCTTCCCGGACGGCGAGGGCAAACTGCCGCGCTCCTCGATCATCGCGATCAAGCGCGACGACAACGCTCCCGTCGGCTGACCCAGCCAGCCTTGGGCGCGTCCCCGCGCGCCCAAGGCAGCCGGTCTTTTAAAGCGTCAGATCGAACCCGCCTTCGGCTACAGTTTCGCCGTTCAGCATCAGCTCGACCTTGTGAAAACCTGCATTGTGGGTGCGGGTAGTGAAGTCGCGGATTGTCTGGGAGATGGACAGCGGCTGCGTCGCACCCGGCTCGAGCGCGAAGGTCTTGAGCTTGAAGACCTTGCGGGAGGCCGCACCGTTCTTCTTCACATAATGAACGGCATAGTCTGCAACGACCTGCTGCGTCTCGTGCGCTTGCGAAACGACGGTTGCGGATATGGCGAGGCGGTCGCCGAGCTTGAGGCGCGGCGGCGTCACCGCAAAACCTTCCACGCGCGCGTCGACCTTTTCGGCCGCCCCAACGAGTGCCAGCGCAGCGCGGTCGCCCTTCTTGATCAGGGTGCGCAGGGCCTGCCTGACGATCCACCGCGTACGTTCATCCTCTTGCGGCCAGCCCGCCAATTTATCGACAAGCCAGGCAGGATGGTCCTTGCTGATGTCGTTGAGGTGGTTGGCGACGGATTTGCGAACGTAGAGGCTTGGATCGCTCTTCAACGCCTCCAGGATCGGCCATGTGAGCGACGGGTCCGCGACGATCGGCCTGAGCTGGAACGACCATGGCAGGCGCGGCCGCGCCCCCTCGCTGGCTAGCCTGCGGACGTGTTCGTTCCCGTCGAGCGACCATTCCCGCATTACCGACAACGTGCGGTGAAGGTCGTGTTGCAGGAAATGCCGGATGGCGAATTCCGCCGAGCCATACCGTGTGAACAGCTTCAACGCGTCCATCGAGCGGTCGAAATCCTCAAGGCCCCGCACGATGACGAATTCACACAGTGTGATCGATGCAAAGCCATGCCTGATACGCGGCGCGAGTGCCGAGAGAATTTCCAATGCCCGCTCATAGTCGGACGGCAGTGTTGCCTCGAAAGCGTCCGCCGCCAGCCGCATGCGCTGCATGATGCCGAGATCGTCGAGCCCGGTGGTGGCGAGCGTCTCGAACCGATCCGCATCGAAATCCGGCCAGATGGTCTTCGTATCCTCGGCGAACCGGCGCATGCGCGCGCGGTCGAATATTTCCTTCAGCGCGGCGGCAGCCGGTTGATCGTTCACGTAAGCACCCGTGTGTTTCGTCAGATGCCGCGACCATAGACGCTACTCCCTGACGGATGCTGTCAGGAGGTGACGAAATCCACAGCACCTTGCACGATACGCAGATGTCAGCCGAACACAGACCAGCCCATGCGCTCGGCCAACTGCTCCAGCGCGAGCGTGCCGAGAAGCGAATTCCCGTTGTCGTCCAGTCCCGGCGACCACACGCCGATGGATGCAACACCGGGGGCGATAGCCAGAATGCCGCCGCCGACGCCACTTTTCGCCGGCAGGCCAACTCGGAAGGCGAACTCGCCCGATCCGTCATACTGCCCGCATGTCAGCATCAGCGAATTGACGCGGCGTGCCAGCATTCGCTGCTGGTCGGTCGGTTTGTCGCCGCCATCCATCAGGTAGCGGCCAGCGAGCGCGAGCTGTCGCGCGGAAAGGGCGATCGCGCACTGGCTTACATAAGGCTTCATCACCGCCTCGACCTCGTGGTTGAGGTTGCCGAACGACTTGCACAGATTGGCCATGGCGCGGTTGTTGAATCCGGATGAGGATTCCTTGTCGAACACCTTGCGGTCGATGCCTACATCCTCGCCGATCTGGTCGGCAAGGAATTCGCGCACCGTCTTGTGCGTATCGCTCTTTGCCGAAATGTCGAGCAGCATGTCAGACACGACGATCGCGCCGGGATTGATGAACGGGTTGCGCGGAATGCCCTTCTGGCGCTCCAGATCGACAATGGAATTGAACGGATCACCGGACGGTTCCCGGCCGACCCGTTTCCAGACGTCGTCGCCGAAAGCCTGCAACGCAAGCGTGAGCCCGAAAACCTTGGAGATGCTCTGGATTGCGAAAGGCTCGTCGGCTTCTCCGCCTGTCACCGTAGCGCCACCGTCGGTGACGACCGCTATGCCGAAGCGGTCGGTATCGATCTCGGCAAGGCCCTCGATGTGGTCTGCGGCCTTGCCGAAGCGTTCGATCACGCCCATGCGGCCGACGACTTCTTCGACCGCGCTTTCGAGTTCCTTGAGTTCGACTTTCACGCCGCGCTTCGCCATTGCCTTCTCCGGTTGGTCCGGAGCGCAACGCGCAGCGAGGCGTTTCGATCCGTCAGGCGGGGAGCCCCTCCGCCCGGAGCGCCGCCTGTACGGCAGGGCGCGCCTCCACCCTGGCAGCGAAATCCAGGAGCCGACTATCGACTTCGTAACCGAAATCGCGCGCCCAGCGCACCATAACGTAGAACAGCGCGTCCGCGCCGCTGAAGACGTCGCCGAACAGGTAGTCGCCCTCAATCCGCCCGGCCAGATAGGTGAGACGGGCAACGATCGCCTCCCGCGCAGCCTGCTTTTCAGTCTCGGCGGGCGAGAACATCGAGCGCATGAACGGCCGATGGACCTCGGTGGCGAGAAAGGCGAGCATCTCGATATTGCGCGCCCGTCCGAGCGGACCGGGAGGGGTGAGCGCTGGAGCCTGGTCCGACACCCAGCCGATAATGGCGACGTTCTCCGTCAGCACGGAGCCGTCATCGAACTCGAGGGCCGGCACATAGCCCTTGGGATTGACCGCAGTGAAATCGTCACCATGCTCGGTCGTGCGTGTGCGCAGGTCGACCTTTACCGGCTCGACGGTGATGCGAGCCTCGGCCAGCGCGATGTGATCGGCAAGGCTGCAGGCGCCGGGGGTGAGATAGAGCTTCATCACGCCGCCCTGCCGCTTTCGAGATAGGTTTCGAGGCCGTCCAGCGATTCGTTCCAGCCCTCCGCATGGCCATCGCGCGATGCATCGCTGAGGAAGAACGCCTGATGGAACGTCAGCCGGGTCTTGCCGTCTTCGACCGGCTCGAGGGTGATCGTCACCACCGTCTCGTGTTCGCTGTTGCCGGCCTCATCCTGCCAGGCGTGCGTGAAGACGATCTTCTCCGGGGGCGTGAGTTCGCGGTAGACGCCGCCGACCCAGTGGTCGGTGCCGTCCGGCGCACGAAGGCAGGAGCGGTAGCTGCCGCCAGGCCTGACATCGGCTTGTGAATGCGGAACGGTGAAGCCTTTCGGGAAGAACCAGTTCTTCATGTGCTCTTCCTGCGTCCAGCAGGCGTAGATCAGCTCGCGGGGCGCATCGAGGACCCGCTTGATCGTCAGTTCGGGCCGGGCTTGGGCTTGTGTCGAGGCATTCATCAGCGGTCTCCCTTCTGGATTTCCTTGAGGTAGTCGTCGAGCTGGTCGAGGTTTTCTTCCCAATAGCGCCGGTAGTCTTCCAGCCATCCGGCGAGGTCGCGAAGCGGATCGGGTCGCAGCCGGCGCGGCCGGAACTGCGCTTCGCGTCCCTGCTCGACCAACCCCGCCCGCTCCAGAACCCGCAGATGCTTGGACACGGCCGGCATGCTCATCTGGAATGGTTCCGCCAGTTGCGAGACCGTTGCCTCGCCACGCGACAGCCTGGCGAGGATGGCCCTGCGCGTCGGATCGGCGAGGGCTGAAAGCGTGAGGCTCAGTGGATCGTTTGGCATCTATTGAACCATCTGGTTATTTAACTTTGTGGTTCAATACATTTCGCAACCTATAGAGTCAACCCCCTGTCAGTCACCGCAGGAAAGAGGTTCCCAAGGCGCCCCCTCCGGGCCACCTCAGGCTTCAAGGTCGTTCAGCGGAGGCCGTGACGACCCACCCAGGAGGCAATGGCCTTGCCGATCGCTGCCGGCTGATCCTCCGGGCACACATGACCGGCCGGTCCGCACCGCTCGATCTCCAGCGACGCCATGTTCTGTCGGGCCCAATCGGTCATCCCGGGTCCGATCATCAGCGTTCCTTCCTCGCCTTCGAAGGTCAGCAGCAGTTTTGGCGTGTCGGAAGAATCCGCCAGCCAGGCATCGTAGGCGACGATCCGCTCTATCGTGTCGGCGGGTTCGCCCTCGATCGGCATCTCGCGCGGCCAGGCGAGCAGCGGACGCCTGCTCTCGCGCGTCGCGTAAGGCTTTCGGTAGACGTCATGATCCTCTGGCGATAGCCCGCTGCGGACGGTCAATTTCAGTGCCTGCTCAATGAAGAAGTTCTCGTCGAGCACCTTGGCCTCGCCCGTGCCCTCACCGCGCAGCGTCTCGTATCGGGTACGATGCGCGCCTGGAAAATCGGCCCAGGTCATAGGTCGCAGGATCGTTTCCATCAGAACGATGCCGGCGACGCGGGACGGGTTGCTGGCGGCCCAGTCCATGGCGAGCGCGCCACCCCAGTCGTGCCCGACCAGAACCACCCTGTCCAAATCCATCGTGTCGAACCAGGCATCGAGGTAGGCAGCATGGTCGGCGAAACGGTATGCGATTTCGGGCTTACCGGACTGCCCCATCCCTATCAGATCGGGGGCAATAGTGCGCACCGGCGCATCGATATTGGCGATGACGTTACGCCAGACATGAGAGGAGGTCGGATTGCCATGCAGGAACACCAGCGGCACACCGGCTCCCGCATCCCTGTAGAAAATCGTTGAGCCAAGGACAGGCAGGACAGGCATGGGTTTATTCCTTCGGTTGAATTTGGTAAGGTGCCTGTCTATATCCGTTTAGACAGGCGCCTGTCAATATGCCCGATAGCTCATCCTCTGCGCCGCGATCCATCGGCGTGCTTTTGCGTCTCGCCAATCAACAATTTTCGTCCGCCGTCGACGGCGCACTGGCGGAGCAGGGTTTCGGAGACATCCGCCCGCACCACGCTAATGTCTTCACCTTCGTGCCGCCTGAAGGCATCCAGGTATCGGACCTCACGCTGAAGGCAGGTGTGCGCAAGCAGACGATGGCTCAAGCCGTGGAAGAGCTCGAGGCGCTCGGTTATGTCGAGCGACGGCCGCACCCCACCGACAGGCGGGCGCGCCTCGTAATGCTGACCGAGCGCGGGAAGCAGATTCGTCCGCTGGCGATGGCTACCGGACAAAGCGTGGAGGACGACTGGGGCAAGCGCCTGGGGCAACAACGACTGGAAGCCCTGCGCGCCACTCTTGAGCAGATCCTCGACGTCTCCGAGGATCGCTAAGGCGAACCGTCAGCCGGCTAGAGCGAGCGAGGCCACAGCCGGCGCGAAGGGGCGAACGCTCATGCCTGCGCGCGTCATCGTCACAAAGCTGCCTTCAGGCACCGGCGACCATTGCGGTCCGTCGCGATCGAACGGCTCGGAGACGAGGCAGCGCCCCGATCCGCCGCGCAGTTCTCCCGCATAGAGGGTCGGCGCGGTGCCGGTCGTCGCATAGCGTATCGCATAGAGCGTTTCGCCATCGGCGAAGGCGGCCGTCAGCTTCAGGGCAGGTTCCATCGCCGCCTGACCGGCAGCGGCCACGACAAGCGCGACGGCGCGTGTGGCAGCGCCGTGCGGATCGGTTTCAAGGCCTTCGGCCAGCATCAGCAGGAAAAAGAGTTCCGAATCGGTCGTGCCATGCAGTTCCGCGTAGAGCGCGTCGGGCAGGCTTTCTTCCAGCCGGCGGCGGATACGCTCGAAACCGCCGATCTGGCCGTTATGCATGAACGACCAGCGGCCTGAAACGAAGGGATGGCAATTGTCGCGGCTGGTGGCGCCGCCGGTCGAGGCGCGCACATGCGCGAGGAACAGGCCGGACCGTATCTGCCGGCACAAGCTTCTCAAATTGCAGTCGGACCAAGCTGGGAGGACGTCGCGATAGCGGCCGGGCTCCGGCCGCTCGCCATACCAGGCTAGGCCGAAGCCATCGCCATTAGTGGCCGTCTTGGCTTCCAATGCCTGATGGCTTTGGGCGATCAGCGAATGGCAAGGTGCCGCTACGACGTCTTCCAGGAAGACGGGATCACCGAGATAGGCCGCCCACCGGCACATTGCTCTTGCTTCCCCTGTTATGTGTACGCTCGTAGAGTTCGCGCACGATCCTCGACGCGGTAGTCTCGAACAGAAACGGCAAGAAAGCGTGAACGACGGCCGCGCCGGCGGCCATGAACAGCCGCGAGGCGAACCAGGCGGCAAAAGCCATGTGGCCGAAATAGGTCTCGCCGACCGTTTCGGGATGGGCGGTGAAGATGCGGGCGATGCGCGTGGCCATGGACTCGTCCCCTGTAGTTCAAGCCGGCCCATGATAGCCTTCATCGTTAGCCGGAAATCCCAATCTGTCCTTGTTCTGCCTCTAGAAATGGGACATTGTCCCGAAATGAAGCATGAAATCGATACGATTGACCGGCGCCTGCTCGCCGAACTGCAACGCGATGCGACGCTGACCGTCGACCAGCTCTCGGAGCGGCTGAACCTGTCTCGAAACGCCTGCTGGCGGCGCGTCAAGATATTGGAGGAGAAAGGCGTCATCACCGGGCGCGTGGCGCTGGTCGATGCGGACAAGCTTGGGCTGGGACTATCCGTCTTCGTGATCCTGCGCACCTCGCATCACGACCCGGACTGGCTGAAGCGATTTCGCGACGCGGTCACTTCTTTCCCCGAGATCACCGGCGTCTATCGCATGTCGGGCGATCTCGATTACGTGTTGCGGGCCCGGGTCGCCGACGTCAAGGCCTACGACCGGCTCTATCAGCGACTGATCGCCAAGGTGCCTTTGGATGATGTCTCCGCATCATTCGTCATGGAGGAGATTAAGGACACCACGATCGTGCCTGTCGAGGTGCGGTAGCGCCGAAAAGCGCTGGAAAGGGTGCTGCGTCGATTGACCAGAGCGGCATGCCCCGCCATAGCATGCGCGTCATGAAGCCCGCTCCCGACACCCGCTCCGCACCAGTCCTCGGCATCGTCCGCATGCCGCATTCGCAGGGGCTGGCGCTGCCAGCCTATGAAAGCGACGGCGCGGCCGGCATGGATTTGCGCGCCGCGGTGCCGGAAGACCGTCCGATGATATTGCTGCCGGGCCGGCGGGCGCTGGTGCCGACAGGGCTGATATTCGAGATTCCTGCCGGCTACGAAGGACAGGTGCGGCCTCGCTCCGGCCTCGCGTTCAAGCATGGCATCACCTGCCTTAACACGCCGGGAACCATCGACAGCGACTATCGCGGCGAAGTTCAGGTGCTGCTCGTCAATCTCGGTGACGAGGACTTCGCGATCGAGCGCGGCATGCGCATAGCGCAGCTTGTCCTCGCGCCTGTCAGCCATGCGGCGATCGAGGAGCGCGATCTGGCCGGCGAGACAGCAAGGGGCGCGGGCGGTTTCGGCTCGACGGGTACGAAATGAGCGCAGCTACGCAAACGCCGCCGGGCCTCGTCATCTTCGATTGCGACGGCGTCCTGGTGAACACGGAGGAGCGGGCCAACCGGGTGCTCGCCGACTGGTTCTGCGCTGCGGGGCATGACGTGACCTACGAATATTGCCGGCGCGTCTATTCGGGCCGCAGCATGAAGAGCGTGCAGGAAGAGATCGAGGCCGGCGACTATCGGCTGGGCTTCGACCTCACCGAACGCTGGTATGGCTCGCTCGAGGAGATATTCGGCGCCGGCGTCGACGCCATTCCCCATATCGAGCGCGTGGTCGATACCCTGCGCGCAAGCGACATTCCCTGGTGCGTGGCCTCCTCTGCCAGGATCGAGAAGATGCATCTGACGCTCGGCTCCACGGGTCTGCTTCCCCATTTCGGGCACGCGCTTTTCAGCTCGACCATGGTGGAGCGCGGCAAGCCGTTCCCCGATCTCTTTCTCCATGCGGCACGTGAGATGGGCTTCGAGCCTTCAAGCTGCGTCGTGATCGAAGACAGCGTGCCCGGCACCCAGGCTGGTGTCGCGGCGGGCATGCGTGTCTTCTCCTATCATGCCGACCCGATGTCGGATCGCGAGGCGCTTGCTGCAGCCGGCGGCTTACCATTCGACGACATGCGCGAACTGCCGCGCCTGCTCGGTCTCGCCTGACCGTTTCGGCAACGCGTAAGCAGCCAAAAAATCTTGAACGATTGATAGCGTCGCGCGTTCTTCAAGCGGAGCTGGGGGATAACTGGAGGCGAGAATGCCAACTATCCCTGAATCACGCATCATGATCCTTGCAACCAACGGTTTCGAGCAGTCGGAACTTGAGGTGCCGCTGGAAAAACTGCGGAACGCCGGCGCGACGGTCGATGTCGTTTCTATCGAAAACGGAGAGATTACCGGCTGGGAAAAGAAAGACTGGGGTTCGGCCGTCAAGGTCGACCGTACCCTAAGCAACGCTCGGGTTGAAACTGGTGCTGCCCGGCGGACAGATCAACCCCGACGTGCTGCGCACCGACAAGGCGGCGGTAGGCTTCATTCGCGATTTTCATGCGACCGGAAAGCCTGTTGCGGCGATCTGCCATGCACCGTGGCTGCTGATTGAAGCCGGTCTGGTGAAGGGGCTTAGAGCCACGTCCTACCACTCGATCCGGACCGATATGGAAAATGCCGGCGCTCGCTGGGAAGATTCCCAGACAGTGCGCGATGGCAATGTGATAACCGCCCGCAAGCCTGACGATCTGGAAGCGTTTACGGCGGCTATCGTGGAAGCCGTAGAAAACGATCCCGGACAGCGCACGGCGGCAGAATGACGAGGTTCGGCCGCTGAGTAGCGGATCAGTCTCGCGGCCGGGCAAGGCGGCGCTGGCGCCCTTACGGGCTGCCGCGCCGCTTTCAAAAAACGATCATGTCAGGAGGGTGCGGCTGGCCCAATTGCGAGCCTTTGCGGATCAGCTTCCGGCGACCTAACGTGTCCGCTCGCGACAAAGCCAGCGGAGGATCTCATGAGCAAGGCAGAAGAATTCAGGCGGCTGCACGACGGCCCGGCCGCCTTCGTCATCCCAAACCCATGGGATATAGGCACAGCCAAGCTGCTGGCCGATATGGGCTTCAAGGCGCTCGCCACCACGAGCGCGGGCTACGCGTTCTCGCGCGGCCTGCCCGATGGCGGCGTCGAATTCGAGGCCATGCTCGCACATTGTCGCGAACTGGTGGATGCCGTCGACGTGCCAGTCTCGGCCGACCTCGAAAAGGGCAAGGGCGACAGTCCTGAAGATGCCGCGGAGACGATCAGGCGCGCCGCGTCCACGGGGCTCGCCGGATGCTCGATCGAGGATTCCACCGGCGACCCGGACAGGCCGATCTTCGAATTCTCGCATGCTGTGGAACGCGTCGCGGCGGCCGTCGAAGCGGCCCGCGCGCTCGGGCACGATTTCGTCTTCACCGCGCGGGCGGAGAATTTTCTCTGGGGACGCCCCGATCTCGATGACACGATCCGCCGGCTGCAGGCATTCGAGAAGGTCGGCGCCGATGTGCTCTACGCGCCCGGCCTCTCGGACATCGCCGACGTGAAAACCGTCTGCACAAGCGTCGGCAAGCCGGTCAACGTGCTGGCCGTGCAGGGTTTTTCGGTCGCCAGCCTGTCCGACGCAGGCGCGCGGCGCGTCTCGGTCGGCTCCAAGCTTACAACGGTAGCCTTTGGCGCCGTGGAAGCCGCGGCGAAAGAGATGCTGGAAGACGGCACCTTCGAATATGCACGTCAGGCAATGTCGTTCGCCAAGCTTCAGGCCATGTTCTCGGAAGGTCGCTGATGCCGGGCAGCTTGCGCGTTGTCGACATGCATACCGGCGGCGAGCCGCTGCGGATCGTCACTGCCGGCTACCCGCTGCTGCCGAAAGGCACGATCCTGGAAAAGCGTGCCTTCGTGCGCGACAATCTCGACCATCTGCGCCGCCTGTTGATGTTCGAGCCCCGCGGGCACTTCGATATGTATGGGGCGCTGCTTGTCGAACCAGACCTGCCGGACGCCGACCTCGCGGTGCTGTTCATGCACAATGAGGGCTATTCGACAATGTGCGGCCACGCCATCCTGGCGCTGGGCCGCTATGCGATCGACGAGGGGGTGGTCGCGAAGACCGAGCCCGTGACCGTGGTCAATATCGAATGCCCCTGCGGACTGGTGAGGGCGGAGGTGGAAGTCGACAACGGCCGCGCCGGCGCTGTCTCGTTCGAAAGCGTACCGTCCTTCCTCTTCGCATCGGACTGCCGGGTCGAAGTATCCGGTTATGGCACCATCCGGTTCGACATAGCCTATGGCGGCGCGTTCTACGCCTTGGCCGACTGCCGGCAGTTCGGGCTCGAATTCGGCCGCGATTCCGTTCGTGACTTCACCGACGCCGCTGCGGCGCTCACCGAAAGCGCGAAGGCCGCCGTGCCCCTTTCCCATCCGGACCACGCCGACCTCGCCTTCCTCTACGGCTCGATCCTGACGGATGGCGGCGATGGATCGGGCGGGCACCCGACGAAAAATGTCTGCGTCTTCGCCGACAGCCAGGTCGACCGGTCGCCGACGGGGTCCGGCGTCACAGCGCGACTTGCCGCGATGCACGCCAAGGGAGAAGCGGCGGTGGGCGAGACGCGCACCTTCGAAAGCATCGTCGGCTCGCGCTTTGAGGGAACCGTCGCCCGGTCGACCAAGGCCGGGAACATGGATGCCGTGACCGTGCGCGTGTCCGGCCGTGCCTTCTACAGCGGACGCGCGGAATTCGTCGTCGAGGATGACGATCCGCTAGGCGCCGGCTTCATCGTGCGCTGATCGCGGACTGGCGGGAGCTGCACGCATCTGCGACAAGGCGAAGGCTGCGACGAAGACCAGTGTCATCAAGACCACGATGGTGGGCGCGGGCGCGCTGTCGATGAAGAACGACAGGTAGACGCCAAGGAAGGCGCAGCCGACCGCCACCGAAACGGCAACCGCCAGCATGGCCTCGAAGCGACGGGTCACGAGAAACGCAATCGCGCCCGGCGCGATCAGCATGGCGATCGCAAGGATGATGCCGACTGCCTTGAGGGCGCCGACAATGGTCAACGACAGGACGGCCAGAAGCCCGTAGTGGTAGAACCGCACCGGGAGGCCGATGGCGCGGGCGTGCTGGGCGTCGAACGCATGCAGAAGCAGGTCGCGGCGCAGCAGGCCGACGAAGCCGAGCGCTATCAGGGCTATGACGCCTGTTTCGGCAACATCGCCCCAGGTCACACCCAGGATGTTGCCGAACAGCACATGCAGCAGGTGCAGTTCGCTCTCGATCATCGAAAACATGACGATGCCGAGGCCGAACATGCCGGAAAACACCACGCCCATGACGGTGTCCTCCTTGACGCGGCTGTTCTCCTTCAGGAAGCCGACTGCAAGCGCACAGAACATACCCGCGCCGAAGGCACCGATTGCAAGCGGCAAACCGGCAACATAGGCCAGCACGACTCCCGGTAGCACCGCATGGCTGATGGCGTCACCCATCAGCGACCAGCCCTTCAGGATCAGGAAGGATGACAGCAGCCCCATCGGCGCGGCCACCAGGATCGCAATCACGAAGGCCTGCTGCATGAACGGGAACTGGAAAGGCAGAAGCAGCGTGTCGATCATCGCACAGCCTCGATCGCGGCCCGTGCCTGCCTGCGGGCCGCAAGCAGCCCATGCTTCGGTGCCAGAAAGAATGCGGCGAGGAAAATCAGCGTCTGCAGTACAACGATGATGCCGCCGGTAGCGCCATCGATGAAGTAACTCGCATAGGCCCCGACGAAGCTCGTCAGCGAACCGATCGCCACGCTGATGGCGATCAGCCGCGGAAAGCGGTCGGTCAGCAGGTAAGCCGTCGCGCCCGGCGTAACGACCATGGCGATGACGAGGAATGCACCCACCGTCTGCAGCGCAGCGACCGTACAGGCCGAAAGCAGCGTGAAGAACAACACACGCAGCAGCCCGGGCCGCAGGCCGATCGACCTTGCATGGTTCTCGTCGAAGAAGGTGACCATCAGGTCCTTCCATTTGGCGATGAGAATCGCCAGCGAGACGCCGGCGATGATGACGAGCTGCAGCGTGTCGGCCGGCGTCACCGCAAGGATGTTGCCGAGCACGATGGTCTGGATGTTCACCGAAGCCGGCGACAGCGACACCATGAAGAGGCCGATGCCGAAGAAGGAGGTGAAGATAAGCCCGATTACTGCATCCTCGCGCAGCCGCGTCTGGGTGGTCAGGAACAGCATGGCACCGGCGGCAAGCCCACCGGAAAAGAATGCGCCCACGGCAAACGGCAGGCCCAGCATGTAGGCGCCGGCCACGCCGGGAACGATGGCATGCGAGAGCGCATCGCCGATCAGCGACCAGCCCTTCAGCATCAGATAGGCCGACAGAAAGGCGCATACGGCGCCGACCAGCGCCGACACCCACATGGCGTTGACCATGTAGCCGTATGAAAACGGCTGGAAGAGCAGTTCGCTCATTGGGGGTCATCCCCGCGTGCGGCGGCATTGTCCTCCGCGTTGGCAGGGCCGCTGCTCGACTGCGCCTTGTCGCCGTAAAGCACGAAGGGCCGCTCGTCGTCGGTCAACACCGTCAATTCGCGCCCGTCCTCGTCGTCGTGCAGCACCGGACCGCCGAGGACGAAATGGCGCAGGACGCCGCCGAAAGCTGCCTCCAGATTGGGCCGGGTGAAGACTTCGTTCGTCGGGCCGGCGGCCAGAACGGTGCGGTTGAGCAGCACCGCACGGTCGCAGAATTCGGGGACCGTGCCGAGATTGTGTGTCGAGACCAGCATCACGCGACCCTCGTCGCGCAGCGAGCGCAACAGGGCGATGATCGCCTCCTCGGTGGTGACGTCGACGCCGGTGAACGGCTCGTCGAGAAGGATCACCTGCCCTTCCTGCGCCAGCGCGCGCGCCAGGAAGACGCGCTTCTTCTGGCCGCCCGAAAGCTCGCCGATCTGGCGCTTGCGGAACCCGGACATGCCGACGCGCTCCAGCGCCTCGTCGACCATACGCCGGTCGTTCGCCGAAGCGATGCGCAGAAAGTTCATGTGGCCGTAGCGGCCCATCATCACAACGTCCTCGACAAGGATCGGGAAATTCCAGTCGACCTCCTCGGCCTGCGGAACATAGGCGACAACGTTGCGGCGCAGGGCACGGCCGGCCGGCTCGCCCATGATCGAGACGGAACCAGCGGCCAGCGGCACAAAACCCATGATCGCCTTGAACAGCGTCGACTTGCCGCTGCCGTTGACGCCTACAAGCGCCGTGATCGTGCCACGCGGGATCGAGAAGCCGGCATCGACCAGCGCCGCATGGCCGTTGCGGTAGGTGACCGTCACATTCCGCACGTCGAGGCCGGCGCTCGACGCACCGGCCTGCATGGACAGCGACTTTTCCGCCGCGACATTCATTGAGAAAGGCCTTCGGCTATCGTTTCCGTGGTGACGCGCAGAAGATCGAGATAGGTGGGGACCGGTCCATCGGCATCGCTCAGGGAGTCGACGTAGAGAACCCCGCCATAGCTGGCGCCCGTTTCGCGCGCCACCTGCTGGGCCGGGTTCGGCGAGACCGTGCTTTCGCTGAAGATCGCCGGAATTTCGTTCTCTCGCATCTGGTCGATCACCTTGCGGATCTGCTGCGGCGTGCCCTGCGCATCCGCATTGATGGGCCAGAGGTAAAGTTCCTTCAGGCCGAAGTCGCGCGCAAGATAGGAAAATGCGCCTTCACTGGTGACCAGCCAGCGACGCTTTTCGGGAATGGTGGAAAGCCGTTCGCGGATCGGCTGCACCATGGCTTCGATCTCGGCCGAATAGGCAGCGGCATTGGCCGCATAGATTTCGGCATTGGCGGGATCGTGCTCTGCGAAGGCGGCGCGAATTTTCTCGACATAGGTCAGAACGTCGCTCGGCGACATCCACGCATGCGGGTTCGGCTTCCCGCTATATGGGCCTTCCGTGATGCCTATCGGCTCGACGCCTTCGCTGACCACCACGCCGGGTACGTCGCGCAGGTTCTGGAAAAAGCGCTCGAACCAGAGCTCGAGGTTGAGGCCGTTCCATAGGATCAGGTCGGCGTCCTGGGCGCGCAGCATGTCGCCCGGCGTCGGCTGGTATTCGTGAATTTCGGCGTTCGGCCGGGTGATCGATTCGACGTCGGCAGCCTCGCCGGCAACGTTGCTGGCAATATCGGCGATGACGGTGAACGTGGTGACGACCTTCAACCTTTCCTCCTGCGCTGCGGCAGGCAGCATGGCGAGGCACAGGGCAAGGGCGGCTAGAACGGATCTGGCGAACATGAAAGCTCCGGAATCGGCAGGATGGTAAGTGGACTATCAGCACATAGCGCGCTTTCGCATCTACGTCAATGCAATTGCAAATCGTTTGCAAATAGAAGCTCTGTCATCGGGCTCCAACCAGGACGTCATGCAGGAATGGCGACCTGCGCCTTGCCACGGAACTCGCACCACAGCGATCATTCTTTGCAACGATTGCCCAAAAGAAGCATATTCGCCCAATGAACCAGACCGTGATTCCGAAGCCTGATTACGAGGCGGCATTGCGAGAGGCCGGCGTGCGCATCACCCGGCCTCGCCGGGTCATACTCGGCATTCTTTCCGATGCGGGCGATCATCCCGACGCAATGGAGATATTTCGGCGCGCGGTCGCGATCGATAACAGCATATCGCTGTCGACCGTCTATCGGACGATGAAGCTGCTGGAGGGCATCGGCGCCATCCACCGCCACGCCTTCGAGGGCGGACCATCGCGCTTCGAACCTGCCGTGGGCGATCATCACGACCACCTGATCGACATCGAGACCGGCGACGTGATCGAGTTCCAGTCAGACCGCATTGAGGAGCTGCAGCAGGAAATCGCGCGCGAGCTGGGCTACGAGATCGTCCACCACAGGCTCGAGCTCTACGGGCGCAAACGTCGCCGGCGCTAGGTCCGGGCCTGCGCGACCGAGCCGCGCACGACGAGATCGACCGGCCACACCTCGCCGCGCGCACCTTCCTCAAGGCCGCCTATTCGCGCTGCCAGGCGCTCGGCGATGCGTTGACCTGCGGACCGGATCGACGACCGGGTGGTTGCCAGCGGCACAGGGAAGTTTTCCGGGCGCAGAAAGGGAAACACGTCGTCATGCGCGATCAGCGAAACGTCGCCCGGCACGCTGAGACCTGCATCGCGCAACGCCCTGATGATGCCCAGCGTCATCAGCATGCTCGAGCACATGATCGCCGTCGGGCGCTCCTGTGAGGCAAGCACTTCACGCGCCGCGGCATAGCCGTTTTCTTCCGTCATCGGCAGTGCCCGGACGCGTGAGGGGGGCAATTCGACCCCGCTGGCCGTCATGGCCCGCCGCGCGCCGCGCTCGCGATGAATGGCGAAAGTCTGGTCTGGATTGCCGTTGATAAGGGCGATACGGCGATGCCCAAGTTGCACCAGCAGGCGCGCGGCCTCGTAAAATGCGGCCTCGTTGTCGATGTCCAGAAAGGGATAGTCGAAGTCGAGCCCCTCCGATCGGCCATGCACAATGAACGGAATGCCCAGCTCGTTGAGCAACCTGATGCGACTGTCCTTCGGGCGCGGCGAGGAAATATAGACCGCGTCGACCTGACGGTTGGCGACGATGCGACGATAGGTGGTTTCCTCGTCCTGCATGGTCGAAGGTGACAGCGCGAGGTCGAGCTCATGCGTACGTGCATAGTCGCCGAGGCCCGAAAGAAACTCGACGAAATGCGGATCGATCTCCACGCTGGCTCCCGTTGGCATGACATAGCCGATCATGCCCGCCTTGCCTGTCGCGAGGCGCCTTGCGCTCGGGTTGGGGCGATAGCCGTGCCGCTTGGCGGCGTCGACGACCCGCCTGCGCGTTTCCTCCGCAACTTCGGGATAGCCGTTGAGCGCGCGGCTCACCGTTGTCTGCGACAGATCCAGCATCCTGGATAGCTGCTTGAGGTTCACGTTCCTGCTCCACTGCCGACGTCAACACTTCGTGCCATTTCACCCAAATCGCTTTGAATGATCGAGCTAAATTCAGTGTCGATATCGCTTTCTTCCCATGAATATTAGGGCTGACCGTGCCCGCTGGCAAAGCGGAAATTTACACCGCATTGCTGCAAGCCTATGCTGCAGCGCGCCATTACGGCTATATTAAATCGATTAGGCCTCTGCCCCTATTGACTTTGCGTCAATTCGGTGTCGAAGATGCAAGCAGTCAAAGCGCTTTGGATTTCGTGTCGGAGCAATCGGCGAAACAACGCGCCGGCCGTGTGCGCAATGGAGGTCGCGTGCATCGAATGATGTCGATTTCGAACGGGAGGAAATCATGAGGAAATCCCTGCTGGTGGGTGCAGCGCTCGCCACAATAGCCATGTATGCGGCACCGGCCGCGGCCGAGCTCAAATTCGCGCCGGGCGAGGACGGCCGTTTCACCTGGTCGGACTACGAGACCTTGCAGCAGACCGACCTGTCTGGTCAGACGCTCACCGTTTTCGGACCCTGGCGCGGCGCCGACGAAGACCTAATCCAGTCGATCCTCGAATATTTCCGAGAAGCGACGGGTGCCACCGTCAACTATTCGTCGTCAGAGAACTACGAACAGCAGATCGTCATCGACACGCAGGCGGGCAGCCCGCCCAATATCGCGATCCTGCCGCAGCCGGGCCTTATCCAGGACCTTGCATCGAAGGGCCTGCTCACGCCCCTCGGCGAAGACACTGCCGCCTGGGTCGCCCAGAACTACGGGGCCGGCGAATCCTGGGTCGATCTCGGCACCTATGCCGACGATACGGGCGATGAACAGTTCTTCGCCTTCCCCTACAAGGCCGACGTCAAATCGCTCGTCTGGTATTCGCCGGACAATTTCGAGGATGCCGGCTACGAAGTGCCGGAGACCATGGAAGAGTTGCTGGCGCTGCAGGACCAGATCGTCGAGGATGGCGGTGTGCCGTGGTGCATCGGCCTGGGTTCGGGCGGCGCGACCGGATGGCCCGCGACCGACTGGGTCGAGGACATTATGCTGCGCATCCACGAACCGTCCGTCTACGACCAGTGGGTGAAGAACGAGATTCCCTTCAACGACCCACAGGTCGTGGAGGCGCTGGAAATCTTCGCCTCCATCGCCACCAACAACGATTACGTCAACGGTGGCGCTGCCGCGGTCGCCGCGACCGACTTCCGTGACAGCCCGAAGGGCCTCTTCGATATTCCGCCCAAGTGCTACATGCACCATCAGGCGTCATTCATCCCGTCCTTCTTCCCAGAGGGAACCGAGATGGGCATCGATGCGGACTTCTTCTACATGCCGCCTTACGCGGAAAAGGATCTCGGCAAGCCGGTTCTCGGCGCCGGCACGCTGGCGATGATCACCAGCGATTCGGATGCCTCGCGAGCCTTCATCGAGTTCCTGAAGATGCCGCTCACGCATGAGCTGTGGATGGCCCAGTCGGGTTTCGTGACCCCGCACAAGGGCGTCAACGTCGATGCCTATGCCAACGAAGAGCTGAAGCGCCAGGGGCAGATCCTTGCCGACGCCACGACCTTCCGTTTCGACGGATCGGATCTGATGCCCGGACGCATCGGCGCAGGATCGTTCTGGACTGGCATGGTCGAACTCGTCGGCGGCAAGCCGGCCGAGCAGGTTGCCACCGAAATCCAGACGAGCTGGGACGCGATCAAATAAGGGCGGGGCTCCTCCCCCGAAACTAACGGTCCGGGTCGCGCGCGGCCCGGACCGGCAGACAAGTCGACACCTTCGGACAAATCTATCGCACCGGGGCCGGCGTGGGACGCTTCCCGCGCAAGCCCCGGCCAGCAGTGGGAGGATACGATGACGGGGCAGATCATCTCTGCGATTCTGACTGTCGTTCTGGGCGTTTCGGGTTGCGTCGTCTATTTCTGGGGCGCCAACCGACTGCTGGACCTGGTCTTTCCGGCGCACGGCGTTTCGAGCCAGTCGGCCATCGACAATCTGCGACGCCAAGGACTGATCCGGCCGTGGCTGTTTCTCGGGCCTGCCCTCCTGATCCTCACGATTTATCTCATCTACCCCGTGATCGAGACGGCGCGCCTCTCGTTCCTCGACCGCGGCGGTCAGAATTTTGTCGGCACCGCCAATTACGAATGGGCGCTGGGCGACAGGGAATTCCGCCAGGCGATCTTTAACAATTTCCTCTGGCTCGCCGTTGTGCCGGCGGCCTGCACCTTCTTCGGCCTCGTCATCGCCGTGCTCACCGACCGCATCTGGTGGGGCAACATCGCCAAGATGTTCGTCTTCATGCCGCTGGCCATCTCGTTCGTGGGCGCCAGCGTGATCTGGAAGTTCATCTATGAGTACCGCGGCGACGGCCAGACGCAGATCGGCGTGCTCAACGCCATCGTGCAATGGTTCGGCGGAGAACCGCAGGTATGGATTTCGCTGCCCTTCTGGAACAACTTCTTTCTGATGGTGATCCTCATCTGGATCCAGACGGGCTTTGCCATGGTGATCCTGTCGGCCGCGCTGCGCGGTATCCCCGACGAAACGATCGAGGCTGCGACCATCGACGGCGCCAACGGCTTCCAGATCTTCTGGAAGATCATGGTGCCGCAGATCTGGGGCACGATCGCGGTGGTGTGGACCACCATCACCATCCTGGTCCTCAAGGTCTTCGACATCGTGCTGACCATGACAAACGGGCAGTGGAACACCCAGGTTCTCGCCAATCTGATGTTCGACTGGATGTTCCGCGGCGGCGGCGATTTCGGCCGCGGCGCGACCATCGCGATCATCATCATGCTCGCCGTCATACCGATCATGATCTGGAACATCCGCAACGCCACGCGCGAGACGGGAGGACACTGACATGGCTGCGACCGGCAAAAGTTTTGCCCAGCGCTGGGGCGTTCATATCGCCGTGCTGCTGATCGTCATCGTCTGGACCGTCCCGACGCTCGGCATTCTCGTGTCGTCGCTGCGCGACAAGGACCAGATCGCCGTTTCCGGCTGGTGGACCGCGCTGACCACCTCGTCGCAGACCGGGCAAGGCCGCACCGACGCAGCCGACGCCCAGGTCGAGCAGGGCGGACGCTTCGTGATCTCCGGCAATCTGCTGGAGGACGGCACCGCACTGACCATCACCGCCTTCGGTACGCGCATCCAGGAGCCGACCGCGCATGAGGCCGGCACGGTGGCCGAGCTGGAAGACGGCGTCACGCTGCAGGTAAACGAGGACGGCAGCTATGTCTATTCCTCGCCCGTAGCCTTTGAGGGTCGCCGCGGCGAGCGCGTCTTCTTCGAGGCATCGACACCGCCGCGCTTCACCACGGAAAACTACGAGACGGTGCTGTTTTCGGAGGGCATCGGCCGATCGTTCATCAACTCGCTGACCGTGACGATTCCGGCCACCATCATCCCGATCCTGATTGCGGCGTTCGCAGCCTACGCGCTCGCCTGGATGCGTTTTCCCGGCCGCGCGATCCTCATTGCCGTCGTCATCGGCCTGCTGGTTGTACCCCTGCAGATGTCGCTGATACCGCTGCTCAAGCTCTATAATGGCGTCGGCGCCTTCTTCGGCGTGCCGGCCAAGACCTATCTCGGCATCTGGCTTGCGCATACGGGCTTCGGCCTGCCGTTCGCGATCTACCTGCTGCGCAGCTATATCGCCGGCCTGCCGCGCGAGATCATGGAATCGGCGCGTATCGACGGAGCAAGCGACTTCGAAATTTTCGTCAAGATCGTGCTGCCGCTCTCCTTCCCCGTGCTCGCCTCCTTTGCGATCTTCCAGTTCCTGTGGGTGTGGAACGACCTGCTGGTGGCCATGGTGTTCCTGGGCTCAGGCTCGAGCCAGCTCGTGCTGACCGGCAAGCTCAATGCGCTGCTCGGTTCACGCGGCGGCGATTGGGAAATTCTCACCACATCGGCCTTCGTCACCATAATCGTGCCGCTTATCGTGTTTTTCTCGTTGCAACGCTATTTCGTCCGCGGGCTGCTCGCGGGCTCCGTCAAGGGTGGTTGATCGATGCAGACTGCAGTGCATATCCAGAACAGGGAAGGCGCGGAACCGGCGGTGGAACCGGATCGCGACTGGTGGCGGGGGGCAGTCATCTACCAGATTTACCCGCGCTCCTTCCAGGATTCCGACGGTGACGGCATTGGCGACCTGCGCGGCATCCTGACCCGGCTGCCGCATATCGCCAGCCTCGGCGCGGACGCGATCTGGATTTCGCCTTTCTTCCGCTCGCCGATGGCGGATTTCGGCTACGACGTCTCCGACTATCGTGACGTCGAGCCGATGTTCGGCACGCTGGACGATTTCGACGCGGTGGTCGCCGAGGCGCATCGGCTCGGGCTCAAGGTGATGATCGACCTCGTCCTGTCGCACACGTCGGATGCGCATCCATGGTTCCGCGAAAGCCGGGGCTCGCGCGACAACCCGAAATCCGACTGGTACGTATGGGCGGACGCAAAGCCCGACGGCACGCCGCCCAACAACTGGCTGTCGATCTTCGGCGGGTCCGCCTGGGCGTGGGATGCGCGGCGTCAGCAATATTACATGCACAACTTCCTGGCCGAGCAGCCGGATCTCAACTTCCACAACAGCGAGGTCCAGGACGCGCTGCTCGACGTTACACGCTTCTGGCTGGAGCGCGGCGTCGACGGCTTCCGGCTCGATACGATCAACTTCTACTTCCACAGCCAGGGGCTCGAGGACAATCCGGCACTGGCGCCGGAATCGCGGGACTATTCAACGGCGCCAGCCGTCAATCCCTACAACTGGCAGGACCATATCTACGACAAGAGCAGGCCGGAAAACGTGGCGTTCCTCACCCGCTTCCGCGCGCTGCTCGACGAATATCCGGCGGCAGCGGCTGTCGGCGAGGTGGGGGACGCGCAGCGCGGCCTGAAGATCGTGGCGGACTACACGGCCGGCAACGACCGCGTGCATATGTGCTACTCGTTCGACTTCCTGTCGCCCGACAAGATCAGCGCAGAGCGGGTGCGTACCGTGCTGGAGGAATTCGACCGTGTCGCCAGCGACGGCTGGTCGTGCTGGGCCTTTTCCAACCACGACGTGATGCGCCACGCATCGCGCTGGGCGGCCAGCGAATGGGATCGCACCGCCTATCTGAAGGTGATTTCGGCCCTGCTGATGAGCCTTCGCGGCTCGGTCTGCATCTATCAGGGCGAAGAACTCGGCCTTCCGGAGGCGGACCTCGCCTTCGAGGACCTCCATGACCCCTACGGCATCCGCTTCTGGCCGGAATTCAAGGGGCGCGACGGCTGCCGCACGCCGATGGTGTGGGATTCGCACCAGCCCAATGCCGGATTCTCGCCGGCCCGGCCCTGGTTGCCGGTGCCTGCCGAGCATCTGACCATGGCGGTCAACACCCAGACCGGCGACGATCATTCGCTGCTCGAACATTACCGCCGCATGCTCGCCTTCCGCGCCGCCCATCCGGCGCTGATCAAGGGCTCAATCACCTTCAACGATGCGCAGGGCGACGTGGTGGTCTTCACCCGCCGTCACGGCAACGAACAGATCCTGTGCGCCTTCAACCTCGGCGGCAACGACGCCGCGCTGGAGCTGGGCGACGGCGTTTCGCCGGTCTCGATACCGGGGCACGGCTTTGCGGGCACAAGCGCGGGCGGAACGATCAGGCTCGGCGCCTATGGCGCCTGGTTCGGACGGATTGCCTGAACGAACGGAATCGGGAGGAGGAAAACATGGCCAATCTTCTGCTCAAGGATGTGAGGAAAGCCTACGGCAACCTCGAAATCCTGCACGGCATCGATCTCGACATAAAATCGGGCGAGTTCATCGTCTTCGTCGGCCCGTCCGGCTGTGGGAAATCGACACTTTTGCGCACGATCGCCGGTCTCGAGGACATAACCGGGGGCGAATTGCAGATCGACGGAGACCTGGTCAACGACGTGCCGCCGTCCAAGCGCGGCATCGCCATGGTGTTCCAGTCCTATGCGCTCTATCCGCATATGACCGTCTACGACAACATGGCCTTCGGCATGAAGATCGCCAAGGCCAGCAAGGCGGAGATCGACGAGCGCGTGAAGCAGGCGGCGGAAATCCTGCAGCTCACCAAATATCTCGACCGGCTGCCCAAGGCGCTCTCCGGCGGCCAGCGGCAGCGCGTCGCCATCGGTCGCGCCATCTGCCGCAACCCGAAGGTGTTCCTGTTCGACGAGCCGCTGTCGAACCTCGACGCCGCACTGCGCGTCGCGACCCGCATAGAGATCGCCAAGCTCAAGGAGCAGATGGCCAATACGACGATGATCTACGTCACCCACGACCAGGTCGAGGCCATGACGCTCGCCGACAGGATCGTGGTGCTCAAGGACGGTTATGTCGAGCAGGTCGGCTCACCGATGGAACTCTATCGCCACCCTGGCAATCTGTTCGTTGCCCAGTTCATCGGTTCGCCGTCGATGAACATCGTGCCGGCCACGATCGAGCGGGCGGGCGGGCCCACCGCCGTTCGGCTCGCCGACGGGACGGTCGCGCACGTACCCACCCAGACGCCGGACTCGGCCGCCGGCACACAGGCCAGCTTCGGCGTGCGACCGGAAGACCTGCGCTTGGCAACGGACGCGGATGGCAGCGTGCTGTTCGAAGGGCGCATCGACTATATCGAGCAGCTCGGCGAGGTGCAGCTTCTCTACGTCGACCTGGGCCGCGAAGGCGAGCCGCTGGTCGCCAAGCTGCCCGGCAACGCCGAGGTCGAGCGCGGCTCGACCGTGCGGCTGACGGCCGATGCCGGCGATCTGCACATCTTCGACAGCGATGGCCGATCGTTTGCGCGGGAACGCCTGGCCAGCGCGGCCTGAGCGCCCGGCCTGATTGAAAAGAAAAAGGGCGGCACAAGTGCCGCCCTTTTTTTCGTTGAGACGATCGCGTCAGATGTCGAACGAGACGCCCTGCGCCAGCGGCAGCACGGTCGAATAATTCACCGTGTTGGTGGCGCGGCGCATGTAGCCCTTCCACGCGTCCGATCCGGATTCGCGGCCGCCGCCGGTTTCCTTCTCGCCGCCGAATGCACCGCCGATCTCCGCACCCGAGGTGCCGATATTGACGTTGGCAATGCCGCAATCGGAGCCGTCGGCCGACAGGAAGCGCTCGGCCTCGCGCATGTCGAGGGTGAAGATCGACGAGGAAAGCCCCGCACCCACTGCATTGTGGTCGGCAATTGCCGCGTCGAAGTCGGAATATTTCATCACATAGAGGATGGGAGCGAAGGTTTCCTCGGTGACTGGCGAAACCTGTTTCGGCATCTCGACCAGCGCCGGGCGCACATAGAAGGCGGTGTCGTGGGCCGTCTCGATGCGCGCTCCGCCGGTGATCTCGCCGCCCGCGGCCTTTGCCTTTTCAAGTGCCGACTGCATGCCCTTGTAGGCAGCGGCGTCGATCAGCGGACCGACCAGCGCGCCGGTCTCGAGCGGGTTGCCGACCGAAACGCTTTCGTAGGCCTTCTTCAGGCGCGGCACGAGATCGTCATAAACGCTCTCGTGTACGAACAGCCGCCGCAGCGTCGTGCAGCGCTGGCCTGCCGTGCCCATGGCGCCGAAGGCGATGGCGCGCAGCGCCATGTCGAGATCGGCGGAGGGACAGACGATGCCGGCATTGTTGCCTCCGAGTTCGAGGATGGCGCGCGCGAACCGCTTCGCCAGCCGCGGGCCGACCTCGGCACCCATTCGGGTCGAGCCGGTGGCGGAGACGAGCGGAACCTTCGGGTGGTCGACAAGCACCTCGCCGATGGCGCGGTCGCCGATCAGCACCTGCAGCAGACCCTCGGGCGCATCACCGAAACGCGACGCGGCGCGCGCGAAAATCGCCTGGCAGGCGAGCGCGGTCAGCGGCGTCTTTTCGGACGGCTTCCAGACGACCGAATTTCCGCACACCAGCGCCAGCGCAGCATTCCAAGACCACACGGCTACGGGGAAATTGAATGCCGAGATCACGCCGACGACGCCGAGCGGGTGCCAGGTCTCCATCATGCGGTGGCCGGGGCGCTCGGATGCGATGGTCAGGCCATAGAGCTGGCGCGACAGGCCAACCGCGAAGTCGCAGATGTCGATCATCTCCTGAACCTCGCCCAGACCCTCGGACGGAATCTTTCCTGCCTCGATAGAAACGAGACGGCCGAGGTCGTCCTTGGAAGCGCGCAGTTCCTCGCCCAGCAGGCGCACGAGTTCGCCACGGCGCGGGGCCGGCACGTTGCGCCACTGGCGGAACGCCTCATCGGCCGCATCGATCGCCTTTGCCGCGTCCTGCGCCGAGATCGGCGACAGGTCGGCGACCTTGCCGCCGGTCAACGGGCTGTAGGACGGCATCGAGCCGCCCGCCAGCACAGCCTTGTCCACGCCGAGCCGTTCGAGAAGCGCCGTCGTTTCCTTTGCGATATCCATGATGTTCAAAGACCCTTTTCAAGCTTGCGGGTCCGCGCAAGCGCGGACCTTCATTTCATTACGATCATGCCTTGGGCGGCTGCCTTAGAAGAACGCCTGCAGACCCGTCTGCGCACGGCCCAGGATGAGGGCGTGAACGTCGTGCGTGCCCTCATAGGTGTTGACCGTCTCGAGGTTCTGCGCGTGGCGCATGACGTGATATTCGATCTGGATGCCGTTGCCGCCGTGCATGTCGCGCGCCTGCCTGGCGATGTCCAGCGCCTTGCCGCAATTGTTGCGCTTGACGATGGAGATCATCTCCGGTGCGAACCTGCCCTCGTCCATCAGGCGGCCGACGCGCAGGGAGCCCTGAAGGCCAAGCGCGATTTCCGTCTGCATGTCGGCGAGCTTCTTCTGGAAGAGCTGCGTCTGTGCCAGCGGCCTGTTGAACTGTCTGCGATCGAGGCCGTACTGGCGGGCGCGGAACCAGCAATCCTCGGCCGCGCCCATGGCGCCCCAGGAGATGCCGTAACGGGCGCGATTGAGGCAGCCGAACGGTCCCTTGAGGCCGGAGACGTTCGGCAGGAGCGCGTCCTCGCCGACCTCTACGTCCTCCATCACGATCTCGCCGGTGATCGACGCGCGCAGCGACAGCTTGCCGCCGATCTTCGGCGCCGAGAGCCCCTTCATGCCCTTTTCCAGCACGAAACCACGGATCGCGTTGTCATGCGCCTCGGACTTGGCCCAGACCACGAATACGTCGGCGATCGGTGCGTTGGAGATCCACATCTTGGAGCCCTTGAGGCGATAGCCGCCGTCGGTCTTCACCGCACGCGTCTTCATGCCGCCTGGATCGGAACCGGCATCCGGCTCGGTCAGGCCGAAGCAACCGATCCACTCGCCCGAAGCGAGCTTGGGCAGATATTTCTTGCGCTGCTCTTCCGAGCCATAGGCATAGATCGGATGCATCACCAGCGACGACTGGACGCTCATCATCGAGCGATAGCCCGAATCGATACGCTCCACCTCGCGCGCCACAAGGCCATAGGACACGTAGCCTGCGCCCGAGCCGCCATATTCCTCGGGGATCGTCACGCCCAGCAGGCCGGCCTGCCCCATCTCGGAGAAGATGGCCGGATCGGTCTTTTCCTCCAGATAGGCTTCTTCGACACGCGGCAGGAGCCTGTCGGAAGCGAACCCGGCCGCGGCGTCGCGTATCATGCGCTCGTCTTCGGTAAGCTGATCGTCGAGCAGGAATGGATCGGACCACGAGAACGACGCCATCTTTTCGTCCTTGTGCGGAGAGGTCTGTGCGGAAATGTTCATGCCTGTCCTCTTTGAACGGCGAATTGAATACGGAAGCGGTCGCGGCAGCAGAGCATGCCACGACCGGACGTTCCAGCCTTTGATATATTATGAGCCGCGTATTATGCAGGCAAAACGCTTTTTGGTCGATCAAACATGTCGAATCCGCATATTTGGAGCACGCCCCGGCGGCTCCAGCCCTCCATCAGCCTGCTGGCAGCCTTCGAGGCCGTCTGCCGCACCGGTTCGACGGCTGCGGCCGCGCGCGAGCTGTCGCTGACTCAGGGCGCCGTCAGCCGCATGGTCAAGACGCTGGAGGAACAGCTGGAGGTCACGCTGTTCAAGCGCGAGCGCAAGCGTCTCAAGCCGACCGACGCGGCCAAGGCCTATGCACATGACGTGCGCAAGGCGCTGGACCTGATCGCGCGCTCGACGCTCGGGCTGCGCGCCAATCCCGGCGGCGGCACGCTGTCGCTGGCGATCCTGCCGACCTTCGGTACACGCTGGCTGGCCCCGCGCCTGCCGCATTTCCTCGCCGCGCACCCCGGCGTCACCATCAATCTCGGCACGCGCCTGCAACGGTTCGACTTCGCCCAAAGCACCTTCGACGCCGCGATCCATTTCGGCGACCCCGACTGGCCGGAGACCGAGCACGTCAAGCTGTTCGACGAGCGCATGATCGCCTGCTGCGCGCCGGACTTCCACAAGCGTCATCCGCTGGACGAGGCAAGCGACCTTCTGACCGCGCCGCTTCTGCTGCTCGAAACGCGGCCAAGAGCATGGACGAGCTGGTTCGAGGCGCATGGCTGTGGCGCGCAGCCGGCGCGCGGCATGATGTTCGATCAGTTCGCGACGATGATCCAGGCCGCCATTCACGGCATGGGCGTGGCGCTGCTACCGGCGTTCCTGGCATCAGGGGAGATCGAGGCAGGCCGGCTCGTGCCCGCTTATGGCGAAGCAATCTCGGGTGTCGGCGCCTATTACCTGATCTGGCCGCAAAGCGGCGCGCAGCATCCGCCGCTGCGCTCGTTCCGGGCCTGGCTGGAAACGGAGACGACAGACCTGCAATAATCGCAAGGCCGCCAGGTCAGAGCCGGAACGTCCAGAACAGGCAGGCCAGCGTCGCGGCGATGAAGACGACGAAGAAGATCGTGCGCAGCAGCACGTTGCGGCGCAGTTCGTTCATCAGCAGGTGGGCGGCGATGATCCCGCCGGCAAAGAGGAACTGCCAGTCGAGCAGGGCCCAGAGCGCGGCCCGGTCGCCGAAGGCGAAGCGGGCGACGAGCACGCCGACGATCGTCGCCAGCAGCACCAGCGTTGCCGCATAGGTTGGCGTCGCACCATTGGTGTGGACGAAGCCGGCGGCACGCAGCGGCAGGATCATCATCAACACCGAAGCGAAGGCGTAGATGGCTGCAAGCGGCACGAAAGTCGCCGCGTTGGCGAGATTATCGAGCCGGGCAAGGCCGAGCGCGCCGAAGGCATAACCCTTCTGCTCGACGGCGAAGCTGAGCGCCGCCAGCGCAGCGGTCAGCACGGTGACGAGCAGGAAGGATGCGGCGGTTCTGTTCATGGCGCGCTCCAGCGCGAATCAGCGAAATCTTTGATTACGCTGGAGCTATACCAGAATGCCTGCCGCGATAAGCGTGGCTGTCAGCTAGCGGCCCATCACCTGTCCCTCGCGGCGCTTGTCGGCAGCGCCGATCAGCTCGCCGCCTTCCAGCTTGATGACGTGGAGGCCGGAATTGAGGTTGGCAATCGAGACCTCATGACCGAGCGCGGTCAGGGCGTCCGCCGTCTGCTGGGCGCCGTCGCCCTCTTCCACACGCGTCGTACCGTTCAGGTTGACGACATGCGGCAGGTCCACCGCTTCCTGCGGGTCCATGTTCCAGTCGAGCAGGGCAACGAGCGACAGCGCGACGTAGTTGATGATGTTGGCGCCACCGGGGCTGCCGGTCAGCAGCACCGGCCGGTCGTCGCGGAACACGATCGTCGGCGCCATGGACGAGCGGGGCCGCTTGCCCGCTTCGACACGATTGGCGACCGGCTTGCCATCTACCTCCGGCGCGAAGGAGAAGTCGGTCAGCTCATTGTTGAGCAGGAAACCGTTTGTCATCACGCGGCTACCGAAGCCGCTCTCGATCGTCGTTGTCATGGAGATCGCGTTGCCGTCGCCATCGACGATGACGAAATGCGAGGTGCCGTGGCGCGGACGCTCGACATCGGGGGCATAGAGCTTCGTCTCGTCCCAGGGCGGATCGCCGGCCTCGGCCTTGCCCATGGATGCCGCCGGATCGATCAGCGCCGCACGCTCGGCGAGATAGGCGCGCTCCAGAAGCCCCTTCGGCATGTCGACGAAATCGCTGTCGGCCATGTACATGCCGCGGTCTGCGAAGGCCAGGCGCGAGGCCTCGGCAAAGAGATGGCGCGCCTCGACGCCTTCACCCATCGCCGGCAGGTCGAAGGCCTCGAGCATGGCCAGCATCTGGCCGACGGTGAGACCGCCCGAACTCGGCGGACCCATGCCGCAGACCTCGTTCTGGCGATAGTCGACGCAAACCGGCTCGCGCTCGATCACCTCGTAGCGCGCGAAATCCTCCATGGTCAGCAGACCGGGATTCGTCTCGGTCCGCACGGCGGCGACAATGTCGCGGGCGATCTGGCCCGTATAGAACGGTGCCGCGCCCTGCTCGGCAACAAGCCTGAGGGTGCGCGCATAGGCCGGGTTTTCAAGCGTGGCGCCCTCGGCCAGCGGTGTGCCGCCGGCATCGAAGAAGTAGCTGCGTGTCGTCTCGAAGGTGTCGAGCCCCGGTGCCTGCGGGATCGCATCGGCAAGCCGCTGCGAGACCGTGAACCCCTGCTCCGCGGTATCGATCGCCGGCTGCAGCAGGCCGGCCCAGGGCAGCCGCCCGAACTTGCCGTGCAGCGTTTCCATCAGCTTCGGCGTTCCCGGAACGCCAGCCGAGCGACCGCCGACAACGGCCGCGACGAACTCCATCGGTGCGCCGTCCTCGCCCAGCCAGTACGTCTCGTCGGCGGCGAGCGGCGCGGTTTCGCGCGCATCATACGTCGTCAGCTCGCCGAGCGCGGCATCCCAATAGAGCGCGAAGGCGCCGCCACCGAGACCGGAGCTCTGCGGCTCGACCAGACCCAGCATCGCCTGAACCGCGACCGCCGCATCCGCAGCGGTGCCGCCCGCCTCCAGCACGGCATAGCCCGCACGCGTTGCCAGCGGATGGGCACTCGCGACCATGAATTCCTTGGCCCGCACGGAAACGCGCTCGGCCAGTTTCGTGGTGGCTTCGGGCTGGGGCGCTTCCTGTGCGATCGCTGCCGGCATTGCCACCGCCAGCGCCAGGACCAATGTGTAACCGCGTAAAGAACGCATGAATTCCACCTCCTCGATTGCCCTTCCCGCAGGGGAAAGCTAGCAACCGCCGGCAGGCCTGAACAGGGTCGCTACACAGTTCGACAATGGTCCAGACCCGATCGGTCTTGCCAACGCGCGCGGAAGATGAATCATTGCGATGTCGGGGCGGCAACGAAGGAGACTTTATATGGAAGACGCAAGCGTGGGCTGGATTGCGGCCATCATCATAGGCGGGCTGGCGGGCTGGATCGCATCCAGCGTCATGAAGAGCGATACCGGCCTCTTCCTGAACATCATTCTGGGGATCGTCGGCGCGGCGGTGGCGAGCTTCCTGTTCGGGCTGCTCGGCGTATCGTTCGGCGGCTGGCTGGGCTATCTCGTAGCCGGGTTCGTTGGCGCCTGCATCCTCATCTGGGGCGCACGCGCCGTTCGAAGCTGAGGCGTTCAGGCGACCGCCTGGCGACTGTCAGGGCCAGGCAGCGAATGACGGAGCTCCGTGGCGGCGCGCAAGGTCGCGCCGCTGCATGTTCGGCGAGTGCCCGGACAACCGCTTGTAGAAGCGGCTGAAATAGGCGGGGTCGGAAAAGCCCAATTCTTCGGCGATCTCGGAAATCTGCAAGCTGGAATCGTCGAGCAAGGCCTCGGCCTCGCGCATCAGGCGGCCATGGATGAGCGCCAGCGGCGACCGCCCGGTGGTGCGCCGCACCGTGGCATTGAGCCTGTCCGGCGAAACACCGACCTCGTCTGCGTAGCGCGCAATCGTCCAGTGATCCCGAAAATGCAAGTCGACCGCGTGGAGGAAACGCTGCGCGATGGTCCGCGGCAGCGGTCTCGTCTCGCGCATCATGGGTCCCGACAGACGCCAGGTCGCGATAAAGAACAGTGCGAGCAAATGGCGGCGCGCCTCCTGCCCGGCCGGCAGGTCGAGCGCGGCTTCCTCGCCGATGGCTTCCAGGGCGTCGTACAGGCGTCTTGCCTGCCGGGTTTCCAGCCGCTGATGGATCAAGGGTTGGCCGAGGGTCGCGCGCATCTGGCCGGCGAAAGGTCCGGCTGTGATGGCACCGGCTATGCCGACCTCGTTGACCGCAAGCGAAATGCCGCGCGAACCGGCCTCGAGCAGAAGTCGCGCCTGGGCGCCGGCTGGCAGCCACAACAGGCAGGGCGCCGCAAAGGCGATCTCGCCATCGCTCATCCTGACCCGGCCCCTGCCGGATTCCAGGACGAAGCCGCGATGGCGCGCATCGCGAAACGTCCATTCGCCGGATGTCAATTCACCGCGCACCAGAGAGACCTCGGCATCAGGCTGCGCGCCCGGCTCAGGCTGGTTTGTAAAAAGCGCCATCGAAATCACTCTTACCCCAACCCAGATAAAGTGCAATTATTGTCTGAAAATGTCTATTCCGGCAATGAAGGGTGCCTCTTATCGTGAGTGGTGCCGCATGATGGAAGGAGGTTCCGTCCTGCTGGCGAATGAAGCGCGGTCGCATATGTCCCCGCGCCAACGGGAGGAAAATTGATGATCGGACGTCGGCAGTTTCTTGCCGCGACGGCTGCCGCCGTTGCGATGCCCGCCTATCTGAGACAGGCCTGGGCTCAGAATCCCGAAGTGGAGCTGAAGCTTCACCATTTCCTCGGCCCCAAGGCCCCTGCGCACACGCAGATGCTGGAACCCTGGGCCAAGGCCATTCAGGACGAGTCGGCCGGCCGCATAAAGATAGAGATTTACCCCGCCATGTCGCTGGGTGGCGCGCCGCCGCAGCTTTTCCGCCAGGTCGCGGACGGGGTGGTCGACATCGTCTGGACGGTGAACGGCTACACGCCGGGGCTTTTCCCGCGCTCGGAGGTGTTCGAACTGCCCACCGTCTTCACGAACGACCTTGCCGCAGCCAACCTCGCCATGCGCGACATGTACGACGAGCACCTCGCGGAGGAGTTCTCCGACGTCCATGTCCTCTTCATGCACGTGCATGCGGGCCAGGCGTTGCACATGGCCAGCAAGCTCGTCCGCACGCCCGCCGATACGCAGGGGCTCAAGCTGCGCGTTCCAGGCCCCACCGGCAATGCGGTGGTAGAGGCGATGGGTGCAACACCGGTGACGATGCCGGTTCCCGACCTGCCGCAGGCCCTGAGCACGAACGCTGTCGATGGCGCCCTGATCCCTTGGGAGATCATCCCGCCGCTGCAGCTTTTCGAGTCGACGCAGTATCAGATCGAGGGACCGGACAATAACCGCTTCGGCACCACGACCTTCCAGGTCTCCATGAACAAGGCGCGCTGGGAAGCGCTGCCCGACGATTTGAAGGAGATCTTCACAAAGCACAGCGGTGAGGACTGGCTGCTCGAGGTGGCGAAGATCTGGCGCGGTGCCGACGACTTCGGCATCAAGATGGCCGTCGACAAGGGTAACGAACACATCGTGCTTTCGCAGGAAGAGATGGACGCCTTCAATACGGCGCTCGCTCCGGTCGTCGACCGCTGGGTCGAGGAGCAGTCGGGTACGTTCGATGCCGCCGGTCTCGTAGAGGCGGCGCGCACCGCGCTGGCGGCGCACAAGTCTTGAGCGCGACAGAACTGACCGGGGGAGGCACCGAGCCTCCCCCGCCACCTACGAGAACCGCACTGGGCGCACTGTTGGTCAGGGTTGTGCGGTGGTGGGCGCTGGGCGGCGGGCTCCTCACCCTTGGCCTGGCGCTGATGACGGCTGCGAGCGCGCTGTCGAACCTGTTATTCGGGCGGCCGTTCGCCGCAGACCATGAACTGGTCAAGCACATCATCGCCGTCGCGATCTTCATGTTCCTGCCCTACTGCCAGATGACGGGCTCTAACGTGACGGTCGACGTGTTCACCGAGGGCATGAGCGCGCGCGGCAAAAATCTCATGGCAGCCTTTTCCTCGCTTTTCGCCATCGCCTTCTCGATTCTGCTGCTGGTGCAGATGTCGTCGGGCTTCCGCAGCTACCTGCGCTATCCGGAAGTGACGCCCGTGCTGAAGCTGCCGCTGTGGACGGCTTTTCCGCCGATCCTCGTCTCGCTGGCGCTGCTGCTGTGCGCCGCGATCGTGACCCTTCTCGCCAGCGCTCGCGCATCGCGCAACGCATCCAGCCCCCGGTGACGCGATGATGGACAGCTACATCACGGGCATAGCGGGTCTCGCCGGGCTTCTGGTGCTGATCGCCGTTCGCGTGCCGATCGCCTATACGATGATCCTCGTCGGCATCTTCGGCATATCGCTGCAATCGGGGCCGATGATCGTCCTGAACCAGCTCAAGGATCTCGCCTACGCGCAGTTCTCGAACTACGACCTGTCGGTGCTGCCGATGTTCATCCTGATGGGTGGGCTCGCGTCGCGCTGCGGTCTGTCCAGTGACCTGTTCCGCGCGGCGAACGCCTGGCTGGGCCGGTTCCGCGGCGGTGTCGCCATGGCTGCGATAACGGCCTGCGCGGGGTTCGGCGCGGTCTGCGGTTCGTCCACGGCAACAGCTTCCACCATGGGGCAGGTCGCGCTGCCGGAACTGCGGCGCTATCGTTATTCGGGCGCGCTGGCGACCGGCACCATCGCGGCGGGCGGCACGCTTGGCATCCTGATCCCGCCCTCGGTCGTGCTGATCGTCTATGCGATCATCGTCGAGGTGAACATCGTCACCATGTTCGCGGCCGCACTCGTGCCCGGCCTGCTGGCGACACTCATGTTCGTCGGCACGGTCGCGCTCTACTGCCGATTCGTGCCGGAAGCCGGCCCATCCGGTCAGGCGGTTTCGCGGGCGGAACTCGGAGCAGCAACGCTTGCCACGATCCCTGTCCTCGTCATCTTCGGCGTCGTGATCGGCGGCATCTATGCGGGCATCTACAACCCGACGGCCGCAGCCGCCATCGGCGTGGCGCTTGTCGTGGCCTACGGCTTTGCAAGGCGACGTCTGTCGCTGCCCGGCCTTGGTGACGCTCTGCTGGAAACGGCGCGCACCAGCGGCATGATCTTCCTGATCCTGCTCGGCGCCGAGCTGCTCAAGATTTTCATGTCGCGCGCCGGCGTGCCGCAATCGGCCGCCGAGATGCTTCAGAGCAGCGGCCTCGCGCCGATGGTTATCCTCGTCCTCATCATCGCGGCCTTTCTGGTTCTCGGATGCCTGATGGACAGCCTGTCTATGGTGATCCTCGCCATCCCCTTTTTCTGGCCCGTGATCGCCGGGCTCGATTTCGGGCTGACACCCGACGAGACGAAGCTGTGGTTCGGCATCGTCATTCTCGTCGTCGTGGAACTCGGCCTGATAACACCGCCGGTCGGGCTCAACGTGTTCATCATCAACGCGCTCGCGCGCGACATACCGATGCGGGAAACGTTCAAGGGCGTCATGCCGTTCTTCGGCACCGAGATGGTTCGGATCGCGCTGCTGGTGCTGTTTCCGGCAATCTCGCTCACCCTTCCCCGCCTGCTGCAATAACGGAGACTATCCGATGGACAAGGCTGCCATCAAAGCCGGCTTGGAGACCCTAACCGCAGGCGGCGCGCTGCTTGCACGGCTGAAGGCAGTCGGCGTCGACTATCTCTTCTGCAATTCCGGCACCGACTTCCCGCCGATCATCGAGGGGCTGGCGGAAGCTGCGACCAAGGACGTGCCGTTGCCCCGCGCGCTCATCATGCCGCACGAGGCGGCCGCCATGGGCATGGCGCACGGCTATTACCTGGCCACGGGCCGTTCTCAGGCGGTGATCGCGCATACCAATGTGGGCCTCGCCAACTGCGCCATCGGCGCCATCAACGCCGCCGTCGAGCACATTCCCATACTGCTGTTTTCAGGCCGCACGCCCACGACGGAAAAGGACCGCTTCGGAACGCGCACCGTGCCGATCGGCTGGGGCCAGGAAATGCGCGACCAGACCGCGCTGGTGCGCGAGGCCGCGAAATGGGACTACGAACTGCGCTTCCCGGAACAGGCGCTGGAAATCGCCGACCGCGCCTGGGCGATCGCCAATTCGACGCCGCGCGGCCCTGTCTATGTCAGCCTGCCGCGCGAGGTGCTGTGCGAGCCCGCGCCTACCGCGGGGCTCGATGCCCGCCCGCTGATGCAGCCCGCCGTTTCGCATGCCGATCCGCGCCAGATCACGGAAGCGGCCAAGGTGCTCGCTGAGGCGGAGAATCCGGTGATCTTCGCGCAGCACGGAACCGGCAGCGCGGAGGCGTTCGCCGCCCTTTCCGAGCTGGCAACCGAATGGGGGATTCCGGTTTGCCAGTACTGGGCGCTGGCGCTCGCGATCCCGACCAATCATCCGATGGCCGCCGAGGCGAACCCGGCGAAGCTGATCGAGCGCGCCGACGCAATCCTCGTTCTCGACGCGCTGGCGCCGTGGTCGCCTGAACAGCATCGGCCCCGGCCGGACTGCACGATCATCCAGATGGCGCAGGACCCGCTGGCGAGCCGCACTCCGGTGCGCAACTTCCGCTCCGACATATCGATCGCCTGCGATCTGTCCGACGGCATTCTGGCGCTGAAGGCGGCGATGGACGCGCTCCGCCCGCAGGACGCCGACCGGCTGACGCGGCGGCGCGAGACCGTTGCCGCCGAGAATGCGAAGACGCGGGACAAGACGCTGGCTTCCGCGGAAGCCGGGCGCGACGGCATCATGACCAAGGAATGGGTCAGCCTGTGTCTTTCGCGGGCGCTCGAGGGACAGGATGCAACCGTCCTGTCGGAACTTGGCTGCCCGATGGCCCCGATGACGCTCGGCCATCACCGTGCCTGGTATCAAGAGCCGCATGCGGGCGGTCTCGGCTGGTCGTTCCCGGCCGCGCTCGGCATGCAGCTTGCTGACCGCGAACGGCTCATCGTCGCCACGATGGGTGACGGTTCCTACATGTTCGCCAATCCGGTCGCCTGCCACCAGATCGCCGAGGCGCTAGACCTGCCGATCCTCGTCGTCATCGTCAACAACGCCGAATGGGGCGCGGTGCGCCAGTCGGTGCTCGGCGTCTATCCCGATGGCTATGCGGCGCGCAGCAACACCATGCCGCTGACGCAGCTTTCGCCCGTTCCGGATTTCACCCGGGTTGCCGAGGCAAGCCGCGCCTGGGCGCGGCGTGTCGACGACGGCGCTGCGCTGCCCGACATGCTGGCCGAGGCGCTCGACCATATCCGCACGAAACGCACGCTCGCACTTCTGGACGTGCGGGTTCGCCCCTGATTCAGCCAACCTGAGGAGGTACCCATGCCCGAAACGGCGACAACGGAATTCTGGCGCGGCCTCAAGCCGATCACCAAGGTTTTCCAGCCAGACGCGCTGCCCGAGGTCTATATCGCCAATGCCCCGACCGAGGACGAACGCTACTACGTGCCCTTCACCGAAACGGTGTCGTCGCGCCCGCTGTGGATCTCCCCGACGCAGAACAAGTGGTGCGACATCCTGATGGCGAAGAAGGCCGGACTGGTGAACCGGCACTACCACCCGCACGAGGTCTTCGCCTACACGATCTCCGGCAAATGGGGCTATCTTGAGCACGACTGGACCGCGACCGCCGGTGACTTCGTCTACGAGACGCCGGGCGAGGGACACACGCTGGTCGCCTATGACAGCGACGAGCCGATGCGCGTCTTCTTCCAGGTGAAGGGGCCGCTGATCTGGCTCGACGAGGACGGCGAGCCGGACGGCTTCTTCGACGTGCACAACTACATCGCCATGTGCCGCGAGCACTACGAAAAGGTCGGTATCGGCGCGGCTTTCGTGGACACGCTGTTCCGCTGAAGCGAGCTCACACGCTCATGCCGCCGTCGACCATGAGCGTCGTGCCGGTCACGAAGCTGGAATCGTCACTCGCAAGGTAGAGCACCGAGCGTGCGATCTCGTCGGCCGTGCCGTGGCGGCCGAGCGGAATCATATCGTTGAAGAACGCGGTGCCGTCGACACCCATGGCATCGCCGAGGCCCCGCTCCACCGCGAGCTGAAAGCCGTTGTCGATCGGGCCGGGGTGGATGGTGTTCACGCGGATGCCGCGCGGCGCAAGCTCCTTCGCCAGGCATCGCATAAGTCCCACCTGCGCATGCTTGGCGGTGATGTAGGCATAGACGCCGGCATCGCCCCGAACCCCCGCGACGCTCGACGTAATCACGATCGACCCGCCCGTGCGCATATGCGGCGCGGCATGTTTCGCCGCCAGATAGGCGCCGCGCACATGGACGCTCAAGACCTCGTCGAAGACGTCGTCCGGATAGTCCGCGATCGGCCGCACGGTGCCGAAATTGCCGGCATTGGAGAAGAGCACGTCGATCGCGCCGAAACGCTGGAGCGCAAGATTCACATAGGCCGCTGCCCCCTCTGCACTTGCCACGTCGGCGGCAATCGCCGCGACCCGTTCCTGCGGCAGGTCGCGCGCCACCTCGTTCAGCCGTTCCGCATCGCGATCGACGAGAACCACGGCCGCACCCTGTTCGATGAACAGGCGCGCGGCTGCGGCACCGAGGCTGCCGGCCCCGCCCGTAATCAGGCAGGCCTTGCCGTCGAGCTTCTTCAAGAACGTGGCCTCAGATCGGGTAATGCAGCGGCCCGTCCTGCACCGTGATCCAGCGCAGGTCGCTGAATTCGGCGATGCCGGCCTTGCCGCCGAAGCGGCCGTAACCGGACGCCTTCACGCCACCGAACGGCATCTGCGCCTCGTCGTGCACGGTCGGGCCGTTGACATGGCAGATGCCGGACTCAATGCGCCGCGCCACCGAAAGGGCACGGTTGACGTCGCGGCCGAAGACGGCGGACGACAGTCCATATTCGGTATCGTTGGCAACGCGGACCGCCTCGTCAACGCTGCCGACGCGAACCACCGTGACCACCGGGCCGAAGGATTCCTCGCCATAGATGCGCATCGACGGCGTCACGCGGTCAAGGACGGTCGCCTGGATCACGGTGCCGTCGATCGCGCCGCCGGCGGCAAGCACCGCGCCCTTTGAGACGGCATCCTTGACGAGCTGTCCGATACGGCCGGCGGCTCCGGTGTCCACGACACAACCCAGCGGCGTGTTGCCTTGGGTGGGATCGCCCGCCTTCAGGCTCGTTGCCTTTGCGGCCAGTGCAGTCACGAACTCGTCCGCGATCTGCTCGTCAACCACGATACGCTCCGTGGACATGCAGATCTGGCCCTGGTTCATGAAGGCGCCGAATGCGGATGCGGCGACGGCAGCCTCGATGTCTGCATCGTCAAGTACGATCAGCGGCGCCTTGCCTCCTAGCTCCAGCAGCGCCGGCTTGAGATAGCGGCCCGAAATCTCGGCGATGATACGACCGACGCGGGTCGAGCCGGTGAAGTTCACGCGGCGCACCGCCGGCTGCGCGATCAGGGCCTCGACGATGCCCGGCGCGTCGTCCGGCGCGTTCGATACCGCGTTGAGCACGCCCTTCGGCAGGCCGGCCTCGTTGAGCGCATCGACGATCAGGCGATGGGTGCGCGGGCAGATTTCCGATGTCTTCATCACCACCGTGTTGCCGCAGGCAAGCGGGGTGGCAAGCGAGCGCACGCCGAGGATCACCGGCGCATTCCAGGGCGCCATCGACAGCACCACGCCCGCCGGCTGGCGTACCGCCATCGCCAGCGATCCGGGCCGGTTCGAGGGGATCACCTCGCCGGTGATCTGTGTCGTCAGGGCTGCGGCCTCGCGCAGCATGTCGGAGGCGAGCATCACGTTGAAATGCGCCCAGCCGGCAGTGGCCCCGATCTCCGCGGCCATCGCCTCGATGAAGGCGTCTTCCTTGGAAGACAGAATATCCGCAGCCTTGGACAGGATCGCCCGGCGCTCGCGCGGCGAAGACCGCGACCACTCCGGAAATGCGGCAGCGGCGGAGTCGACCGCTGCGATCGCGTCGTCCACGGTCGCAGCAGCGGCCCGCGTCGCGACGTTGCCCGAGATCGGGTTGCGGCGTTCGAAGGTTGCCCCGTTCGAGGCTTGGCCTTCCTCCTGTCCGATCAACAGTCCGAGTACGTCCATCTTGGTCTCCATCTTCAACTATCGGCAGCAGCGCCGAGAAATGCGTGTTGCACGGCAGGGTCGTCGGCGAGCCTGTCGGCCGGCCCGTGTCCCACGATTCGGCCCGCCTCGAGCAGGTAGCCACGGTCGGCTATCGACAGGCTGATGCGCACGTTCTGCTCGACGATCAGCAGGCTGACGCCGCTGCGACCGATGCGCGCGAGCGACTGGAAGAGTTCGCCGACCAGCACAGGGGCAAGTCCGAGGCTCGGTTCGTCCAGCATCAAGAGCTTCGGCGCGGACATCAGGGCACGGCCGATCGCGACCATCTGCTGCTCGCCGCCGGACATGGTGGCGACCGCCTGCTGTCGCCGTTCTGCCAGACGCGGGAAGAGGTCGAGCACCATCGCGAGATTGGCGACCTCGTCTTTTCGCGCACGCCGCGCATAGGCGCCCAGAAGCAGGTTCTCGGCAACGGTGAGGTCCGGGAAGATTCCGCGCCCCTCCGGCACCAGCGCGACGCCGCGCTCGAGCACCTCGTGCGCCGGCAGTCCGACTATACTTGCACCCGAGAAGTCGACCGTTGCCCCTTCACGCGGCCGCACAAGCCCGGCGATCGACTTCAGCAAAGTCGACTTGCCCGCACCGTTCGCGCCCAGGATAACGACCGTCTCGCCTTCCTGCATCGCGAGAGAAACGCCATGCAGCGCGACGTGCTTGCCATAGTCGACGGCCAGGTTTTCGACCTCAAGCATGGTCCGTCCCCAGATAGGCGCGCATCACCTCGGGATCCTTCAGCACGGCACCGGTTTCCCCATCGGCGATCCTGGTGCCGGCATTCATGACGATGCAGCGGCCGCACAGCGCGCGGACGGCATCCATCACATGCTCGACGAGCAGGATCGTCATGCCGCCGTCCCGCAGGCTGCCGATCAGGTCGATCCCGGTCCGCAACTCGGTCGGGTTGAGCCCGGCCAGCCATTCGTCGAGCAGCAGCAGCGAAGGTTTCGTGGCCAGCGCGCGGGCGAGTTCGACGCGTTTCTGGTCGATATAGGTGAGTTGCACTGCCGCCTCGTTCCCGCGTCCGGCAAGACCTACCCGCGCAAGCAGCGCCTCGGCCTCGGCACGAGCGACATCGCCCCACAGAGGCGCGGCGCGGAAGGCGAGTGCCGCGACCACATTGTCGATCACCGTCAGCGAAGGCAGAATGCGCACGAGCTGGAACGTCCGTGCGACACCCTTTCGCGCCACGCGGTGCGGGCTCAGGCCGCCGATCGCCTCGCCGCGCAGGCTGATCTCGCCGGCGCTGGGTTTCAGAGCGCCCGAGATCATGTTCAGCGCGGTCGTCTTGCCGGAGCCGTTCGGCCCGAGCAGGCCGACTACCTCGCCCTCGACAATGTCGAAGCTGAGCCCGTTGACGGCCGTCAGGCCGCCGAAGCGCCGGGTGAGGCCGCGAAGCGAGACAAGCGGGGTCATCCTCGCGCCTCCTGGCTGGCCGGCTTGCCCTGTGCCGGAGCGCCGGTGCCTGCTGCTTGATCGAGGGGCGCAGACGGCGCCCTCAACCGTTCCAGCAGACCCATGACGCCACGCGGCAGCAGGAACACGATGACGATGAAAAGCAGCCCGAGCAGGATCGAATAGTGGTTGGGGAAGTTGGCCGACAGCCATTCGAACAGGATGAAGAGTGGGATTGCGCCCAGCGCCGGCCCCCACAGCCGCGCCGCGCCGCCAAGCAGGGCCATGATGAGCGTCAGGAACGAAACGGTCGGGTTGAAGACGATCGCCGGCTCGACATAGGTCCAGCGCGGGGCCTGGATCGCGCCAACCAGCGTGATGAGCACGGCGCTGATCACAAAGAGCGCGATCTTGGTGCGGGCGATGTCGATGCCAATGTGGGACGCCACGACCTCGTCGTCGGCGATCACACGGAGCGCCATGCCCAGCCGGGACCGGTCGACCCACCAGGTTATGAGCAGGGTCACGGCGCATAGCGCAAGCAACTGCCAGTAGATGTGTTCAGGCCCCAGCGGCAGGAAGATGTAGCGGCCGAGCGTGCCCGTCACCGTCGTCTCGAACCATGTGACGAGCTGACGGATGAGTTCGGCCAGCCCGAAGGTGAAGATGACGAAATAGACGCCGGCCAGCCGCAGCGTTGCAAGGCCGACGACGAGCGCGACGACGAGGCCGATACCGGCGGCGACAAGCAGGATCACCGGATAAGGCAGCGTCTCGTTCAACGCCGCAACCGTGTAGGCCCCGATGCCGAAGAAGGCGACCGTCGCAAGCGATACATAGCCAGTCCGCCCCGAGAAGAGGCCCCAGGCCGACGCGAGCGTGACGTAACCCGTCATGCCGATCAGCAAACCGATGCCGTAGGCGTCGAGATAGAAGGGTGCGAGCGCGAGAAGGCCGAACGCAATGGCCGCGACCGCGAAGCCGATGATCGTCCTCATCGCCGTGCCTTCCCGAACAGGCCGGTCGGCCGCCATAGCAGGATCGCCAGGAAGATCAGGTAGACGGCTGCGAGCGTAAGGCCGGGGCTGACATAGGAGGCGACGAAGGTTTCCACCAGGCCGAGGATAAGCCCGGCGCTAAGCGCACCGGCAAGATTGCCGACGCCGCCCATTATGACGACGATCAGCGCCTTCATGGTGAAAATGACGCCCGACGAGGCGGTGAAGGTCTGGTACATCGAGACCACCACGCCGCCGCAGGCCGCCAGCGCACCGCCGAGCGCGAAACCGAAGCGCGCCGCACGGTCTGCGTCGATGCCCACCAGGGGCGCGGATTCCGGCGCCACCGAAACCGCGCGCAACGCCGTGCCCCAACGCGTACGGGTGAGCAGGAGGTAAAGCCCGCCGCCGATGACCAGCGCAAGCACGAATGCCAGCAGGCGGTTTGCGGCGACGGTCGCGCCGAAAATGTCGACGCCGAAATTCATGTAGCTGTAGCTGATGTAGTTGCCGCCGAAGCCGACGAGCATGACACCCTGGATCACGAAGAGCAGGCCAAAGGTGGCGAGGATGGAATCGATCTCAAGTGCAGCGCCGCCCTTGGAGCGCCTTACCAGCGGCCGCATCAGCAGGCCATAGACGATCCAGCTGAACGCGAAGCCTGCCGGCGCAAGCAGCACCAGCCCGAGGATCGGGCTGACGCCGAGCGTATTGTGAATGAGATAGGCCCCGAACGCGGCGGCGATGATGGTCTCGCCATAGGCGAGGTTCATCGTGCGGGCGATGCCGTACTGGATCGTCAGTCCCATCGCCACGAGGGCATAGGTACCCCCCAGCACAAGGCCCGCGATCAGCGTTGTCGTCAGCATCGCCCGTGTCTCCGCCGGCGAGTGCAACAGCAATGTTGCACTCGACCCAATAAGTTAGTGGCCTGCTTATCCCGACCAAACCAACCGGTTTGGTCGGGGCAGGACACCATGGCTTCTATTTCCATTCCGGCTTCGGCAGGATCGCGGGGGCCGCGCCCTCGCGGTCGACCGGCGCCACGGCGACGAACTGGCCATTCTGCCACTGGCCGCCGAACCACAGCTTGCGCAACTGGTTGTCCTCCAGCCTGACCTCGCCGAGCACGGTCTGGAACGTTCCGTTGGAAAGTTCGTCGGCAACGGCCTCCTTGTCGAGGCCGCGGCGCTGGATCGCCTGCTGCAGCATCTGCAGGCTGTTATAGGTCACAACGGACCCCCACAGGTCGGGCGCCTGACCTGTCACCTCCTCGTGGCGTTTGCGGTAGGCGGCGTTTTCCGCGTTGTTCGGATCGATACCGCCGAGGCTCATGATGCCCTCGGCGTTTTCGCCATTGTTGGCGCCATAGGCGGGAAAGCCCGTGCCGACGCCGAGGTAGAGCACCTTCGGGTTGAATTTCGCCACCTGCGCCTGCTGGGTGATCGCGAAGGTCTCGGGCGGATAGGAGAAGGCGACAAATGTATCGGCCCCGCTGCCAGTCGCCTCGTTGATCATCGGCGTGAAATCGGTCGTTCCAGCCGGGTAGGTGACGTCATAGACGATCTCGAAGCCGGCCTCCTGGAAGGATGGCCGCGCCGCCGTCACGAGATCGATGCCGAAGCCATCGGCCACCGAGATCATCGCGATCTTCTTGTTGACCTCGCCGGCGTCGGCCGCCTTGCTCAAGAGGCCCGCGAGCGCATTCGTATAGTCGTGACCGCCGCCAAGCAGCCAGTAGCTCTTCTTCCAGCGCTGGACGAATTCCGGTGCCTTGTCGGTGACGGCCGAAACGGCGAGCTGCGGATAGCCGAAACGGTCGAAGAGCGGCGCAACGGCGAGGTTGAAGCCAGTGCCCCATGGTGGCAGGATGAAATCCACCTTGTCCTGTGCGGCGAGGCGCTCGACGGCCCGCACAACTTCCTCGGCGGAGGAGCGGTCGTCGTACTCGACCACCTCGATCGGCAGCTTGCTGCCGTCTGGCAGTTCGAGCCCACCCGCGTCGTTCACGTCCTTCACCCAGAGCTGGTAATTCGGCAGCGTGGTGATACCCGCGCCGCCCGAATTCGGTCCCGTCTTGGAGATCGCGTAGCCGATCCTGACGAAGGTCCGTTCCTGCGCGAACGTGGGCGTCGCGAAGGTGGCGGCCGCGATTGCTACGGACACGCCGAAATAGCGCAGGGCTCGCCTGCGGGTCACAGTCTTCATGGCATTCCTCCCATTTGCGCGCCCGTTGTGACGGTGCACGTGTTGGACGGCTCGATTTCCTCCCGGCCTGTCCTTCAAGCAGGCTATGGAAGGTCTCGATTGCGGGGAATAGACATTTTCGCGGGAGTCTTGGACTTTTGACGTAATGCGCTGCGGCGGACCGTCGGGTTCTTACGGCAATTCGTCGAAGAGGTAGCGCTGAACCGTGCCGCCGATCATTGCAATTGCGGTCTGCGGCGCGACATCGCCATCGGACAGGCCGATGACGTAACGCGCATAGGCAAGGCCCAGTATCTGTGTGGCAATCAGGCTGGCGCGCTCCCTTGCTCGATCCGGGCCGGCGACGCGGGCAACCATCAGCCCGACCTGCTCGGCCAGGACCCCGCGAATGCGTGACGCGGCTTCATCGTTCGTTGCCGCCGTCCTGATCAGCACTCGCAAGAGATCGTCTTGGGCGTCTCCTTCCCAACGCCTGAAGAAATGTTCGACCAGCGCGTGGCCGATACGATCCCTGGCAACGCCCGAAAGATCCGGAAAGGCGAGGTCGATTGAAACGGCCTCGGCGAAAAGCTGCTCCTTGCCGCCGAAGTAGCGGTTGATAAGCGCTGGATTCACGCCGGCTTCGGCCGCGATTTCCCGAACCGTGGTGCGCTCGAATCCACGTTCCGAAAACGCTTTTCTTCCCGCCGCGATCAACCGTTCACGTGTTGCCTGCGCATCTCTTGCCATCGCCGACGAGCTCCTTTGTAAACGCTTGTTGACTTTCTCGGGGTCGCACCGTAAGTAAACATATGTTTACAACCTCGATCGGAGGATCGCAATGTCCAGCCTGAACACTGAAGTCCTTATCGTTGGCGCCGGCCCCGCAGGGCTGGCGACCGCAATCGGGCTCGCGGAACGAAATGTGGACTTTATCATCGTCGATGCCTTGCCGGAGGCAGAGAACACCTCGCGCGCTGCCGTCATCCACGCCGCAACGCTTGAGAGCCTGAAGCGGTTGAAGGTCGCGGACCGGCTGATTGCCCAGGGCATCAAGGTGCCGCATTTCAGGATCAGGGACCGCGACTCGATCCTGCTTCATGTGGATTTTTCAGTCCTGCCGGGTCCGACACCGTATGCGCTCATGATCCCCCAGGACGAGAGCGAGCAGATCCTGACCGAGCGGCTTGCCGAACTCGGCCATGCGGTGCGCCGGCCCGTCAGGCTCGCGGGGTTCGAGAAGACCGCCGATGGAATTCGCGCGACATGCGACGGCGCCGACGGGCAGTTCCTGGTCGAGGCTCGCTACCTGATAGGCGCCGACGGCGAGAAGAGCACGGTGCGTGCCGGCGCGGGGATCGATTTTCCCGGCGATACATACGGCTCCTTCCTTCTCGCCGACGTGCGTATGGACTGGCCGATCGCCAAGGACGAGGTGACCTTGTTCTTCTCCGAGGCCGGTACGCTCGTGGTGGCCCCGATGTCGCGGGACCGCTACAGGGTGGTGGCGCAACTGCCGGACGCGCCCTCGGTGCCGGCGCTGAAGGACGTGCAAAAGGTCATCGACGCCAGAGGCCCGCGAACTGGCGCCCGGATTCGCGAGGTGCTGTGGGGGTCCCGCTTTCAGGTGCACCACAAGCTCGCGCAAAGTTTTCGCGACGGTTCCGTTCTGCTCGTCGGCGACGCAGCCCACGTCCACAGCCCGGCAGGTGGGCAAGGCATGAATCTTGGCCTTCGCGATGCGGAGGCGCTGAGTCTTGCCGTGACTGAAGCGCTGCGTACGGGATCAGACGCTTCGTTGGACGGCTACGCCCTGGAGCGGCGAAAGGCGGCAGCGGAGGTTCTTGAAATGACCGGCCGCCTGACGAAAGTGGCCACGCTCGCCAATCCGGTCTCCCGATGGTTCCGCAATCGCCTGATCGCCACGGCGGCGCTGCTTCCCCGCGTCAGGCTCTTTGCCGCAAGGACACTCGCCGGCTTCAATTGAGGCCGGCTTCGCACGGAACTCAGCCGTCGACGGCTTCGCGGTGCAGGTCGAGAAGTGCGCTGCGAAGCGCCGGCGCGTCCACCTCGCGCCCGGTGAAATGGCGAAAGGCCTGGACGCCCTGGTGGAAAAAGAGCTCCCAGCCGCTAATCACCGCCAGACCGGCCGTGCCGGCACCTTGGAGGAACTCGGTATCGACGGGCGTATAGACCGCGTCGAACGCCCATGTCGGACCTTGCATTGCATCCGCTGGAAACGGTGAACCCGGGTGGCCTGCCATGCCGATCGGCGTGCAGTTGATGAGACCGTCCGAACCATCCGCCGCCGCCGCGATCGACTCCGCCACGATCGTCTGCATGGGAACGCCGGTCCCGACCAGCGCCGCCGCCAGCGCGCTCGCCCGCGTAGTGTCCATATCGTAGATGCGCAGTTCGCGTGCGCCAAGGCGCGCAAGCGCGAAGGCGATGGCCTTGCCGACACCGCCCGCACCTGCCATCGCGACCGCGCCCGGCGATACATCGCCGAAAGACGACCGGAACGCGGCGGCGAAGCCGGAGAAGTCCGTATTGTGACCCTGCGGACGACTATCGCCGAACAGCACCGTGTTGCAGGCACCGATGCTTGCCGTCAGCGGATCCGGCACCGTCAGCCGCGGCACGACCGTTTCCTTGTAGGGGTAGGTGACATTGATGCCACGATAGCCTTCGTCGGCACAGCGATCGAAGACCGCGTCGAAATCCATGCCCATGTCGGCCGGAATCAACCGGTCATAGGTCACCTCGAGGCCGCACAGGCTGCCCGCCAGCACATGCAGCCGGGGCGATTGGGAGCGGGCTATGTGATCGCCGATGAGGCCCAGCCGGATGGCGGCCATGGTTGATGCTCTGGAACCGGGGTTGATCGAATGCCAAAGCGTACCTGCAGCGCCTCAACTGCGCAACACACAAAATCCGATATGTCTGGTGTTTTGTGTTTTATATGGTGATCTACGAGGCGATCGTGCCGGTGGCGAGCGCGTGCTCGACGCCACCTTCCACATGCCGCACGAGCACCTCGCGCGCCTTTGCGGCATCTCTTTCCAATGCGGCGTCGTGCATGATGCGATGTTCTTCCGCCGCAATGTCGCCTCGGAACGACAACGCGATCATCTGGTAACGCAGATATTTGTCGAACACGCCGGCATGCGTCTCCATCAGCACGACGGAGCCGCAGGCGGAAATGAGCGCCTGGTGGAATTCCCAGTCATAACGCTTCCACAGCTCGGTTTCGCTGAAGTCCCCTGCGCGCATGCGCCGCTCCAGCGTGGCGAGCTTGTGATGGGCCGCGACCACGCGGCCTTCCCACTCCATGTCGCCCGCCGAAAACGACTGTTCCAGCGCATGGCCCTCGAGCAGAAGACGTAGTGCGGCGATCTCGCGCAGGTTTTCGGCGGAGACGGGCGCCACCTCGAACCCGCGCTGGCCTTCGGCCACAACAAGGCTCTCCGAGGAGAGGCGGTTCAGGATTTCACGCAGCGTGCTGATGCTGGCGCCATAGGTGTCGCGCAGCCGCTCAAGCTTCAGCTTCTGGCCGGGGGCCAGCCTACCGAATACGATGTCCGATCGAATCCGACGATAGGCGTTTTCTCCGATGGTGGAAGCGGGCTCGTTGGCGGGCTGGGAGGCTTCTTGGTTCATACGATCGTCTTAATGTCGGATGAAGCCGCCTGCAATGGTGCCTTCTGCTCAGACCGGTAACAGGCCGTTGCGAACGGTGTGCTCGACGCATGCCCGGATATGCTGCGCCAGAATGGCCATCGCGGTCTCATGATCGCGTTTGAGCGAGCACTTGAGAAGCTGCCGGTGCTCGGAAGAAGCCTCCTCGCCACGGTAGATGACGGCGATGATCTGATAACGCAGATAGTGATCGAAAATCTGACGGTGCGCCGACATCAGCTCGTTCGATCCGCATGCCGAGATCAAGGCCGCATGGAACTCGCGATCGTAGCGTTTCCAGTCCTCGGTGACGGAACGGTCGCCGCCGGCCATGCGCGCCTCCATGCGGGCCAGCTTGTGATGGGCGGCCAGAACGACCCCCTCCCATTCCACGTCGCCGCGCAGAAAGGATTCCTTCAGCGCATGGCCCTCCAGCAATTCGCGCATCGCCGCCACGTCGCGAAAATGCTGCTGCGAGACCGCGGCGACGGCGAAGCCGCGCTGGCCTTCGGCAAGCACCAGTCGCTCCGACGCCAGCCGGTTGAGTATTTCGCGCAGCGTGCTCACGCTTGCCTGATAGGTTTCCCGCAGGCGCTCCAGCCGCAACCGCGCACCGGGCGCAAGGCCGCCGAAAATGATGTCGTGGCGGATATGGCGATAGGCTGCTTCGCCCGCGGTATCCAGTGCGGAGGTCAGTTCAGACATGATGCGCTTCCCGGTCGAGGCGTTCATCGCAGCTTCGCGAGCGGCCCGCAAGACGTCGACCTGCAATATCACTTCGAATGATGGAAACAGAAATATAGGAGATTTTTGATAACGCCTATTGATCGAAGGTCTGTCTAGTGGCAAGAGTCTCTTCACGACGGCCCGTGCCACGCTGGCCGTTGCCAACCGAATGGCCAGGGAGGACTGCCATGATCGATTTTACGAGACGAGCGCTGCTCGCGGCGGGCGCCGCACTCGCGCTTGCCGGCTCCACCGTCGCCGCGACCGCGCAGGACAAGGTCGCGCTGCGCTTTTCCGCCGTATTCTCCGAACAGGACATCCGTGCGGAGATGATGAAGAAGTTCGCCGAGCAGATCGGTGACGAGTTCGACTATCAGGGCTATTACGGCGGCACGCTGTTCAAGCAGGGCACTGAACTCGTCGCGCTGCAGCGCGGAAACCTGGAGATGGGCAATATCGCTCCGCAGGACATTTCCAACCAGATCCCAGCGTGGTCAGTGCTTACCTCCGCCTATCTCTTCCGCGATGCAAACCACCTGCGCACGTTCTTTGCCAGCGAACCCGGCCAGGAAATGAAGCAGATGGTCGAGGACCAGCTCGGCGTGAAAGTTCTGGGCCCGACCTATTTCGGCGCGCGCCAGGTGGGGCTGCGGGTGGACAAGAAGATCAACACGCCGGCTGACATGGCCGGGATCAAGCTGCGCATGCCCGGTGGCGATGCATGGCAGTTCCTCGGCCAGGCGCTCGGAGCAAACCCGACGCCGATGGCCTATGCCGAGGTCTATACCGGCCTGCAGACCGGCGCGATCGACGGGCAGGACAACCCGCTACCCAACGTGCAGAACATGAAGTTCTACGAGGTCATGTCGCAGATCGTCATGACATCGCATCTCGTCGGCTACGATCTCCTGACCATTTCGCTCGACGCATGGAACAAGCTGAGCCCCGAGCAGCAGGAGAAGGTCCAGGCCGCGGCCGATGCCGCGATCGAGTGGAGCACCGGCGAGCATCTCAAGCGCGAGGAGGAGCTGGCTTCGTTCTTCAAGGAGCAGGGGCTGGAAATCTACACGCCCGACCTGGAAGCCTTCCGTAGCAACGCGCAGAAGATGTATCTTGAATCCGAACTGGCCAAGGACTGGCCGGAGGGCATGGTCGATCGCATCAACGCGCTCTGATCCGAGCCCGACTTTTGCAACCCGGACCGCCCGACAGGGCGGGCCGGGAATTTCGTCCCGCGGCGCCGGACCGCGGATACCGGCTCGGAGGTCGCCATGCGGTTCGCTCGCATCGGGCAGTTTCTCTATCGACGCGCGGAAAACCTGCTGGCGCTGATGCTGGCGGTCATGTTCCTCGCCTTCATGGCGCAGGTGATCTTCCGCTACTTCCTCAACTTTCCGATCGGCTGGACGTCGGAACTCACCGTCATCATGTGGCTGTGGCTGGTTTTGTGGGGCGCGGCGTTCGTGCTGCGCGAGGATGAGGAAATCCGTTTCGACCTCGTCTATGGCTCGGTCAACCCCGCCGTACGGCGCGTGATGACGATCCTGTTCGCCGTGGCGCTTGTCGTCATCTACGCGCTCTCCTTTCCCGCGGTCTACGACTACGTGACCTTCATGAAAGTCCAGTCGACCGCCTATCTCAAGATCCGCTTCGACTACCTGTTCTCGATCTATCTGCTGTTCGCGGCCGCTGCGATCCTTCGCTATGGCTGGCTGGTGTGGCGCGCCATGCGTGGCGACATCGCCGGCCGCGACGCGGAACATACGGGTTCCGGCCTATGAGTTTCACCGATCCGTTCACGCTTTGCCTGATTGCGATCATCGGCCTTAGCCTGCTTGGCCTGCCGATCGGCCACGCCATGATCGCCGGCTCTATCGTCTATCTCTACCTGGCCGGCCTCGACATGGGCACGGCGGCGGAGCAGCTGCTCAACGGCATGTATACGAGCTACATCCTGCTCGCGGTGCCGCTGTTCATCCTCTCCGCCGAGATCATGAACAGCGGTTCGATGACCGAACGTCTGCTGGGCTTCTGCAACGCGCTGGTCGGGCGATTCCGGGGCGGTCTCGCGCAGGTCAATGTCGTCCAGTCGATCATCTTCGCCGGAATGTCCGGCTCGGCCATCGCCGATGCAGCCGGCGTTGGCAAGATGATGCAGAAGATGATGACCGAGGGTGGGCGCTATCCGGCGAGCTTCGCCGCCGCGCTGACCGCCGCCACCGCCGTCATCGGGCCGATCATCCCGCCCTCCATCCCGATCGTGCTCTATGCGCTCGTGTCCGACGCGTCGATCGGCTACCTGTTTCTCGGCGGCATGGTGCCCGGCCTGCTGATGGGCCTGCTGCAGATGGCACTCGTCGTCCGCACAGCCCGCAAGCGTAATTTCCCGGTCGAGGAGCCGGTGCCGCTGCGCGAGATTCCCGGCATCACGCTGCGCGCCCTACCGGCGCTAATGATGCCGGTGGTGCTGCTCGGCGGCATCTATTCCGGCATCACCACACCGACGGAGGCGGCGGCGATTGCGGCGGCCTATGCGTTCCTCGTTTCGGCATTGCTTTACCGCACCGTGACCTGGCGCGGCACATACAAGACGCTGCTGTCGAGCGCCCGCACGACCGCGTCGATCGGCATGCTGATCGCCGGCGCGCTGGTCTTCAACTACGTCGTGACGGTCGAGAACATCCCGCGCACGCTGAGCGTGTTCCTGCAGGGCTTCGACCTGTCGCCGACGACGTTCCTGATTATCGTCAACATCCTGCTGCTGGCGCTGGGCTGCCTGCTGGAAGGCACGACGATCATCCTCATCGTCATCCCGGTGCTGATCCCTACCGCGCAGGTGCTCGGCGTCGACCTCGTGCATTTCGGCATCGTTTGCGTGGTCAACATCATGATCGGGCTGATCACGCCGCCCTACGGCCTGCTCCTGTTCATCATGACCAATATCGGACAGGTGTCGCTGCGCGCACTGGTGCGCGACATCCTGCCGTTCCTCTATGCGATGCTGGCCTCGCTGGCGCTTATCACATTCTTCCCCGACCTCGTTCTCTTCCTGCCCCGTCTGCTGGGCTACCAGGGCTGATCCTTCATGACTGCACCGATCTACGTTCTCAACGGCCCCAACCTCAATCGCCTCGGCACGCGTGAGCCGGCAATCTACGGCAGCACGACGCTGGGCGAGGTTGAGGCGATGTGCCGCTCGGCGGCCGGCGAAATCCCGGTCGAGTTCCGGCAGTCGAACCGTGAGTACGAAATCGTCGACTGGGTTCACGAGGCGATCGACCGGCCTGCCGCCGGCATCGTCATCAACCCGGCCGCCTTCACCTTCACATCCATCGCCATTCTGGACGCGCTGAAGATGTTTCCGCGGCCGATCATCGAGCTGCACATATCCAACATCCACCGCCGGGAAGACATCTACCAGCATTCGCTGGTTTCGAAGATCGCCACGGCTGTCATCGCCGGGCTTGGCCCCAAAGGCTATGCGACCGCCATACGCGCGATGAAGGACCTGATCGGATAGGCGAATGCCGGCTATCGCGGAATCATGTTCCTATGAATTCTCTTCATGAGGAATGATATTCTAGCGATGCCGTGCGTGCTCGCGCAGTCGTGCGCTGACTCAACACGCTCCGAAGTCTAAAACCCCTTCAGGATCCCGGATCGATTTCGGGAAATGACACGGAGTTCGATCACATGCGCATCGCTTCATTGGCATTCACGCTTTCGATTCTCGCCGCCCCGGCGCTCGCGGCGGATGCCGGTCCGCTGGTTGACACCGATTGGGTCAAGGCGAACGCCGGCAAGGAAAACGTCGTCATCCTCGACATTCGCGACAAGGTCGCCGAGACGGAGCTGGGAGACACGCCCTATATCGAGGGCGCGGTGGTTGCTCCCTACGCAGGTGCGGGCTGGCGTACCGAGATCGACGGGGTCCCCGGCAAGCTGCCGCCGCTGGACCAGATCACCAAGCTGATCGGCGACCTCGGCATCGATAATGACGACCATGTCGTCATCGTGCCATGGGGCACCGATTCCTCCGAGTTTGGCGGCGCGACCCGCATCTACTGGACATTCAAATATCTCGGCCACGACGATGTCTCCATCCTCGACGGCGGCTGGCGGCAGTACGATGCGGCCGGCGGCGCGCGCACTGCGGAAGCGGTCACGCCCGAACCGGCCACCTTCACCGCGGACCCGCAAGAAGACCTGCTTGCCACCACCGAGGAGGTTGTCGCGGCGCTGGAAGCCGGGACGAAGCTCGTCGACGGCCGTCCCGCGGAACAGTTCACGGGCAAGTCGAAAAGCCCGGTCGTGCGCGCCAACGGCACGATCCCCGGCTCCGTGAACATCCAGCATTCCGACCTCTACAGCGCGGACTATGCGAGCTTCGCGCGTCCCGAGACGGTGAAGGCGCTGAGCGAAGCTGTTGGCCTGGCGACTGACGAGGAAAACATCGCGTTCTGCAACACCGGGCACTGGGCATCCGTCGCCTGGTTCGGGCTCTCCGAGGTGCTGGGCAACAAGAACACCAGCATGTACGATGGATCGATGGCCGAGTGGACCGCCGATCCGGCGCGCCCGGTCGAGAACAAGTCCGGCAGCTAGGCCTAATACTCTCCTCAGCCGCCACCTGATTTGGCGGCACAAGTGTCCGGAATTTTCCGGACACTTGCAGTTTGGGAACGCCGCGTGACGGCGGACTGTGAATGACAGACGTGACCATCGGCCGCCCGGCCTTCCCTCCCGCCCCCAACATCGATCGCGCGCCGGCCCTGGTCGCCGGCGGCGCCCTGCTGGTCGGCTTCCTGGCGATAACGCACCTGATCGATCTGCGGCAGGCGGCACTCTTTATGGTCGGCGGACTGCTGGGCGCCGCGCTCTATCACGGCTCCTTCGGGTTCACCGGAGGCTGGCGGCGAATGGTCGTCGAACGGCGGGGACGCGGCATCCGCGCGCAGATGCTGATGATCGGGGTCGCCGCGGTGGCGATGATCCCGTTGATTGCCGCCGGCAATCTCGGCGACCGGGCACTGGTCGGCGCGATGGGCCCGGTTGGCGTCTCGGTGATCGTCGGGGCGACGATGTTCGGACTTGGCATGCAGCTTGGTGGCGGCTGCGGGTCGGGCACGCTGTTTACAGTCGGCGGTGGCTCGTCCCGCATGCTGGTGACACTGGTCTTCTTCATCGTCGGCGCGCTGGTCGGCACAGCGCATCTGCCATGGTGGCTGACGCTGCCGTCGCTGGGTACGGTCGACATCGGCCGCGAACTCGGGACCGGCACGGCGGTTCTGGCGACTCTTGTCGGACTCGGGCTCGTCGCGCTGGTGACGGCCCTGATCGAACGCCGCGCGCATGGCAACATCGAAACGGAGCCGGTCCCGAGCCGGGCCGGCTGGAGTTGGCTGACCTACGGCCCCTGGCCGCTGGTGGGTGCGGGGCTTCTGCTCGCTCTGCTCAATATCGCCACGCTGCTGCTCGCCGGCCATCCATGGTCGGTCACCTTCGGCTTCGGGCTGTGGGGCGCCAAGGCCGCGCAGGCCATGGGCATGCCGGTCGAGACCTGGGAATTCTGGAACTGGCCGGGGCCGCAGGCTGCGCTTCAGTCGAGCGTGCTGGCCGACATCACCTCGGTGATGAATTTCGGCATCATCCTCGGCGCGGCGCTGGCGGCGAGCCTCGCCGGCAAGTTCGCTCCCAAGGCCAAAATCCCGCTCGGCTCGCTGATGGCGGCGGTGGTCGGCGGCCTGCTGATGGGCTACGGGGCGCGGCTTTCATTCGGCTGCAATATCGGCGCGCTGTTCTCCGGCATCGCGTCCGGCAGCCTCCATGGATGGCTGTGGTTTGCCTGCGCCTTTGTCGGGTCGCTGGCAGGTGTCTGGGCGCGGCCGCTGTTCGGCCTCGATGGGTTCGTCAGGAAATGAGTACGTCCCGCAATACGTTGCTGTTCGGTGCCGCGCTGACTGTGGCGACCGCCGCCGTCGCAGTCGACCATTACACGCATCCCGTTCCGCGCGCGCAGCCGGGAGCCTCTTCCGGGACGAGTGGCGGTTCACCGTGCGCAGCCGCCGCCCCTTGCGCGGCGGGCTCGCCCTGTGCTGCCGGCGCGCCGCGTGCCGCACCTCCTCCGCCGCCCGCGCCGATGCCGGCCTCGCCTTGCGCACCCGCAGCGCCCAAGCTCGCACCACCCCCGCCGCCGGCTCCCATGCCCTCCAGCGAGAAGAAGCTTGCGCCGCCACCTCCTCCTCTTCCGAGGCCGGCAGAGGACAATGGCTGAGGACGGCAAGGCGCTCGCGCTGCGCGAGATCGCGTTCTGCGAGACCGTGCTCGCCAAGGGCGGGCTCAACGTGCTGTCCGAAACCTTTCGCGGCGTCGCCGACATCACGGCATGGGAGCATTATCCACCGGGCGACGTGTTCGACCCGGCGAGTGGCGCCCAGTGGTACTATCACTCCCATCCGGCGGACGCGGGTGAGATAGAGCACGGACACTTCCACTGCTTCGTACGCCCGCAGGGGCCCGAAGGCCCGATCCACCATCTTGCCGCTGTTGGCGTCGATGCCTACGGCCGGATGCTTCGCCTTTTCACGGTGAACCAGTGGGTGGTGGGTGACGACTGGCTGGAGGCTGATGCGACGATCGCACTGCTGCCGCGTTTCGACTTGCAGATGCCGCAGCCTTCCTATCTCGTGAACCGCTGGCTGACCGCGATCTTCACGGCTTACGCGACCGAGATCGCCGAGCTGATCCATAAGCGCGACCGCGCGCTTACCTCCCATCGGCCGCCCGAGGGCGTCGAAGCGAGGCAGGACAGGGCGCTGGAAGTCGTCTCCGAACTGGACATCCCGCCGCGATAGTTGGCGGACAACTACGCGAGGCTGGAGCAAGCTTGTCAGGAGCTTTTGTGGTCCGTTGGAATTTGGCCTTTTCGCGACGCCCGGTTTCAAGCAATCTAACATCTCAACCTGAAGGTATGCCCGTCGACGTCTTCCCCCGATCCGAAAGCCCAGTTCGATGCCGCTCTATGAACTTGCCGCACTGGGGGCGGCGACATGCTGGGCCCTCACCGGTATCATTTCGGCGGGACCCGCCAACCATCTCGGAGCGCTGGCGTTCAATAGGGCGCGGCAGGTCTTCGTTACGGGGCTGCTTGCGCTCTACGTGTTGGCTTCCGGTACATGGCGGGAGCTCGATGCGGGTGCTGTCGGTCCGTTGCTGCTTTCCGGGTTCATTGGCATCTTCATCGGCGACACGCTGCTGTTCGCCACACTCAACCGCGTCGGTCCACGCCGCTCCGGCATCCTCTTCGCCCTGAACGCGCCGCTGGCTGCCATCCTCGGGTGGCTCGTACTCGGCGAGGAACTGCCGGGCATCGCCGTCTTCGGCATCGCATTGACGATCGCGGGCGTGCTGCTCGCCATCCTGTTCGGCAAGCGTCGGTCGCAGCTCCACCAGTGGGAGGCGGTCAAGGGGCCGCTGTGGGTCGGCGTCGCGCTTGGCCTGCTGGCGGCCACCGGGCAGGCCGTCGGCTCCATCATTGCCCGGCCGATCATGGCAAGCGGCGTCGATCCGTTTGCCGCATCGATGCTGCGCGTCGGCATCGCCGCACTCTGCCTGACGGTCCTCATCCAGCTACCCATCCCTGCGGTTAAGCCGAAAGGGCCGCTTACCCTGAGCATCGCAGCGCAGACCGCGCTAACGGGTGTCCTGGCGCTGGCGATTGGCATGACGTTGCTGCTCTATGCGCTTTCGGGCGGCAAGGTCGGCATAGTATCGACGCTTTCAGCGACGTCGCCGGTCATGATCCTGCCCATGCTATGGCTGCGCACCGGCGAGCGACCTGCGGCAGGCGCCTGGGCAGGCGCGGCGCTCGTTGTTGTCGGCATGGCGCTGCTGTTCCTCCGCTAGATCCGTCGATGCCCACGATCTTCCGGGCTGACGACGTAAAAAATGCGGCCACGTCACAATACCTGCCTATGGATCGTCAACCGGAGATAAGCCACCCTTTCGCGAGGAGGACCCTCGGTCATGTCGAAGAGTAACCCTTCCAGCGCAGCGCGCGACAGCGATGCGCATATCCGCTTCTTCGAGGAGGCCAGGCCACGACTTCTCGGTATCGCTTATCGCATCCTGGGTACGCGCGCCGAGGCCGAAGACGCCGTGCAGGACACGTTTCTGCGCTGGCAAGCCACCGATGTGGACAGCATCGAATCCCCCGGCGCGTGGCTCACCACCGCATGCACGCGACGATCGATAGACATGCTGCGCGCTGCCTACCGCAGCCGGGTCGACTATGTCGGCAACTGGCTGCCGGAGCCGATTCACGCGATCATCGACAGCGATGCGGAGGCGCAAATGGAACTCTCATCATCCCTTTCCACCGCGTTCCTGCTCATGCTGGAGCGACTGACGCCGCGCGAACGCGCCGCCTATCTGCTGCACGAAATCTTCGACATGTCCTACGGAGACGTCGCCGCGTCCCTGGACATGACCGAACCGGCCTGCCGCAAGCTCGTCTCGCGGGCCAAAGCACGCATCGGCGAAGATCATGTGCGCTTCATGCCGACGCAGGAACGTCAGGAGGAACTTCTTGCTGCCTTCGAGGAGGCGATCCGGTCGGGTCAGCCGGGCCCGCTCACCGCGATGCTGGCAAGCGATGTCCGGCTGACGGCCGACGGCGGCGGAAAGGTCGCGACGGTGACCGACATGCTGGAAGGCAGCGCGGTCACGGCCTTCCTGACGGAACGGCTCAGTGGCTGGTGGCAAAACTATGAATGGAGCTTCGCCGATCTCAATGGATCGCGCGGTCTGGTGCTGCGTGATGGAGGGACGATCGTCGCCGCAGTCTCGTTTGCCTATGATGCGGCAAGCCGCATCGCCGAGATCTTCGTCGTGCGCAATCCGGACAAGCTTGCCGCACTCGATGAAGTGACGATGCACTGAGAGGCGACCGGATCGGCTATGTCCTTTCTGGCGTCCAGGCCAGGCGGGCGATCCGGCGCTGCAGGAAGGCTCTTGCGGCTTCGTCGGTCGCCAGCCCAAGCGCTGCGGTCAGCGCCTCCCTTGCTTCCAGGTTCCGGCCTGCTTCAGCCAGGAGCGTGCCACATGCCGCCCAGTAGGGCTGGTAATCGACGAGCCTGGGATCTGCACCGATCTCCTGGATTTCGTCCAATACCGCCTTGGCGCCATATATGCGTGCGCGCGCCACGAGGCGGTTCAGCGCAACGACCGGTGTCGGCGCCAGCGCGAAGAGCACATCGTAAAGCGCGACGATGTCGGACCAGTTGTCCAGACCGTGCAATCGGCGCGCCACATGCGCGGATTGGATTGCAGCTTCGATCTGAAAGCGGCCGCTACCCTCCAATCGGTTGGCGTCCTTCATAAGCGCTTCGGCCTGCCGAATCTGTGACAGGTTCCACAAGGCGGTGTCCTGATCGTCGAGCGGAACATACGACCCGTCAGGTGCGGAGCGCGCATTGCGCCGGGCATCCAGAAACAGCATCAGGGCAAGCAGGCCTTTGACCTCCGGTTCGTCGGGAATGAGTTCCGCCATGACCTGCCCCAGCCAGATGGCCTCTTCGGAAAGCCTCCCTGCAGACCCCTCGCCGGCCTCGGCCCAATCCCTGGAATAGGCCGCGTAAACGGCCTGCAGCACCGCATCGAGGCGATCGGGCAAATCGGCACGCTCAGGAATGGCAAAGGGAATGCCGGACTGCTTGATGCGCGCCTTCGCCCGCACGAGCCGTTGGCCCATCGTTGCCGGCGGAACCAGGAACGCCGCTGCGATGGCTTCAGCGGTGAAGCCGAGGATAACCTGCAGGATCAGCGGCGTACGGATGGCCGGTTCGATCTCGGGATGGGCGCAGGCAAACATCAGGGCAACGCGCCGGTCGGGTATTTCCCGCGATGTCTGCCGTTCGGCGTCAAGTTCGTCCGAGATGAGCTTGAGATGTTCCTGGAAGCGTTCGTTTGTTCCCCTACGCCGCGACGAGTCGATCAGCCGCCTGCGTGCAACCGCGAGTAGCCACCCTTCCGGATTGCGCGGAACGCCTTGCGCCGGCCATTGCCGCAGCGCGGCTGCAAAGGCCTCCGCCAGCGCGTCCTCGGCGCTGGCGACGTCCCGCGTGATGGATGAAAGCAGGGCCACGAGACGACCGTAGCTTTCGCGTGCCGCACGGTCGGCGGCACGCCGGCTCTGGTCGAGGCTACTCATCTCCAAGATCAATGATCTGCCGCACCTCGATGGTTCCCCAGGTCGCGGCGGGGCAGCGAGCGGCCCATTTGATGGCCTCGTCCATGTTTTCGGCCCTGATGATGTAATAGCCGCCGAGCTGTTCGCGCGTTTCGGCATAGGGACCGTCCTGCACCTTCATCTCGCCGCGGTCGACATGCACAGTGCAGGCCGTGTTGGTGCGGGCCAGCGGCGCAGTCGCCACGAAGGCATTCGCCTTCCGAAGCGCCTCCCTGTAGGCGTGGAGCTGGTCCATGAAGCCCTTCATTTCTTCCGGCGGTATGTTCGAACCAGCGACCTCGTCGGCATAAAGCATCAGCATGTAGTTCATCTCGTTTCCTTCCGTGTTGGTCCGGCGAACCTGCTCGCCGTAACCATGTCGCGCCGCCGTCGCGGATTTCGACACTCTCTTCGCGTGCACCCGAAAAAACAAATCAGTCCAGGCCCGGCGTCACAAACCGCTCGTCTCGAACGTCACGAGGATATGGGCAGGATGCCCGATCACAAGCGGCCGACGGCCGCACCGTTTCGAGGAGTAGATCATGAACAGGAAAGCACTTTACATCAGGCACAAGGCGCAACCCGGCAAGCGCGACGAGGTCAAGCGCATCTGGGAGAAATATGCCCGCGCCTATATCGACAAGGCCGACGGGCAGATCGCCTATGTCTATGGTTTCGACGACAACGACCCGGACGCGATCGTGGCCTACCAGCTCTATACCGGCGAGGCCGGTTCCGACGATTTCGTCAACCAGCCCTGGTTCAAGGATTACGAGGAGGAAACAGCAGCACTGCTGGCCGGCCCGTCGGAATTCCGCACCATTACACCGCAATGGATCAAGGGCGACGCAGCCTGATGAAGCCTATGCCCGGAACCCGGCAGGAGTGCCTGCCGGGTTCCAACTTCCAGCCTTGGCAGGCAGGTGGAGAAGCGGGGACCAGCTTTTTGTTGCAAGCTCGCCGGTGTGTCCTAGGTTGGATGATGGGCATGAGGCAGGCTCGCAGAGACTGCGCCGCACGCCCCATTGCAACCGGGTCACCGACCTCCAGGCAGGAGCATCACGTTGAAAATCGTCCGCAACAGCGACCAGCCGTCGGCCAAGGGACCGGCTGAATATTTCACCGGTTCCGTGCGCATAGACAGCCAGTTCGCTGCTCCTGAACCGGCGCGTGCGGCGGCAGCAGTCGTCTCTTTCGAGCCCGGCGCAAGGACTGCCTGGCACACGCATCCCCTGGGACAGCGCCTGCTGATCGTTTCGGGCGAGGGATGGGTGCAAAAGAAAGGCGAGGCAAAACAGCTTGTACAGGCCGGCGATACAGTCTGGTTTGAGCCGGACGAGAAGCACTGGCACGGCGCGACCGATACCAAGGCCATGGTTCACATTGCCATTCAGGAAGCCCGGGACGGTTCTCCGGTCAACTGGATGGAGCAGGTGTCGGACGACGACTACCTTGGCTGAGGCGGCCGCGTGGCGGCGTGAACGTCAATGCGGTCAGATTCGCCGGCCACTGTCCACGGGCGCTTGACGCCACCCAGGCTTTCGCCCACGGCGAGACCCGCCTGAATCGCATCTTCATGGAAGCCGGAACCGAAATACGAACCGCAGAACCACGTGTTCGCCCGCCCCTGCAGCGACCATAGCTGGCGCTGCGCGTCCAGCGTTGCCGCGTTGAAGAGCGGATGACGGTAGACGCCCTGCCAGAAGATCTTGTCGTCGGCTGGCCTGAGCAGCGGGCTCAGCGTGACGAACAGGGGTGTCTTGTCCGGGATATCCTGCAAACGGTTCATCCAGTAGGTGACGCAAGGCTTGCCGCGCGTTTCGCCGGCCGCTGCTGACTGGGACAGATAGTTCCAGCTCGACCAGACGCGACGCCGGCGTGGCATCAGCCTTTCGTCGCCGTGGAGAACGGTTTCGTTCAGCCCATAGGCAAAGGTGCCAAGCAGCTCGGTTTCCTGATCGGTGGGATCGCCAAGCAGGCGCAGCGCCTGGTCGGCGTGAGACCCGATAACCACGTGGTCGAACCATTCGGGTTCGGCAGTCGATGTGGAGACCTGCACGACACCGTTGACGCGCCGGACTTCCGTGACAGGCGCGTTGGTGCGGATGCGATCGCGAAAGGGTGCGACCAGCCTTTCGACATAGGCTCGGCTGCCGCCATCCACAGTGCGCCACACGGGCCGGCGAAAGAACTTCAGCAGCCCGTGGTTCTCGCAGAACCGGACAAACGAGACCGCCGGATAGCTTCCTATCTCGATGGCAGGCGTGGACCAGATCGCCGCAGCCATCGGGTAAAGGTGGTCCTCGCGGAAGGCGGTCCCGAAACCGGCCCCGTCGAGATATTCGTCAAGGCTGGCAGACGGGTCGAGGCCCCTGATCCCGGCAGGCGCCTCGCGGTAGAAGCGCACCAGGTCGCGCAGCATCGACCAGAAGCGCGGGCTCGCGATGTTCTTGTGCTGTGCGAACAAGCCGGCCAGGTTGGTGCCCGAATATTCAAGCGCGCCCTGATCCATTGAGACCGCGAACGACATGTCCGAACGCTTCGTCGGCACGTCCAGATGCCGGAAAAGTGCCGTGAGGTTCGGGTAAGTCGGCTCATTATAGACGATGAAGCCGGTGTCGACCGAAACGTCACCCACATCGACGGTATGGCAATGGCCGCCAACGCGGTTGTCAGCCTCGAAGACAGTCACGTGATGCCGTTGCGAAAGAAGCCACGCCGCGGAGAGAGCAGCTATGCCTGAACCGACCACCGCGATCTTGAGTGGACGTTCGGACTGGGGAAAATGACGCATCGGTCTCCTAGGCGTCGCGATCAAGCGACTGTCGATTTGGGTCTGCTCTTCGGTTACGTTCTACGAACGATCACGGGCGCCGGATCACCGGCAGAACGGTTTAATGCGATGGTTCGGCGGCGACGTGATCCGCTTTTGAATGACCGGCGTAGAAGGGTGCATGCATGAGGCCCACAATCACATCGGCGAAAAGCCAGGCTGGAGTGTTGCCACTCACAGGCGGCTGTCCGTCGTGAACTCGGAGGAAAATCCGCCGGCACCGGCGGCGGCCGAGTTCGTCGAGATGTTGCTGTCCGTCGCGACTCGTAAGGACCGGCAGGCCTTTGCCGCACTGTTTCGCCATTTCGGTCCGCGGCTGAAAACCTTCTTCATGCGTGGCGCGATGTCGGCCGGGTTGGCCGAAGACCTCGTACAGGAGACGATGCTCACCGTCTGGCGCAAGGCATCCTATTTCGACCCGGCCCGTGCCGGGGTGGCGACATGGATATTCACGATCGCGCGCAATCGGAGGATCGATCACCTGCGCCGGCAACGCGATCCTGCGAGCCTGCCTTTCGATCCTCCCGAAATGCCTCCATCGCAGGAGGAGGTTTTTGTCGTCACCGAAAGAGACACGCGCATTCGCAGTGCGCTTGCCGGTCTTTCGGAGGAACAGCAGACGATCCTTCGCATGGCCTATTTCAGCGAGAAATCGCAGAGCGAAATCGCCGAGGAACTGGGGATTCCTCTCGGCACCGTGAAATCGAGAACGCGGCTGGCCATGAACCGCCTGCGCACTCTTCTGGAAGACGAAACATGAGTTCCAACCATCACCCCAAGGACGAAACGCTGATGCGTTTTGCAGCGGGCACGCTGGCCGCAGGGCCGGCGCTCGTCGTCGAAGCACATCTGGCCGGTTGTTCGACCTGTCGGGCGCGCATCGCAGAATACGAGGCCGTGGGTGGCTCTTTCCTCGAAGACATTGAGCCGACCCAGCTCTCGGAAACGGCCCTCGCCGACACGCTCGCGATGATCGACCAGGAAGACGAGATGCCGGCGATGGTATCGGCGCAGAAGCCTGTCGAAATCGACGGCATACGTCTGCCGGATGCACTGCGCGGCTGCGACATCGGGCGGTGGCGCTGGGCGGGCCCCGGCGTGCGGATGAGCCGCGTCGGCGTGCCTCACGACCCGGAGGCCAACCTCATCCTTCTCAAGGTCGGTCCCGGTCGCGCCCTGCCTGACCACGGCCATGTCGGCGCGGAGTTTACCTATATCGTGTCGGGCTCCTACACCGACAGGTTCGGGCAGTTCCGGCCGGGCGATCTCGCGGAAATGGACGAGGATGTCGAGCATCAGCCGATCGTCGACCAGGGCGCGGACTGCATCTGCCTTGCCGCGATGGAAGGCCGGATGCGCTTCAACAGCTTCATCGGCCGGATGCTGCAGCCGATATTCGGAATCTAGCCGTGGGTCCGGTTCTGCTCCTTCTGGTCGTCGCCGTTTTCCTGTCACTGGCGATGACAGGGGCGTGGCTCGCAGTGAGCCGCGGAGCAAAATCCGGCTGGGTGGACGCGACCTGGTCGTTCGCCATCGGCGCGGCGGGCATAGCGGCAGCACTTCTTCCCGTCGAGGGTTGGGAAGGCGATTGGCAACGGCGCGTCATCGTTGCAACGGTTGCCGGCCTGTGGTCGCTGCGGCTCGGCCTGCACATCGTTAGCCGCACCGTGAACGGCGGAGAGGACCCGCGCTATGCCGCGCTCAAGCGGGAGTGGGGCGGGCAGTGGCGCCGACAGATGCTCTATTTCCTGCAGATGCAGGCTGCCGCCGCCCTTCTTCTGGCCTGCACGATCTTTCTGGCCGCGCGCAACCCGATGCCAGGCCTGCAATGGAGCGATCTTGCCGGTATAGTCGTGCTTGCGATCGCTGTTGCCGGCGAGGGCATCGCCGATGCGCAGCTCTCACAGTTCAAGAAAAGCGACGCCAACGCCGGCAAAGTGTGCAACGCCGGTCTTTGGGGCCTGTCGCGGCATCCAAACTATTTCTTCCAGTGGCTCGGCTGGACTGGCTACGCCCTGATCGCAATCGGCCCCTATGGTGATTGGGCATGGGGTTGGGGTGCGCTCGTCGGGCCGGCCTTCATGTACTGGCTGCTGGTGCACGTGTCCGGCATTCCACCGCTGGAAGAGCATATGAAACGCTCGCGCGGCGAGGCTTATGAAGCCTACGCCCGCCGGGTGAGCGCATTCTGGCCATTTCCGAAACAAAGGGAGGTCTCGACATGAATCTCGCCGTTGCAGCGATTTCCGCCGCAGAGCGTCTGCCGCTGCCCGACAAGGCACTGCGGTTCGGAATCGACCGGCTTGTGGGGCGAACCGAGCAGAAGCTTGCGAGCGGCAACGACAATGTCGATGCAGATTTCGCACGGGCGATGGATGGCTGGCCGATTGCTGTCAACACCACCGAAGCCAACGACCAGCATTACGAGCTGCCTCCTGCCTTCTTCGAGATCGTGCTCGGACCGCGCCGCAAATATTCATGCTGCCTTTATCCGGACAAGGATACGACGCTGGAGGAAGCGGAACTGCTTGCGCTGGACGAAACCTGCAGGCACGCGATGCTGGAGGATGGCCAGACGATCCTCGAGCTCGGTTGCGGGTGGGGATCGCTGTCCCTCTTCATGGCCGAACGGTTCCCCGGGTCGCGCATCCTGTCCGTCTCCAACTCAGCCCCGCAGCGCCGCCACATCGAAGCCGAGATCGCGAAACGCGGGCTCACAAACCTCGTTGTCGTGACCGCCGACATGAACGCGTTTTCGCATGAAGGCCGTTTCGACCGCATCGTCTCGGTGGAGATGTTCGAGCACATGTCTAACTGGCGGCTGCTGCTGGAACGCGCGCGGGGCTGGCTGCATAACGACGGGCGGATGTTCATCCATGTCTTCTCGCACCGGAACAGCCCCTACCGCTTCGATCATGCCGATCCCGCGGACTGGATTGCCCAGTACTTTTTCACCGGCGGGGTCATGCCCAGCCACGGCTTGATGCGTGAATTCTCAGAGTGGTTCAGCGTCGAGCAGGACTGGCGATGGAACGGCAGGCACTACGAACGAACTGCACTCGACTGGCTCAGGAATTTCGACGCCAACGAAGCTGAAATCCGCTCCATCTTCGCCGAACGATATGGCCGTGACGCGCCGCTTTGGATGCGCCGCTGGCGGATGTTCTTTCTCGCGACCGCTGGCCTGTTCGGCTACGCAGATGGCGAGCCATGGGGCGTCAGCCACTACCTGCTGCGCCCGGCAACCAGGGCCTGACGATGAGGGCGATCGACCTCGTGCGCTCGTATGCGGCGCACCCCGATCCCCTCGTCGCGTCCGCCAATTTCATAGCCCTGCTGGTAGCATCAAACCAGCCGTTTTATCCGCTGTACGTCTACTGGCTCGCCACGACGAATATCGAGCCGGTCTGGTACACGTTCCTGTCGACCCCATTCTTTCTGGCCGTTCCGGCGTTGTCGCGCTGGAACACCGTGGCAGGGCGCGCGCTGCTGCCATTGGCCGGGATCGGCAATACGATCCTGTGTGCGCAGCTCTTCGGTGTGCAGTCGGCGGTGGAGATCTTCCTCATTCCCTGCGCGGTACTGGCGATACTCCTGTTCCGCCCGGCCGAAAGGACGATCGGGTTCGCCATCGCCGGAGGCGCCTTTATGGCTTTCCTGTTTCTCGGCAGCCGATACGGTACGCCGCTTGTCGCCTATGACGTCGAAGAATATGCCGCTCTGGTGCGCCTCAACGCATCAAGTGCCGGTCTGCTGACAGTCTGCGCCGCGCTGATCTTCTCGAATGTCCTTGCCGCTGCTGGAGGGTCAGCCGAGCCGGTCGGAGACGATAAACCCGGCTGACGCGCCGACCGCGGTCACGAACATGCCCCAGGGAATGTCTGCCAGAGTGAGGGTCAGCGGCCAGTCGCGCAACGTGGCCTGGTTTGTGAGATCGTAGGTCGCGTAGGCGACCAGCCCCAGCACCGCTCCATTGAGCGCCGCCCTGCCAACACCGCCCCCTTCCAGTGCCGGTAAGACCGCGAAGAAGACGATACCGCCGATATAGATCAGGTAGAATACGATCGCCGGAACCAGCCTGAACTGTGGCGCGAGCATATCTCCAAGCAGCGGCCGGTAGAGCGTATCGGCCATCGTGTAGAGCCAGATCGCATCGACGATCAGGAACGCGATTGCGGCGGCGAGATATGCAATGAGGATTATCTTCATGGTCGTGCCTTTTGCGGGACTGTCTCTCCTACGGCGCGAATGTCCTTTCGGATCACCGGCAGTGAACCGAAACGGGTGTTCGAACGTATCTTTGGAAGAAAAATCGAGGACGAGTGCGATGAAGCAGCCGGCATTCTGTGTATTTGCGACTATGCTTTTCATGGCGAATCCTGCCGTAGCACAGGATGCGGCCGATCCCAGCGGTGTCTGGCTTCGTGACGACGGCAACGCCCGCGTCCAGATTGCCCCCTGCGGTGCGGACATCTGCGCAACGAACCTGTGGATCGGCGACACCAGCAAGGGGGAAGAGCCCGGCGACAAGCTGGTGATGTCCCTGGAGCCCCAGTCGGCGGATACGCTTGCCGGCACGGCCTACGATCCCAAGCGGGATCGCAGCTACTCGATCACGCTCAAGGTGGCCGAGCGCGCGCTCGTCACACGTGGATGCATCCTGGGTGGCGTTTTGTGCCGGGATGTCGGCTGGACGGCTGCGGACTAGAGATGACCCGCGAGCGCATCACGACAACCGATGCGAACGGAGCGCCGCCGGAAGCCGCCGGAACGCTCTACCCCGGCAGGGTCATGCACCAGCGCCTGAGACCGTTCGGGCACCGCTTCAGCTATCCCGTCTTCTCCCTGCTTGTGGACATCGACAGGCTCGTAGAGCTGGGCCGCATGTCGCGCCTGCTTGGCGTCAACCGGGCGGGCCTTGCATCGTTTCAGGAGCGCGATCATGTCGAAAACGACGGTGAAACCCTTCGACAATTCGTAGACAGGTTACTGGCAAATGCTGGCCTGGGCGCGCCCGCAGCGAGGGTACTTCTGCTGTGCTTCCCACGCATTCTCGGCTACGTCTTCAATCCGATCTCCGTCTATTTCGCCTATGACGATACCGGCAGGCTGATCGCGCTGATATACGCGGTGCGCAACACGTTCGGTGGGCGTCACGCTTATGTCGCACCGGTGCTGGCCGGCGAGGAAAGCGCGGCCGGCATTCGTCAGGAACGCGGCAAGGCATTCCACGTCTCGCCCTTCATCGGCATGAACGCGCGCTATCATTTCCGCGTGCTGCCGCCCGGCAAGACGGTGCGTCTGCGCATTCACGAGACGGAAGACAACGCGCCGCTGCTGGCCGCGACCTTCAACGGCGACGCGCTCCCGCTCGACGATGCGCATCTTGCCCGCTGCCTGGCGCGCTTCCCGTTCATGACGCTGAAGGTCGTTGGCGCGATCCATTGGCAGGCGCTCAAACTCTGGCTGAAGGGCGCGCCGTTTCACAAGAGCCCCCCGGCCATGCCGGCCAGGCAATCGCCGCAGGGTACTCGTTGAGGGCAATTACCGCTCGCCATCCATTTCGGCGAGCTTCCTCACGCGCCGGCGGAAATCCTCATCCGTAGAGAATTCCGCTTCCAGATATGCGGTCACGAGATCCTTGGCGAGCCAGGCGCCCACGATCTGCGCCCCGATGCACATCACATTGACGTCGTCATGCTCCACTGACTGATGAGCGGAATGCACGTCGTGGCAGACCGCCGCGCGGATGCCCTTGACCTTGTTCGCGGCAATCGAGGCGCCGACCCCTGTGCCGCAGACCATAAGCCCACGTTCAGCCTTGCCGTCGAGGATAGACGAGGTCACCACCTTGGCTATGTCGGGAAAGTCGACGGGATCTGGCGTATAGGACCCCGCATCGTGCACCTCATGTCCGAGCGACCGTATATGGTCCATGATGGTGGCCTTGAGCGGAAAGCCGGCGTGGTCTGAACCTATGACGATGCGCATGGATGAACTCCGAGGGGTCTTTACTGGGCTATCATACGTGGGAGCCACAAGGTGAAATCCTTTGCGAAGGTAAGGATCATCAACGTGGTCAGCAGCGGGATGTAGAAAGGCAACAGCGCCTTGAGCAATTGCCGGATCGAGACTTTCGCGATGTCGGCCACCAGAAACAGCGACAGACCCATGGGAGGCGTCAGCAGGCCCAGCATCAGGTTGAAGATCGTGACGATGCCGAGCTGGACCGGATCGACGCCGGCCAGGACAAGCGGCGGCGCAATGATGGGGACGAGCAACAATGTCGCCGTCGTGGAATCCAGGAACATGCCGGCCACGAAGAAGACGAGATTGGCGATGATCAGCAGCATGATCGGATCGCGCGACAGGCCCAGCAGCGCTGCAGCAAAGGTCTGGGGAACCTGCTCCACGGCCAGAATCCAGCCGAACAGGGCGGCGGCGGCCACGATGATCAGGATCGCCGAAGAACTGCGCGCCGTCAGGATGGCGGAATTCCAAAGATGCGCCAGGGTCAACTCGCGATAGAGAACCGCGCTTATGATGACCACATAGACCGCGGTTATCGCAGCGGCTTCGGTGGGGGTGAAGGCGCCGAACGTCATGCCTGCGATCATCAGCGCGGGCGCGATGATCGCCGGGATGGCCGGCAGGAAATCGCGCACGACCTCGCCGACGGTCGGCCAGCGATCCGCGCGGGGATGCTTTTCGCGCGTGGCGATGACAAGCACCGTCGTCATCAGCAGCACGGTGCACAGGATGGCCGGCATGATGCCGGCAACCAGCAACTGAACGATCGAAACGCTCGTGACCGAACCGTAGACGATCAAGGGAATCGACGGCGGAAAGATGGGCCCGATGGTTGCCGATGCGCCCGTGACCGCGCCGGCAAAGGCGGCGCTGAAGCCACGCTTGCGCATGGCCTCGATCTCGATGCGCCCGAGCCCTCCAATATCCGCCAGAGCGGCACCCGACATGCCGGAAAAGATGAGGCTGCCGAAAATATTCACCTGCGCCAGCCCGCCAGGCACCCGCCCGACCAGCGTATAGGCGAAACGGAATATGCGATCGGTGATACCCGACAGGTTCATCAGATTGCCGACGAATATGAAGAGCGGCACGGCCACGAGAGGAAAGGAATCGAGCGCGTAGGTAATGCGCTGGGCCAGAAGCCCGAGCGGCAAACCTTCAATCAGCACATACGCGATCGACGGCAGCAGGATCGCATACACCACCGGAAAGCCCAGCATGAAGAGGGCCAGAAAAGCGACAATGACGGCGAAGCCCATGATTACAGCACCACGTTCTTGTCCGCCTGCGGCGGCTTGCGCAGATGAAGGAGGTGAACGACCGCCGCGCCTGCGAAGCCAAGAAGGGTCGCGCCGAGAAACAGCCAGAACGGAATACCGAGCGTCGGCGTTGCGTTATTCAGGTTCCGCGAGATGTTGCTGGCAGTCACGTAGGCGATGAAGGCCGTTGCCGAGATAGCGCCGATAGAGATCAGGACGTTGAGCACCCGCCTCGGCCGGTCCGGAAGAGCGGCCTTGAACTCACCCATGACGATGTTCTCGCCCTTCTGCACGACCAGCGGATAGGCGCAGAAAATCAGGCAGATCAGCAGGAAGCGGGTAAACTCCTCTGCGCCGATGAAGGGCTGGACGAAAACACCGCGCATGATGACCTGCGCGGTCGGAACGAGCACCAGACCCGCCAGGATCATCACGACCAGCGCGGTCATGATGCGTTCGACGATGCGCATTCTTCCTCCCTGCCCGCCGCCTTCGCGGGTCCGTTTTTCATGAGACTGAACGGCCGGGGCGGAAAACCCCGGCCGGTTTTCGGTGCGTCTATTCGACCGCCTGGATCTGCTCAATCAGCGGCGTGAAGCTCGGAAAATCCTGGGCGATCTGCTTGTTGACGCTTTCGCGGAAGGCGGTGAGGTCGAGCCCGTCGGCTTCGGTGACGAAGGTCATGCCGCGGCCCTTGAGCTCTTCGACCAGCTTTGCCTCCCCTTCCTGAGCCATCTGCAAAGACTTCGTCGCTTCGTCGTCGAGCACCTTGGTGATCGCAGCGCGCTGGTCTTCGCTCAGCCCCTGCCAGACTTCCTCGTTGACGAAAACCGCCAGCACGGCGCGCATGTGTCCGGTCATCGAGACATGCGACTGCACCTCATTGAGGTTGTTGGCCGCGATCATGGTGAGCGGGTTTTCCTGGCCCACCACCACGCCGGTCATCAGCGCGGTCGGCAGTTCAGCCACCTCGACCGGGGTCGGGATCGCGCCGAAGCCCTTCACCATGGACACCCACAATTCGAGCGGCACGGCGCGGAAGGGCTTGCCGGACAGGTCGGCCGGCGTCTTCACGGGGAAGTTGGACGAGATCTGGCGATCGCCGCGATAGATGCGGCCGATGATGCGTACGCCCTGCGCGACCAGCTTCTCATTGATGGCCTGAAGGGCCGGCGATGTTTCAGGATCGGTGGCGGCGAGTGCGTGGGCGCCATCACGGTAGATGAAAGGCGCGTTGAAAACGGCAACCTCAGGCACGAGGCGGGCCAGCGAGGCAAAGTCGTGGTGGCCGATCGAGATCGAACCCATGCGGATGCCGTCGACCATTTCGGCGACGCCGCCGAGCTGGCTCGCAGGATAAACGGTCACGGTGACATCGCCATTTGTCGCCGCGGCGATGCCTTCGGCCGCCTGGGCAGCGTAGATCGTCTGGATGTCGCCTTCGGCGCCCACGTGGGCATAACGCAGTTCGGCGGCAATGGCCGCTCCCGTCATGGCAAGTGCTATGGCCGCGCCGGTGAGCGCGCGCGTGATTGTCCTATGCAGCATATCGAAATCCTCCCTTGATTTTCAGGCTTCGTGCTTAGGTCTGCGGCCTCCGGGTGAAGGCCGAGATCAGGCTGCGGCGACGGAACTCGTCGCCGATGGCGAAGTGGTCGCGCAGCTTGCGATCGGCTGCGTCCGCGTCGCGCTCCACAATCGACAGAAAGACCTCCCGGTGCGCCTCGACGAGATAGTCGACAATGCCGGGCTCCGAGACAGTCACCTCGCGACGCTGAACGTGGCTGCGCCGAAGGAGCTCGCCGATCGCCCCGTAAAGCGTGACCAGCGCCTCGCTACGGCTTGCCTCGACAATCGCCTGGTGAAAGGCAAAATCGGCAGCACCGCCGTCCATCGGGTCATGCAGGGTATCCATGAGTTGCGTAAGCTTGGAGCCGATATGCTTGAGGTCCGTCTCGGTGGCCCGCTCGCAGGCAAGGCGAATCGCCTGGCATTCGATCGCGATACGCGCCTGCATTACGTCGTCGAGAATGTCGGGCTGCTGGGCGAGGCTGAAGGTGAAGAAATCCGACAGCACGTTGATGTCCGCCTGGCGCACATAGGCGCCCTTTCCGTGCCGGATATCCAGAAAGCCCAGCATCGAAAGCGAGCGCAGCGCCTCGCGCAGAACCGGCCTAGAAACGCCCAGCCGCAGCGAAAGCTCGCGCTCACCCAACAGCCGCTCACCGGGCTTCAGCGAACCGTTAACCAGCGCATCGCGGAAAAAGGCGAATACCTTTTCCGCGCCCGACAGGTCGTCATTTTCGGCAAGCACCGTCGACATCGGCCGGCTCTCCTCCCAAGTGGCCTTACAGTGGTCTGACCACTGATTCCCGAATCCGAACCGGCTGTCAAGCGCGCTCGCAACGCGGCCCGGTCGGATCGGATCAACAGAGACGGAAAAGTCAGATGCCTGCGGCTGTCACCGCCAGAAGTGCTCCAGCGCAGTTCATCGACCGCCGCATGCGGTCGAACTCGAATGCCCCCCGGCCTGGACCGGCAAAAAGCCGCCAGCCCACACAAGAGGCATATAACACGGGTTGTTTGGGGAAATTGGTGGAGCCAAGCGGGATCGAACCGCTGACCTCCTGCATGCCATGCAGGCGCTCTCCCAGCTGAGCTATGGCCCCACACCGGCCCGGAAGGCCCGAGCCGTCTCTATCCCGGCGCGCATGGGAGGCGCGCCGGTTTTCGATGGCGGCTTCTAAACCCGCCCGCAGACAATATCAAGCCTCGCGAGAGGCCTTTTTTAAAGTCAGCTTTCGTCGTCGTCGTCGCCGACGCTGATGATGCCGGAAACGTCGTCCTCGTCTTCCTCCTCATCGGCCAGGAAAGCGTCGTCATCGTCGTCGCCGAGATCCACGTCCTCTTCGTCCTCGACCGAGACGTCGTCGCTGTCGCCCTTGGCTTCGTCGTCGGCATCCTCAAGCGATACGATCTCAGCGCCGGATTCTTCTGCGTCGAGTTCCTTTTCCTCGACCTCGTCGTCATCACTGACCGAGGAGGAGCCACTGTCGAAATAGGACAGCGGGTAGCTCTGGCCCGTATAGGGAGAGACGATCGGGTCCTTGTTCAGGTCGTAAAATTTACGGCCCGTTTCCGGGCAAATGCGTTTGGTGCCGAGATCGGGTTTAGCCACGTCTTGCCTCTTGTTCTGCTTGCTTTCAGGTCGCCGTCGTTGGAGCCGCGGCCAAAAGGGCGGCACACTTCGGCGACGGCCCCTTCCTCGAAAAAAGTGGGGTCCCCATAACTGCAAGTTGGCGTGCTGTCAAAGCCTATGTCAACAGGCTTTGCACGGCGGCGTTGCGTGTAACCCCCATTGCCGAAAAACCCTTTTCAGGCAAGGGCTGCCGACAGGGGATGACCGGCTCCAAGGCTCATGGTAGAGACCGCCCCAAACTGGAACGCCCCCGGCACGGGGCCGCAAGGATCGTCAGCATGAACAGCCTCGCCTCGCCAAGCCCCGCAACCGCGTCCAGGTCGGAAACGCTTTCCGGCAATGTGCGGGTGCCGGGCGACAAGTCGATTTCGCACCGATCGTTCATGTTCGGCGGACTGGCGGCAGGCGAGACGCGCATAACGGGCCTGCTCGAAGGCGAAGACGTGTTGCGCACCGGCGAGGCGATGAAGGCGATGGGCGCGCGCATCGAAAAAACCGATGGCGAATGGATCATCCAAGGTGTCGGCAATGGCTGCCTGCTGGAGCCTGGCACCCCGCTCGATTTCGGCAATGCCGGCACCGGAGCGCGCCTGACCATGGGGCTCGTCGGTACCTATGACATGGCGACGACGTTCGTCGGTGACGCCTCGCTTTCCAAGCGACCGATGGGCCGCGTGCTCGATCCGCTGCGCGAAATGGGCGTGCAGGTGGTTTCCGCCGCCGATGGCGGGCGCCTGCCGCTGACGCTGCGCGGTCCAAAACGGGCCGCACCGATCAGCTACCGGGTGCCGATGGCTTCTGCGCAGGTGAAGTCGGCTGTGCTGCTCGCCGCACTGAACACGCCGGGCATCACCACCGTGATCGAACCGATCATGACCCGCGACCACACGGAAAAGATGCTTGCGGGCTTCGGGGCCGAACTGGAAGTCGAAACCGACGCCGAAGGTGTGCGCCACATACGCATCCAGGGCGAGGGCCGGCTTTCCGGCCAGACGATTGCCGTGCCGGGCGACCCGTCGTCGGCTGCTTTCCCGCTTGTCGCGGCGCTGATCGTGCCCGGTTCGGACGTCACGATCGAGAACGTGCTGATGAACCCGACGCGCACCGGGCTGATTGACACGCTCATGGAAATGGGCGGCAACATCGAGGTGATCAACAGGCGCGATGCCGGCGGCGAGGAGGTCGCCGATCTGCGGGTGCGCCACAGCGATCTGAGCGGCGTGACGGTGCCGCCGGCACGCGCGCCATTCATGATCGACGAATATCCCGTGCTTGCCGTGGCAGCCAGCTTCGCCGAGGGCGAGACGGTTATGGACGGACTCGACGAGCTCCGCGTCAAGGAAAGCGACCGCCTTGCCGCCGTCGCGCGCGGGCTCGAGGCGAACGGCGTCGACTGCACGGAGGGCGAAGCGTCACTCACCGTGCGTGGGCGCCCCGGCGGCAAGGGGCTCGGCGGCGGGACGGTCGAAACCCATCTCGACCACCGCATCGCCATGAGCTTCCTGGTCATGGGATTTGCTGCCGAAATGCCTGTCACGGTCGACGACCGCAACATGGTCGCCACCAGCTTCCCCGAATTCTTCGACCTCATGGCGGGGCTAGGGGCGCAGATCGACTAGCCGTAGTATCTCGCGACGCTGTGCCAACGGCACGGCGTTTCCCTTGTCAGGCTCGCGTGCTAGCCAATGTCGGGTCCGGCAAGGGAGGAGCACGTGCGACAGATCGACTTCTATTTCGACATCATTTCTCCTTTCGCGCATGTGGCGCTCGCCCGGTTCGGCGAATTGCCGGCGGATGTGGAGGTAAAGCCGAAGCCGATCCTGCTTGGGCCGTTGCTCGCCCATTGGGGACAGCGCGGCCCCGCCGAAATCGCACCGAAGCGGCTGCACACCTATCGCCTGTCGTGCTTCCTCGGCGAAAAATACGGACTGGCGATGCGCTTCCCGCAGCGCCACCCGTTCAATCCCCTGGCAGCCATGCGGTTGCTGGCAGGCTCGGACGCGGACCTTGAAACGGTGCGCAAAGCCTTCGACTTCGTCTTCTCGGACGGCCGCGCACCGGATAATGAAGCGGACCTCGCCGCCTTCGCCGCGCGCATCGGCGTCGACCCGGCGCTGGCCGGCGAGCAAAGCGCGAAGGACCGGCTGCGCGCGCTGACCGACGAAGCGATCGCGCGCGGCGTCTTCGGTGTGCCGACCTTCGCGGTGGATGACGAACTGTTCTGGGGTGTCGACGCCTTCGACATGCTGCTTGCCTGGCTGGGCGAACCGGAAATGTTCGGCCGCGCGCCCTATGCCGGGCTGGAAGGCGTGGAGGCTGCCGTCGTTCGCAAGGCAACAGCCGGCTAGATCAACCACGAACCCGAAAACCGGAAAAGGAGAAAGAGATGGCTGGCGACAACAAGGTTGCGATGGTGGTCGGCGGCGGCTCCGGCATGGGGGCGGCCTCGGCGCGCAAGCTCGCCGAAAGCGGGTACGAGGTCGCCGTGCTTTCGTCTTCCGGCAAAGGCGAGGCGCTGGCCAAGGAACTCGGCGGGCTGGGCTTCACCGGCTCCAACCAGTCGAGCGACGACCTCGAACGTTTCGTGACTGCCACCATGGATCGCTGGGGCCGGATCGACGTGCTCGTCAACGGCGCCGGCCACGGGCCTCGCGCACCTTTGCTGGAGATCACGGACGAGCAATGGCACACCGGCTTCGACGTCTATTTCATGAACGTGGTGCGCGCCACGCGCCTCGTCGCGCCGCTGATGGCCGGGAACGGCGGCGGCGCGATCGTCAACATCTCCACGGCCTGGGTGGACGAGCCAAGCGCGATGTTCCCGACCTCGGCCGTCGCGCGGGCGGGTCTTGCGGCCTACACCAAGCTCTTCGCCGATGAATACGCGACGCGCAACGTTCGCATGAACAATGTCCTGCCCGGCTGGATCGATAGCATCGCCCCGACGGAGGAACGCCGCGAGAGCGTGCCGATGAAGCGCTACGGGCGAAGCGAGGAAGTGGCCGAACTCGTACTCTTCCTGGCGTCGGAGAAATCCGCCTACATAACCGGCCAGAGCCTGCGCATCGATGGCGGGCTGATGCGCTCGACCTGACGGCCGGCCATCGCTTACCCGCCAGGTAATTGGCGACCGCACCCATTTTCTATCTCTGCCTGTCGGATGCCCGGCACCTGCAACGTCATTGTTGCAGGGTGACCGTCGCACCGGCTCAAGAGGATAAAAGATCATGGGACGCATCATCGCCACGCAATACATGTCGCTCGACGGCGTGATCCAGGATCCGGTCGGCATGGAAGGCTCCGGCCTCGGCGACTGGACGGGGCCGTTCAGCCGCGGGCCAAAGGGCGACGCCTTCAAGCACCGCGAACTGGCAGATGCGGACGCCATGATCTACGGGCGGGTGACCTATGACGGGTTCGCCGCCGTGTGGCCCTTGCTGAACGACCCGGAAGGTTACGCGGCACGCATCAACAGCCTTCCCAAATACGTCGCGTCGCGGACGCTCGAAACCGTTGGCTGGTCCAATTCCAGCCTGATCGAAGGTGATCTTGTCGGTGCCGCGCGAGACATCCGCGCCAGCGTCGACGGCGACGTCCTGATCTTCGGCAGCGCCTCGATCGTCCACCAGCTTCTGCCGCACGGCCTCGTCGACGAGCTTAGGCTGATGGTCTTTCCGACAATCCTCGGGCGCGGTACGCGGCTGTTTCCGGACGGCGTGGCTGCAATGCTGGAACTTGCCCGCAACGAGCAGTTCGGCGATGGCATCGTGCTGCTGCGCTACACGACCGTACAGCCGTAGTCCTGCCCGGTTCCGGCATCAAGCCGATAGCCGCGCGCTGAAAATTCGGCTATGCGCGGTCGCATCGAAACGAACGGGATGCCGGATTTGCTGATCGCCATCGACGGGCCGGCCGGTGCAGGCAAGGGCACGCTCGCCCGCCGGCTGGCCGACCACTTCCACCTCAACCTGCTCGATACCGGACTGAGCTATCGTGCCGTGGCGCACAGGATGCTGACCTACGGCCTGCCGCTCGACAACGCCTCGGCCGCCGAGACCGCCGCACGACAGGTCGACCTTGCAGCGATGGATCGCGAGGTGCTTTCGGCACATGCAATCGGCGAGGCTGCATCGCAGGTAGCGGTCATTCCCGCCGTACGGCGCGTACTCGTCGACAAACAGCGCGAATTTGCCCGGACGCCGCCCGGCGCCGTCCTCGACGGACGCGACATCGGCACGGTGGTGTGCCCAGATGCCGACGTGAAGCTCTATCTTACGGCCAGCGCCGAAGTGCGGGCCCGACGCCGCCTGGCCGAGATAGAGGCCCGGGGCGGCACTGCCGACTTCGACCGCATCCTCGCCGACATCGAGCGCCGCGACGCGCGCGACATGGGCCGGGCCGACTCGCCCCTGCTGCCGGCGCCAGACGCCCACTTGCTCGATACGAGCGAAATGGATATAGAGACAGCGTTCCAGGCAGCGGTAACACTGGTCGAAACGTCCATGGCTGCCCGGAGCGAAGACTAGCAACGAGACGCGACGCATCGTCTTCCCAATAGACGGGAAAGGCCTGCGGCGCATTTTTGTTCATGTCGAAACCGGCCCGCCCGCATTGTCATGCGCCGGAGGTGCCGCCAGAAGCGGCAAGCCGATCCGCCAGGCCGGATCGCGATGCACGGCAGGCCAGACGCAACGCAAACCCACGGCGCACGCCCGACGAAGCCGATATGGCCCGGGCATTCCAGGAGCACATATGTCCAACGCAAATCCTACCCGCGACGATTTCGCGAGCATGCTCGACGAGTCCTTTTCCGCCGAGCACTCCGCTGAAGGTTCGGTCGTCAAGGGTCTCATCACGGCCATCGAAAAAGACATGGCCATCATCGACGTCGGCCTCAAGGTCGAAGGCCGCGTCCCGCTGAAGGAATTCGGCGCCAGCGCCAAGGAACTCAAGGCCGGCGACGAGGTCGAGATCTATGTCGAGCGCATCGAGAACGCGCTTGGCGAGGCGATGCTGTCGCGCGAGAAGGCCCGCCGTGAAGAGAGCTGGGTCCGTCTCGAAGCCAAGTTCAACGCCGGCGAGCGCGTCGAAGGCGTCATCTTCAACCAGGTCAAGGGTGGCTTCACCGTCGATCTCGACGGCGCCGTGGCCTTCCTGCCGCGTTCGCAGGTCGACATCCGTCCGATCCGCGACGTCACGCCCCTCATGCACAACCCGCAGCCCTTCGAGATCCTCAAGATGGATCGTCGTCGCGGCAACATCGTGGTTTCGCGCCGCACCGTGCTCGAGGAGAGCCGTGCCGAGCAGCGCTCCGAGATCGTCCAGAACCTCGAAGAGGGTCAGGTGGTCGAGGGCGTGGTCAAGAACATCACCGACTACGGTGCGTTCGTCGACCTCGGCGGCATCGATGGCCTGCTGCACGTGACCGACATGGCATGGCGCCGCGTCAACCATCCGACCGAGATCCTCAACATCGGTCAGACGGTCAAGGTGCAGATCATCCGCATCAACCAGGAAACGCACCGCATCTCGCTCGGCATGAAGCAGCTCGAGAGCGATCCCTGGCAGGACATCGGCACCAAGTTCCCGATCGGCAAGAAGATCACCGGAACCGTCACCAACATCACCGACTACGGCGCGTTCGTCGAGCTGGAGCCGGGGATCGAGGGCCTCATCCACGTTTCCGAGATGTCGTGGACCAAGAAGAACGTTCACCCCGGCAAGATCCTGTCGACCACGCAGGAAGTCGAGGTTGTCGTTCTCGAGGTCGACCCGCAGAAGCGCCGTATCTCGCTCGGCCTCAAGCAGACGCTCGAGAATCCATGGGAAGCATTCGCCCGCAACCATCCTTCGGGCTCGGTTGTCGAGGGCGAGGTCAAGAACAAGACCGAGTTCGGCCTGTTCATTGGCCTCGACGGCGATGTCGACGGCATGGTGCACCTCTCCGACCTCGACTGGAACCGTCCAGGCGAGCAGGTCATCGAGGAGTACAACCGCGGCGACATGGTTTCGGCGCAGGTGCTCGACGTCGACATCGAGAAGGAGCGCATCTCGCTCGGCATCAAGCAGCTCGGCCGCGATGCGATCGGCGAGGCCGCTTCTTCGGGTGAACTGCGCAAGGGCGCGGTCGTGACCTGCGAGGTCACCGACGTCAAGGATGGCGGTCTGGAAGTCAGGCTGGTCGACCACGATGTCGAGAGCTTCATCAAGCGTTCGGACCTGTCGCGCGACCGTGACGAACAGCGTCCGGAGCGTTTCCAGGTCGGCCAGAAGGTCGACGCCCGCGTCATCGCCTTCGACAAGAAGACCCGCAAGCTGCAGGTCTCCATCAAGGCGCTGGAAATCGCCGAGGAGAAGGAAGCCGTCGCACAGTACGGTTCGACCGACTCCGGCGCGTCGCTGGGCGACATCCTGGGCGCAGCGCTCAAGAAGCAGACCACCAAGGACTGATCGTCCTGAAGTGACCTGAACAAAAAGCCCCGCCGGAGCGATCCGGCGGGGCTTTTGCTTGTGCGGGTGGTCGTGGCCTGCGCTCAGACTTCGCGGCCGAGCCTTGCGTCGAGCGAATGGCCGTTGGCGCCACGAATGGCGAAGAAGAAAAAGATTGCTGCCCAAAGGATCGACTTTTCCGCGCCCATATAGCCCTGGCCGAGCGTGATCCAGTGGAACCAGACGGTGACCAGCAGCACGATCATGGCCGCAAATGCCGCCGGTCTGGTCAACAGGCCGACCGCGATGAGCATGCCGCCGAAGAATTCCGTTGCAGCCAGAAGCGGCGACCAGAACACGCCGGGATAGAACCCTAACCCTTCCACCATCTCGACACTGCCGAAGGGTGCGCCGATCTTGCCGGCTCCGTGGACCACGAGGGCGAGCCCGGCAACAACACGCAGCACCGTTTCGGCAAGCTCGTGCAGCGGTGCATAGACATTGCCGAGGGCGGGAATCAAAAGCCGCCGGGAGGGATGGGGTTGGGAAACGGATTGGGACACGAAAAACTCCTTGCTGATGATGTTGCGGTGCACAATCAGCAAATCATGAGCCTGACGGTCAAATAAACAACGGTTGATCGAATGTTTACCGCGCCGGCCGATGGGCGTCACGCCCGCAGACGATCCAGCAGCGCCTGTTCAATGACAATGCCGTTGCGCGCCGCGTCGGCAGCCGCCTCGCCCCGTGTCTCGCCGGGCACATGGATATTATGGGTTTCCTTCAGCCGGTGGAGATGACCGTCCAGACGCTGCGCAAATTGCGGATCAAGCAGGTCGGGCGCGATGGCAATGACCAGCAAGCCACTGCCGGGGCTCTTGTCGCCGGAAACAAACGAAGGCGCGTCCAGCGACCAGTTCGCACCCGTCAGCCCGGCTGCCAGGACTTCGACCATCAGGGCAATGTTTGCGCCGCGCGCGCCTCCATAGGCGAGCAACGCGCCCTTGACCGCAGCCGCGGCGTCCGTTGTCGGCCTGCCGTCGGCGTCGAGCGCCCAGCCGGGCGGGATCGGCCGGCCCTCCTTTGCGGCGCGGCGCACGTTGACGAAAGCGGTCTCGCTGGACGCCTGATCGATCAACAATGGCGCCTTCTCCCCCCTGGGAGCCGCGAAAGCCATAGGATTGGTGGAAAAGACGCGCGAAGTGCCGCCCGACCCCGCCATCAGCGCCGGGCCGTTGCTGGCTGCGATCGCCACCAGGCCCTCGCGCGCCAGCCTTGAGGCAAACCATCCCAGTGCGCCGCACGTATAGGCATTGTGCTGGGCAAAGAGCGCAATGCCCAGATCGCGTGCCGCCGCCACCAGTGCCTCGAACGCCATGTCGAAGCCGAGCTGGGCGGTGCCGCCTGCCGCATCGCTATGGAAGATGGCCGTCGCCGGGCGCGATACTATCGGCACCGCATCACCCTTGATGCGGCCGGCTTTCAGCGCTTCGAGATGGTCGATCAGATGCGCGAACCCGACATTGGGTTGGCCTGCGGCTTCGGCGGCGACCGTAGCCTCTGCGAGCGCTTCAGCGGCGGGCAGACTTGCTCCTGCACGCAGCAACGCCTCATGGGCAAGCGTGGTCGCATCAGGCAGCGTCAGCCGACGATTCCTGGAACTCATGCCGCCGCTCTCCGTTTCATATGTCCAAGTGATCGAAATCACTCAAGAAAGGACGATGACAATGAACTGGAATCAGATCGAAGGGAATTGGGAGCAGTTCAAGGGCAAGGTGCAGACCCAGTGGGGCAAGCTGACCAATGACGACCTCGACGTGATCAAGGGTAATCGCCGCCAGCTCGCCGGTCGCCTTCAGGAACGCTACGGCAAGGCGGAAGACGAAGCGGAGCGCGAGATCGACGACTGGCTTTCCCGCCACTGATCCGCGTTACCCAATGAAGGAGCCCCGCTTTGGTGGGGCTTTTTCTTTGCCTGCCCTGCGATGACCGCGGCTTGCCAGCGGCGCGGCAGCGCGGCAAGGTCCCGTCCGGTTCCAGATGCGGGGTCTCTATGAAAACGATCTTTTCGCCACGCCATGCCGGGCATGCAGGCAATGTCGAGCTTGAAGAAAGCGGAATCGTTCCGGCCTACGAGAAGCCTTCGCGAGCCGAGATCATTCGCGCACGCATCAACACCGTTTCGCTCGGACCGGTCAGCGAGCCCGAGCAGCATGACCTGGAAACGGCGGCAAAAGTGCATCGCCGCGACTACCTGGATTTCCTGCCGACGGTTTGGCCGGAGTGGGAGCAGTCCGGGCGTAGCGGCACCGCCATGCCGTTCGCGTGGCCGACGCGGGGCCTGCGTGGCGACGTCCCTCCGACCTCGATCATAGCAAAGCTGGGCTTCTATTCCTTCGATGCCGGTGCAACCTTCGTGAAGGGCACCTGGGACGCGATCAAGTCTTCACACGACACCGCCATGACGGCGGCAGATCTCCTCCGCAGCGGCGAAAGCTCGGCATTCGCACTATGCCGGCCACCCGGGCACCATGCCGGCTCGAACTTCATGGGTGGCTACTGCTTCATCAACAACGCCGCGGTCGCGGCCCAACGGTTTCTCGATGGCGGTGCCCGCAAGGTATCGATTCTCGATGTCGACTATCATCATGGCAACGGAACGCAGCAGATATTCTATGCTCGCAACGACGTGCAGGTGTTGAACCTCCACGCCGACCCGATGAGCGAGTACCCCTTCTTCCTCGGCCATGCCGACGAAACCGGCGAAGGAGAGGGGCAAGGCTTCAACCACAATTTCCCGATGCCCGCAGGGACGAGCTGGGTGCAGTGGGCCACAGCTCTCGAAGAAGCCTGCAGCCTGATAGCCGGATATGAGCCCGACGTGCTCATCGTTTCGCTTGGGGTCGACACCTTCGAGCGGGACCCCATCAGCCGCTTCAAGCTCGTCAGCGACGACTATCCGAAGATCGGCCGGCGGATCGCCGGTTTGAAGCTACCTACCCTTTTCGTGATGGAAGGCGGCTATGCTGTCGAGGAGATTGGCATCAATACCGTCGGCGTCCTGACCGGGTTCGCGGAAGCGTGAGGACCCAGGGAGTTATGCCCGCGCCGGCTCGGCATGTGCGGGCTCCAGAAAGGGGTGCTGGAGCCGCCTATAATGTCGGGCTAGCGCAGCGGCCGTCGCTCAGCTCGCCCCGGCAAGGCACGTGGTAAGCGAGGTAGTGAGGTTGCGGATCAGTTCGAAATAAAGTTCCGGCCCGTCCTCCAGGTCGGCGCCGAGCGGGTCGAGCACGCCTGTACGCGCCTGCGTTCCTTCGGCCACCACCGAGATGAGGCGCGGTTCGAATTGCGGCTCGGCGAAAATGCAGGTTGCCCCAAGCTCGGCAACCTTGGCCCGAATATCGGTCAGCCGCTGTGCGCCGGGAATGGCCTCCGGGCTGACGGTGATCGAACCGGCCGCCTGAATGTCGAAGCGGTTCTCGAAATACTGGTAGGCGTCGTGGAAGACGACGAACCCCCTGCCGCGCACCGGCGCCAGCGCCGCGTCGGTTTCCGCGATCAGCGCATCCAGCTTCTCGTTGAGTGCGTCGGCGTTGGCCTCGTAGGTGGCAGCATTGTCCGGATCGGCCGCGCTCAGCGCCTCTTCGATCTCGTGCACGAAGGCTTTCGCGTTACTCGGGTCGAGCCACAGATGCATGTCGATCGCGCCGTGATCGTGGCCCTCGTGCCCATGACCTTCGTGGGCGTGATCGTCGCCGCCATCATGATCGGCTTCATCATCGTCATCGTCGTGGGCATGGTCGTGCCCTTCGTGGTCGCCATGGTCGTGCGCCTCGAACGGGCCACCCTCGCGGAAATCGAGCTCGACCAGATCGTGCGCTTTCACCAGTTCGACGACGCGGGCGTTGCCACCCAGCGTCTCCAGCGGTCCCGCCAGGAATGTTTCCATGCCCTCGCCGACCCATAACACCACCTTGGCCTGTTCAAGCGCGCGCGCCTCGGACGGCCGCAGCGCATAGGCATGCGGAGACGCCGCGCCCTTCACCAAAAGCTCCGGTTCGCCCACACCTTCCATCACCGCCGCAACCAGCGAGTGCACGGGCTTGATGGACGCCACGACCCCATCGAGCGCCCACGCGGGACCGCCGCACAGAACAGCCGCCGATGCGGTCGCAAAACCGAGAGTGCGAAGCTTGTGACGGATCATGCGGGTAGCTCCCTTCAGATATATTGGGTATAGCATGTAATGATATTACATTGCGAAGCGCTATAACCTGTGCCATATGCCGCTGACAACCCTGAACCGATGCCGATGCTGAAAAAATCCGATCCCACCGAGCCGGCGCGCCGCGAAATCCTCGTGAGCCTCAAGGGTGCCGGCGTGCATCGCGGCGGTCGCTGGCTGGTGCGCAACGTCGAGTTCGACATTGCCCGCGGCGAGATCGTGACGCTGATCGGCCCCAATGGGTCGGGCAAGAGCACAACGGCGCGCACCGCCATCGGCGTGCTCAAGCCGGATGAAGGCAGCGTCACGCGGATGCCGGGGCTGACCGTCGGCTACGTGCCGCAGAAGCTCGCCATAGACTGGACCCTGCCACTCACCGTCGAGAGGCTGATGACGCTGACTGCATCGCATCCTCCGGCAGAGATCAGGGATGCGCTCGATTCCGTGGGTATCGCGCACCTGGCGCGCGCCGAGGTGCAGGCGCTGTCGGGCGGCGAATTCCAGCGCGCCCTGCTTGCGCGCGCGATCCTGCGCAAACCGGACCTTCTGGTCCTCGACGAGCCGGTGCAAGGTGTCGACTTTTCGGGCGAAGTCGCGCTCTACGAACTCATCGGCGCGATCCGCGACCGCACGGGCTGCGGCATCCTGCTGATCTCGCACGACCTGCATGTGGTGATGGCCAGCACCGATACGGTAATCTGCCTCAACGGCCATGTCTGCTGTCGGGGCACGCCGCAGACTGTGGTCGCCAGCCCCGAATACCAGAAGCTGTTCGGCGCGCGGGCGGCAGGCACGCTGGCGATCTACCGTCACCATCACGATCACACGCACCTGCCTGACGGGAGCGTTCTGCACGAGGACGGGTCGGTCACCCAGAACTGCCATCCCGACGATGGTCATCACCACGACCACGAGCATCATGACGAGGCAGGCCATGCTCGATGATTTCTTCAGCAGGGCGCTGGTGGCCGGCATCGGGCTGGCGCTGACGACAGGGCCGCTCGGCTGCCTGATCGTATGGCGGCGCATGGCCTATTTCGGCGACACCATGGCGCATTCCGCCCTGCTGGGCGTGGCGCTGGCCTTCCTGTTCGAGATCAATCTGACGGTCGGCGTCTTCATCGCGGCGATGCTTGTCTCCATGGCGCTGCTCGCCCTGCAGCGGCGCGGGGCGCTTTCGACCGACGCGCTGCTCGGCATACTCTCGCATGCGACACTGGCAATCGGCCTCGTCATGGTCGCCTCCATGACCTGGGTGCGCGTCGACCTGATGGGCTTCCTGTTCGGCGATATTCTGGCCGTCTCGCGCCTCGACATCGCCCTCATCTACGGCGGCGGCGCACTGGTGCTGGGCCTCCTTGCGTGGCTCTGGCGACCATTGCTGGCCGCCACCGTCAACGAGGAACTGGCACGCGCCGAAGGCATGGCGCCAGACCGCTCCCGTTTCGTTTTCATGGTGATGATGGCGCTGGTGATCGCTATTGCCATGAAGATCGTCGGCATCCTGCTTATCACGGCGCTGATGATTATCCCGGCGGCAGCGGCGAGGCGCTTTGCTTCGACGCCGGAACAGATGGCCGTCATGGCCTCGCTCATCGGCGCGTTGGCCGTGATCGCCGGCCTGTTCGGCTCGCTGGAGTTCGACACCCCGTCAGGACCCTCCATCGTGGTTGCCGCGCTCGCCCTTTTCCTTCTCGGCCTGCTGCCCTACGCTGGACTCTTGAAGCGTGGCGGCAGCGCCAATGGAAGGCCCGTACCATGAATGCGACCCATCAGGACCTGACCCGAAACCAGACGCTGGTGCTCGACACGCTGGCCAAGGCCGACGGTCCGCTTTCTGCATACACCATCCTCGACCGGTTGCGGGGCGATGGGTTTCGCGCGCCGTTGCAGGTCTATCGCGCGCTGGAGAAACTGCTCGGTTTCGGTCTCGTGCACCGGCTCGAATCGCTCAATGCGTTCGTCGCCTGCGCCCATCCGCATTGTCACGCGCACGGGCTGATCGCCTTCGCCATCTGCGAGGATTGCGGACAGGTCAACGAGTTCTCCGATGCTGTGGTGCGGGAACGGCTCGGCGCATGGTCGGCAGAAAACGGCTTCAAGGCGGAAAAGACCACCATCGAGATCCGCGGCCATTGCGCCAACTGCGCAGCCGCCTGAAGCCGCACCCACTGCATCCATCGTTACTGTAGTCATCACAGCGCCGCGCATGGCGCGCGTGTGGCTTATCTTGACTTTAATCAATCGATTGATTAAATTATAGCCATGAAAAGCGACAGCGACGCATCCGGCGCGAGCCGATCAGCCGAAAGCACACGGGCCGCCCTCATCGAGGCGGGCCTCAAACTGTTCGGAGAAAAAGGTTATGCAGCGACGTCCACGCGGGAGATCGCGGCGAAGGCCAAGGCCAATATCGGCTCGATCGCCTACCATTTCGGCGGCAAGGAAGCGCTGCGCGACGCGTGTGCCGAGCATATCGTGAAGACGGTGCGCGGTTTTGCCGAGCCGACCATCATGGCCGCGCCCCTGCCTGCCGACGCATCGGCTGCGGAAGAGCAGCTATGTGCGGCCATCCAGCGCATCAGCGGCTTCCTGCTCGCAAGTCCGGAGACGGCCGGCTTCGTCCGTTTCATCCTGCGTGAGCTGCAATACCCGACGACGGCGCTCGACATCATCTACCATGGCGTATTCGAGCCTGTTCACAAGCTTCTCTGCCGCTTCTGGGCGACGGCGACCGGCGAGGAAGCCGAAAGCGAAGACGTCAAGATCGCCGTCTTCACCATGATCGGCCAGCTCGTCTATTTCCGGATCGGCCGCGAAGCGGTCATGCGCCGTCTGAACTGGGCAGAGCTCGGCCAAGACGAGACACAAAAGATCACGCAAGCGGTCGCGGCCAACATCAAGGCTGCCATCGCAGCGCGCCGGAGCATGTCATGAGCTTTCTGTGCGCAGTGCCCTTCGCGACTTGGCTTATGGCCTCCTGTGTGCAGCCCTCGACGCTGGCCGTGGGCTATGTCGAAGGTGAATATGTACTGCTGGCCCCGATCGAGACAGCGCAGATACTTTCGCAGGACGCGCGGCGTGGGGATCGGGTCGAGCCCGGCCAGGTGCTGGCGACGCTTGAAAGCGACGACGCACGCATTTCAGTCGCCGAAGCGGAAGCTGCGCTCGCCCAGGCGCAGGCGCAGCTTGCCGACCTGAAACTCGGCAAACGACCGGAAGAAATCGCCGTGCTGGAAGCCGCCATGCGCGCCGCCAAGGCGCAGGCGTCGGAAGCACGCCGCGTCGTCGAACGAACGGGTGGCCTGCGCCGGCGGGGCATCGCGACGCAAGCCGATCTGGACCGCGACGAGACCGCGCTCGAACAGGCCGAAGCGGCTGTCGGTCAGGCCGAGGCTAATCTGGAGGTGGCACGCCTGCCTGCACGCGAAGAGACCATACGGGCAGCGGAGGGCGCGGTCCGTCGCGCCGAGGCGGCGCTGGAACAGGCGCGATGGAAACTGGAAAAGCGTACACTGGTTGCACCGGTCGCCGGCCGCGTCGACGACGTCATCAGGACACCGGGGGATACCGCCGGACCGGCCGCACCGGTCTTTTCGCTGCTGCCCGAAGGCGGCGTCAAGCTCAAGCTCTACGTGCCTGAGCCGCGCTTCTCGTCGATCGAGGTCGGCGGCGTCCTTTCCGTCGCCTGCGACGGTTGCCCGGCCGGTCTGACGGCCCGTGTCAGCTATGTTTCACCCGATCCGGAGTTCACACCGCCGGTGATCTATTCGCTGGAGACCCGGCAGAAGCTCGTGCATCTGGTCGAGGCGAGGCCCGAAGGCGACGCGCGCAACCTCAAACCCGGCCAGATCGTCGACGTGGATCTTGGGCCATGAACGCCGTCGAAGTCAGCGGGCTGGTCAAGCGCTTCGGTGACAAGACGGTCGTGGACCACGTCTCGATGTCCATCAGGGAAGGCGAGATCGTCGGTTTCCTCGGCCCCAACGGATCCGGCAAGACGACGACGATCCGCCTGATGTGCGGGCTGCTCACGCCCGATGAGGGCGAAGGGCAGGTGCTCGGCTTCGACCTGATTACCGATGCGCTGAAGATCAAGCGCAAGGTCGGCTACATGACGCAGAAATTCTCGTTCTACGAGGATCTGACGATCGCCGAAAACCTCGAATTCGTCGCGCGGCTGTATCAATTGAAGCCGGTCGGCGAGCACGTCGACAGGACGCTGGAGGAACTGGGGCTCAGTTCGCGCCGTCGTCAGCTTGCCGGCACGCTTTCAGGCGGCTGGAAACAGCGCCTGGCGCTTGCGGCCTGCATCATGCACCGGCCGAAGCTGCTTCTGCTCGATGAGCCGACCGCCGGCGTCGATCCCAAGGCGCGGCGCGACTTCTGGGACGAGATTCACCGACTGGCGGCGGGAGGGCTGACCGTCCTCGTATCCACCCACTACATGGACGAGGCCGAGCGCTGTCACCGCATCAGCTACATCGCGTACGGCCGGATGCTGGCCACCGGCACGGTCGACGAGGTGGTGCGCGATGCGGGATTGACCACCTTCGTTGTCCGTGGGCCCGACGTCCATCGGCTAGCGCAGGAGATTTCGTCGCTGACCGGCGTCGAGCAGGCCGCGCCGTTTGGCACGACGCTGCATGTCGTCGGCAGTGACGCGGCAAAGCTTGAAACCTCGCTTTCCGAATTCACCAAGGAGCGGGACGGCATCTCGTTCGAACGCGGCGAAACCAGCCTGGAAGACGTCTTCATCCAGTTCATGGGCGGCGCGCGGGACAACATGCAATGAGTGACCGGTTCTCGTTCGGCCGGCTCGGCGCCTTGTTGATGAAAGAATTCATTCAGATGCGGCGCGACCGCATCACCTTCGCGATGATGCTCGGGGTGCCGTTGATACAGCTTCTTCTCTTCGGCTACGCGATCAACTCCGACCCCAAGCAGCTTCCGGCGGCACTGGTGGTTGTCAGCCAGGATCACTACACGCGCGCCATAGTCTCTGCGCTGGAGACGACCGGCTACTACCGCTTCGATCATGTCACCGCCAGTGCTTCTGAAGCCGAGTCGCTGATAGCGTCCGGCGCGGTGGTCTTCGTGGTGACGATCCCGTCCGACTTCGCACGGCGCGTCGATCGCGGCGACAACCCGCAAATCCTGATCGAGGCCGATGCGACGGACCCCTCGGTCGCCAGCGGCGCGATCTCCACGCTCGGGACGGTGGCCAACGAGGCGCTGCTGCGCGAACGCGGAATGCAGACTGCCGCGGCACAGGAAGCCGCCAGCCGGCTCGATGTGATCGTGCACCGCCGCTACAACCCCGAAGGCGTCTCCCAATACAACATCGTTCCCGGCCTGCTGGGCGTGATCCTGCAGATGACGATGGTGATGATGACCTCCATCGCGCTGACCCGCGAGATCGAGCGCGGCACGATGGAGAACCTGCTCGCCATGCCGGCAAGCCCGTTCGAGATCATGATCGGCAAGGTGCTGCCTTATCTCGTCGTCGGCTCGGTGCAGGTCGTGGTGGTCTTGTCGGCGGCGAAGCTGCTGTTCGACGTTCCCTTCGTCGGCGGCATAGGCCTGCTACTCGCAGCCGTTCTGATCTTCGTGCTGGCGCTGGTGCTGCTCGGCTATTTCATCTCGACTGTCGCGCGAACGCAGATGCAGGCGCTGCAGCTCACCTTCTTCTTCTTCCTGCCGTCGATCATGCTTTCGGGCTTCATGTTCCCGTTTCGCGGCATGCCGCAATGGGCGCAGTGGATCGGCGAGTTCTTTCCGCTCACGCACTTCCTGCGCATCGTGCGGGCGGTGATGCTCAAGGGCGCGAACCTGTCGGAGGTGACGACGGAAATCGTCATCCTCTGCCTGTTCATACTCGCCTATGGCGGGATCGCACTTGCCCGCTTCCGCCGGACGCTGGACTGACGAGCGCGCGGCCGCTGCCAAGAGACATCGGCCGCGACAAGGTCAGGTGATGAAGATGAAGGTCGCCAGAATGAAGACCGGCACCAGTATCGCGACCGACCACAGAATGTAGCCGAAGAAGCTCGGCATCGCGATGCCCTGGCTGCGCGCGATCGCGTAGACCATGAAGTTTGGCGCGTTGCCGATATAGGTGAGCGCGCCCATGTAGACCGCGCCTGCGGAGATCGCGGTCAGCGTCGGCGCGAGAACCGTCATCAGCTCCTGCGGATCGCCGCCGGCCATTTCGAAGAAGACGAGATAGGTCGGGGCGTTGTCGAGGAAGCCTGACAAGATGCCTGTCAGCCAGAAATAAGCAACGTTGTTGGGTTCGCCCGCAGCACCGGTCACCAGCGAGACGAGGGGTGCGAAAGCTCCATCGAGGCCGGCCTGGAGAATTGCGATCACCGGGATGATGCAGATGAAGATGCCCGCAAACAGTTTCGCCACCTCCAGGATAGGCTCCCAGTTGAAGCCGTTTGCGTCGCGGAATTCCTGGCGCGACACGGCCAGTGACACGAAGGCGAGCCCCACTATGATGGCGTCGCGCAGGAGGTTCTGCAGCTCCAGCTCGGTCCCGTGCACCGTGAAGGTGATGCCCGGATCCCAGATGCCCGACATCAGGATGGCTGCGATCACGCCGCCAAGCAGCGGCGCGTTGATGAGGCCGCGAATACGAACGCGGGAATCCGGAGTCGGATCGACAACGCGCATCTCGCCTTCGCGCCGATAGAGCACCGTGTCGAGCAGGTAGAAGACGGCAAGCAGGATCACGACGATGAAGGTCGCGGACGGCAGCATATGCGTCGTGGTCCAGAAGAAGTCGACGCCACGCAGGAATCCGAGGAACAGCGGCGGATCGCCCAGCGGGGTCAGCGAGCCGCCGATGTTGGAGACCAGGAAGATGAAAAAGATGATGACGTGCGCGTTGTGCTTGCGACCGTCATTGGCGCGGATGATCGGCCGGATGAGGATCATCGAGGCACCGGTGGTGCCGACGACCGACGCCATGAGCGCGCCGATCAGCAGCAGGCCGGTGTTGACCAGCGGCGTGCCGTGAATGTTGCCGGCAACGAGAATGCCGCCGGAAATCGTGAACAGCGCGAACAGCAGGATGATGAACGACATGTATTCGAGCAGCATTGTATGCAGCACCGACGCCATCGCGGTGCTGAACCCGAAACCGAGGGTCAGCGGCACGACAACCAGTACCGCCCAGAATGCGGCAATCTTGCCGTAGTGGTGTTCCCAGAAGTGCGGGAAGAACAACGGGCCGGTCGCGATCGAAAGCAGGATACCGGCGAACGGTATGGCCCACAGAAGGGACATGGAATCGCCTGGCAGGCCTTCGGCCGCAAAAGCGGTTTCCGGAACGATCAGCCCACCCGCAACAAACACGGCCATCCACACCACAAATCGCATCGATTCCCCTCTCCTGTTCGCATTCTATCGGTCCCGTCTTAACCGGCAGGGTCCGCCCGGAGAAGCAGAATCGTACAGAATGCGCCGAATTGAAGCACTTTGCCGCGGCGAACAGCGCTCTTTGCCTTTGGGCGCGAAAGCATTAAGAAGCGGCTGAACAGGCAATTTTCTGGAGAGCCAGCGATGACATCCGTCATAAAGGTCCCCCCACTCGTCACCGTCTTCGGCGGGTCGGGTTTCCTCGGTCGCCACGTCGTTCGCGCGCTGGCAAAGCGCGGCTACAGGGTTCGGGTTGCCGTTCGCAACCCGAACCTTGCCGGACATCTTCAGCCGCTTGGCAATGTCGGCCAGATTCAGGCGGTTCAGGCCAATCTGCGAGTACGCTGGTCGATCGACCGCGCTGTGCAGGGCGCCGACCATGTGGTCAACCTCGTTGGCATCCTGTTCGAGAGCGGCCGGCAGAGCTTCGACGCGGTGCAGGATTTCGGCGCGCGCGCCGTCGCCGAAGCCGCAAGAGCTGAAGGTGCGACGCTCACCCACGTTTCGGCAATCGGCTCCGACAAGGAATCGCCTGCAGACTACGCGCGCACAAAGGCGCGCGGCGAGCAGGCGGTGCTTGAAACGATGCCGGACGCTGTGATCTTCCGGCCGTCGATCATGTTCGGACCCGAAGACGGCTTCTTCAACCGCTTCGCTGCAATGGCGCGCCTCTCTCCTGCACTGCCGCTGATCGGCGGGGGCCATACGAAATTCCAGCCGGTCTATGTCGCCGACGTTGCCGAAGCGATCGCGCGTTCGGTCGAAGGCAAGGTCGAGGGTGGCCGCATCTACGAGCTCGGCGGCCCCGAGACGATGACCTTCAAGCAGTGCATGGAAAAGATGCTCGAGGTGATCGAGCGCAAGCGCATGCTGGTCTCCGTGCCATGGGGCATGGCACGGTTGCAGGGCTCGCTGCTCGAGCTGCTGCCAAACCCGCTACTGACACGTGATCAGGTCGAGATGCTGCGCACTGACAACGTCGTTTCGCAGACGGCGGAGCAGGAAGGCCGGACCTTCGCGGCGCTTGGCATAAAGCCGCAGGCGATGGATGCAATCCTGCCGTCCTATCTCTGGCAGTACAGGCCGGCCGGCCAGTTCACGCAGCCCAACGCCGCCTGAGCGGCAGCTTGGAGACGCTCGCCGCCGTTCTGCCGGAAGGTATCGGCGCAGGAGCGGCGGCGTTGCTCGTCGTCGCATCGTTCTTCACCTCCGCGCTGACCGCCGCGTTCGGACTCGGCGGCGGCATCGCGATGCTGGCACTGCTTGGTGTTTTCGTGCCCGTGGCCGCCCTGATTCCCGTGCATGGCGCCGTGCAGCTCGGCTCCAATACGGGCCGTGCATGGCACCAGCGCGCGCATGTGCGTACCGATATTTTCGGGCCCTTTCTTGCGGGCTCACTGCTTGGAGCCGCAGCGGGCGCGACCATAGTTGTGCAGCTGCCCGACGCCGCGCTGAAGGTGGTGCTCGGGCTTTTCATCATCGCCGTCACATGGGCGAAGATACCCGGCTTCGACCGTCTCGGCCGGGCCGGGCTCGCGATCGGGAGCGCCGTCACCGCGCTGGTCACGATGTTCGTCGGCGCCACGGGTCCACTGCTTTCCGCCTTTTTCGCGCAAATCCTGCCGGACGACCGCAAGGCGCTGGTGGCGACCCACGCCGCAGGCATGACCATCCAGCACTTCCTTAAGGTGGTCGTGTTCGGCTTCGCGGGCTTCGCGTTCGCGCAGTGGCTGCCGCTGGTCGCTGCCATGGTGGCGTCGGGTTATCTCGGCACCGTCTACGGCAGCGCCTGGCTGGAAAAATTGCCCGAGAAATCGTTTCGCCGCTGGTTCCGGATCGGCATCACGCTTCTGGCCGCCGACATGATCCGGCGCGGCCTCCATTCTGGCCTCGGCTGATCAGCCCCAAATCAGCAGGGCGACCAGACCGACGGTCCCAACCAGCAGCCGCCAGTACGCAAACGGCGCGTAGCCGCGACGCGACACAAAATCGAGCAGCTTGCGCACAACCACGACCGCAGCGATGAAAGCGAACAGGAAACCGGTTGCGATGATAGGAAGGTCGTTCGCCGACAGGATGTCCCGGTTCTTGTAGAGATCGTAGGCGAAGGCGCCGGCCATTGTTGGCATGGCGAGGAAGAACGAGAACTCGGCCGCAGAACGCTTGTCGGCCCCGAGCAGCAGCGCGCCGACGATCGTCGCGCCCGAGCGCGACGTGCCGGGGATCATCGCAAGGCACTGGAAAAGGCCAATCCGGAAATAGACCGACAGCGGAAACTCGGAGGCTTCGGTATATTTGGGCTTGATCGCCCAACGGTCGACCCAGAGCAGGATGAAACCGCCGAGAATCAGCGTAATGCAGATCAGCATCGGGCTTTCGAACAGCACCTCCTTGATAAAGCTGTGCGCGAAGGCGCCTATTATCGCGGCCGGGAGGAAGGCGATCAGGATGCCGAGAACGAAAGTCTGCGTGGAACGGTCGGACGGTAGCTTGATGAGCATGTCCCACAGCCGTGCGAAATAGACAGACAGAATCGCCAAAATCGCACCGAGCTGAATGACCACCTCGAAGACCTTGCCGGTTGACTGGAAGCCCATGAAATGGCCCGCCAGAAGAATGTGACCGGTGGATGAGACGGGAATGAATTCAGTCAGGCCTTCCAGGATGCCGAGAATCGCGGCCCCGACGATCGTCTGTTCGCTCATGTCTGCTCCGGCAGTTTATGCGCCGCTTGCTTGTCAGGAAATGGATGAGCGCCTATAGGACGAGACCGCCTCGCGCCCGACTCAGGAACGGGTTCGAGACTTAGACCCGCTGCCCTAAAAAGGCCAGACCATTCCTGTTTGCCGGTGCCATGCTGACTCTGTTCCATCATCCGCTTTTCCCCGCGTGCCGGTTCGTCCGCCTTTCCTTCGGCGAGTATGGCGAGGAACTGGCGCTGATCGAGGAAAAGCCGTGGCTGCGGCGCAAGGAATTTCTGACGCTCAATCCCGCCGCGACTCTTCCCGTTCTGCTGGCCGAAAGCGACGAACCCATCGTCGGCGCCACGGTGATCGCTGAATATGTCGACGAGACGCGCGGCGTCCTCAAGCGGGACAAGCGGCTGTTCGTAGAGGACCCGCTGGCGCGCGCGGAAATCCGCAGGCTGGTGGACTGGTATCTGGTCAAGACCGAGGCTGACGTTGCCCGCCATCTGGTACGCGAGCGCGTGCTGAAACCTGTCATGGCAAGCGAGCATGGCGGTGGCGCGCCCGATTCGGGCGCTATCCGAGCAGCCAGGGCCAATGTACGGCAGCACATGAAATACACCAACTGGCTGGCAGGCACGCGCAACTGGCTCGCCGGCACGCGCCTGACCTATGCCGACATGGCCGCGGCGGCGACGCTTTCCGTGCTCGACTATCTCGGCGAAATCTCCTGGTCGGACTATCCCGCCGCCAAGGACTGGTATTCGCGGATGAAGTCGCGCCCGTCCTTCCGGCCGCTGCTGGCCGACCGGGTGCGCGGGCTCTCGCCGGTCTCGCATTACGCCGACCTCGATTTCTGATGACGGCCGGCCTGAAACCAGTCTCAAAAGACCGGCTTCGGGACTTTCTGAACCTCGAAGCAAAACGACAGGGCTTCGATTCCATCGCCGTCGCCAGTCCCGATTCGGTACCGCTCGCCCCGGGCCGGCTTGCCCACTATGTCGACAAGGGCAGGCACGGCACGATGGAGTGGATTGCCGAAACGGCAGCACGGCGCGGCGATCCGCGCACGCTCTGGCCAGAGGTGCGCTCGATCGTCATGCTGGCGATGAACTACGGCCCCGATACCGATCCGCTGGCGCTCCTGGCCCGCAAAGAGCGCGCGGCAATCTCGGTCTACGCACGCCATCGCGACTATCACGACGTCATCAAGGGACGGCTCAAGGAGATCGCACAGAAGCTCGCCGCGCGCAGCGGCGCGGACGTCAAGGTCTTCGTCGACACCGCGCCGGTGATGGAAAAGCCGCTGGCAGAGGCGGCCGGCATCGGCTGGCAGGGCAAGCATACGAACCTCGTCAGCCGCGAATACGGGTCATGGCTTTTCCTCGGCTCGATCTTCACAAGCGCGGAACTTGCACCCGACAGTGCCGAGCGCGATCATTGCGGCTCCTGCCGCGCCTGCCTCGAGATCTGCCCCACGGATGCTTTTCCGGCACCCTATCAGCTCGATGCGCGGCGCTGCATCTCCTACCTGACCATCGAGCACAAGGGGCCGATTCCGCGCGAGTTCCGCGCCGCGATCGGCAACCGCATCTATGGTTGCGACGACTGCCTCGCCGTCTGCCCGTGGAACAAGTTCGCCAGCGTGGCATCCGAGGCCAAGCTGACCGCGCGGGAAGACCTCAGGGAGCCGCTGCTGGCCGATCTGCTGGAACTTGACGATCCGGCGTTTCGCGCGCTCTTTTCCGGCTCGCCGGTGAAGCGCATCGGGCGTGACCGCTTCATCCGCAACGTGCTCGTCGCGGCCGGCAATTCGGGCGAGACCGCCCTCATACCGCGGGTGCAGGACCTGCTCGGCGATCCGTCACCGCTCGTGCGCGGCATGGCCGTGTGGGCGCTGTCCCGTCTGCTCGATAGCGCTGCGTTCGAAAGGCTGATGGCAGACCACCTCGCAGGCGAAACCGACGCGGACGTGATCGCTGAAATCGGGAGTATCGTTCATTGAGCATGAGACTGTTCATCTTCGGCGCCGGTTATTCCGGCCGGGCCATCGCACGCAGCGCCATTGCAGAAGGCGCATTCGTCGCCGGCACGACCCGTTCGGCGAACAAGGCCGAGGAACTGCGCGCCGAGGGCATCGAGCCGGCGCTGTTCGACGGCGGCCCGCTGTCGTCCGAGATCGAGGCGGCACTGGGCGAAACCACCCATTTGATCGTATCGATCGCGCCAGGTGATAGCGATCCCGTCCTTTCGGCCGCCCGCGACACGATCGTGAAGAATATGCCGGCGTTGCGGTGGATCGGCTATCTCTCGACGGTCGGCGTCTATGGCGACCACCAAGGCGTCTGGGTCGACGAGGATGCCGAATGCCGCCCCGTCTCGCGCCGGTCGCAGGCGCGACTGGTAGCCGAACGTGCCTGGCTCGCGCTTGCCGTCGAAACGGACCTTCCGGTGGCGATCCTAAGGCTCTCCGGCATATACGGGCCGGGCCGCAACGGGTTCGTCAACCTCGACAAGGGCACGGCCCGGCGCATCGTCAAGCCGGATCAGGTGTTCAATCGCATCCATGTCGACGACATCGCCGGCGCGACCATGCTGCTCGCGAAGGAAGCCAAGGGCGGCATCTTCAACGTCACCGACGACGAGCCGGCACCGCCGCAGGATGTCGTTGCCTATGCCGCATCGCTGATGGGCGTAGCGCCGCCTCCGGAAATCCCCTTCGACGAGGCGGAAATGACCCCCATGGCGCGCTCGTTCTATGGCGAGAACAAGCGCGTCACCAACGCGCGCATCAAGCATGCAGGCTACCGCCTCCGCTTTCCCGACTATCGCGCGGCCCTTGACGATTTGTGGTCGAGCGGCACATGGCGAGGTCGTGCTGAGGGCGCGGACGCACGATCGAAGATCGGCGACTGAACTGTTATGATTCGATTAACCATGGACCTGCAAGCTAGAGCGCGGGCATTGGGGCGTCTGTGAATCCATCGATTACCGGAGGCCGGTACATGCGTCTTTCAACCGTTATGCGTCATCTTGCCAGTGCTGTCGTCGCGTTTGCCGCGGCCGTTTCGGGCGCGATGGCGGATCCGCTTGCCAAGGATGCATTCGGCGCACAACGCCTGCCGGCCGCCACGCAGGCCGCGGCCTACGGTTTCTATTCGAAGGGCTGCTTCGCCGGCGGCATGGCGATCGCCACGGATGGCCCGAGCTGGCAGGCGATGCGCCTGTCGCGCAACCGCCGCTGGGGTCATCCGGAAATGATCGCGCTGCTCGAGCGGTTCTCGCGCGAGGCCGCGCAGGATGGATGGCCCGGCCTGCTGATCGGCGATGTCTCGCAACCGCGCGGCGGCCCGATGCTGTCCGGCCATGCCTCGCATCAGATCGGATTGGATGCGGACATCTGGTTCCTGCCCATGCCGAACCGACGGCTGTCGGCAGGCGAACGCGAGAATCTCGATTTCGTCTCCATGCTGCAGCCCAATTCGCTCTACGTGGACGATCGCAAATGGACGCCGGCGCATGCCCGGTTGCTCCACCGCGCCGCGAGCTATCCGAATGTCGAGCGGATTCTCGTTCACCCGGGCATCAAGAAGAAGCTTTGCGACACCGTCGGCGGCGACCGTTCCTGGCTACGCAAGGTACGCCCTTTCTGGGGCCACGATTCGCACTTCCATATCCGTATCGGTTGCCCGGCGGGCTCGCCCGGCTGCCGGACGCAGGATGCGGTTCCGCGTGAAGAGGGCTGCGACCAGTCGCTGGCTTGGTGGTTCACCGAGGAGCCTTGGCGGCCCGCGAAGGGGCCGGCCAAACCCAAGGCGCGTGACGTGCTGCGTCTTTCCTCGCTGCCATCCGCCTGCGAGGCGGTACTCGCCGCGCCGGCGCCGATATCGGAAGCAGCCGTGACCGTCAGTGGGCGCGGTACGCCGATGATCGCAACCACCAATGCCCCGCCGGTGACGGCCAACGCCTTTGCGCCAACGCCCGAACGGACGATCCCCCTGCCGCAGCCCCGCCCCTACGACTGAGCGGTTTCCTTGACAGCGGGCGCGCCGGGGTCATAAGAGATTTCTAAATCGATTTAGCTTCTCCCTTACGGACCTCGCCTTGGCCGACCGCCTGCGCCTCGCCCTGATCGCTCATGATGCAAAGAAGGACGACCTTGTTGCCTTCTGCACGACACATGCGAATTTCATCGCTGGCTGCGACATCGTTGCCACGGGCACCACAGGCGGCCGCATTGCCGATGCCGATCCGCGCTTTTCGGTGCGCAGGCTGCGCAGCGGGCCGCTCGGCGGCGACCAGCAGATCGGCGCCCTGATCGCCGAAGGCGTTGTCGATGCCGTGATTTTCCTGGTCGACCCGCTGACGCCGATGCCGCACGACGTGGACGTGAAGGCGCTGATGCGGCTCGCCATCGTCTATGATATTCCCATTGCGCTGAACGTCGCCACGGCCGAAATCATTCTGACCGCCATGGAGGCGGACAGCCGCAACGGGGACCGGAGCTGACATGCCAGGCGAGGACCAGACCACCACCATGCTCAAGTTTCCGGTTCTCATCGGCGACATCGGCGGCACCAATGCGCGCTTCGCGATCCTCGTCGACGCCTATGCCGAGCCGAAGGAATTCCCGATCGTTCAGACGGCGGACTTCGCGACCATCGACGAAGCGATCCAGACCGCCATCCTCGACCGCACGTCCATCCTGCCATTGTCCGCAGTGCTTGCCGTGGCCGGGCCCGTCGACGGCGACGAGATCGAACTGACCAATTGCGACTGGGTGGTCAGGCCAAAGCAGATGTTCTCGACGCTCGGTCTGGAAGAGGTGCTGGTGCTCAACGATTTCGAGGCGCAGGCGCTTGCCGTCGTCGCGCTCGGCCCGGAGCATATGGAAAAGATCGGCGGCGGCGAGCCGGAGCCAGCCGCCGGGCGCGTCGTGCTCGGCCCTGGCACAGGTCTCGGCGTCGCAGGCCTGGTCCATGCGCGGCACACCTGGATACCCGTGCCCGGCGAGGGCGGCCACGTCGACATCGGTCCGCGCAGTCCGCGCGATTTAGAGGTGTTTCCGCATATCGAGAAGATCGAGGGCCGTATCTCCGCGGAGCAGATGCTGTGCGGCCGCGGTCTCGTCAATCTCTACCGGGCGGTCGCCAAGGCAGACCAGACCACGCCACGCTTTTCGACGCCCGCCGAGATCACCAGCGCCGCGCTGGACAACAGCGACGCGACCGCGGTGGAAGCGCTCGAAATCTTCGTCACCTGCCTCGGTCGGCTGGCCGGGGACCTCGCATTGATCTTCATGAGCCGCGGCGGCGTCTTCCTTACCGGCGGCATCGCCCAGAAGATCGTTCCGGCCCTCAAGAACGGCCGCTTCCGCGCCGCTTTCGAAGACAAGGCGCCGCATAACGATCTGGTCAGGGCGATGCCCGTCTATGTCATCACACATCCGCTCGCGGCCCTGTCGGGACTGGCCGCCTACGCCCAGACGCCGGCGCGGTTCGGCGTCGAGACGGAGGGGCGGCACTGGGTGAATGCCTGACCCTCAGTCAGAAGGTCTGCAGATTGCCGATTGCATGAGGCTGTGCGAAAGGGCATAGCCAAGCGCGGAAAAGGCATGACCGGGAAGAACGGTTTGGCGGTAAAAGACGAAAAGGGAGCGCTCGAGACCCTGCGAGGCGACGTCCTCCCCGTGCTCAAGCGCGTACTGGCGGAAAATGCGCGCGACTATGTCGGGCTCTACATCGCCGCCATCGGCTGCCTGCTGGCGGTCGCGGGCGCAACCGCCTTCATTCCCTGGGTGATGCCGCCGCTGATCGACGGCGTCTTCTACGAGGAGCGCTTCGACCTGATCCCCTGGATCTGCGGCGCGGTCATCCTTGTCTTTCTCATTCGCGGTGCCGCCACCTACGGGCAGGCGGTCATACTCGCCACGATCGGCAACAACCTCGTCGCCCGCTACCAGCGCCGTATCTTCGACCACCTGATGCGGCTCGGACTGGACTTCTACACGGAGCAGCGCTCGGGCCGGCTTGCCGCACAGATCAACGAAAACGTGCTGGGCGTGCGCGACATGCTCGGCATGACGCTGAAGTCGGTCGTCGGCGATGCCGTACTGCTGCTGGCCCTGGTAGGCGCGATGATCGTGCTCGATCCGAAGCTTTCGGCCATCGCGCTCCTCATCGGCCCACCACTGATCTTCGCGGTCAATAGCATCATGCGGCGGCTGCGCAAGGTTGCGCGTCAGGCCGTCGAGGTGAACGCACGGCTCGTCGGCGCCATGCAGGAGACGACCCAAGGCATCGCCGTGGTGAAGGCGTTCACCATGGAGGAGCAGCTTGCACGCCGCATGGACGGGCTGGTCGCCGAGGCGGAAAACCGCGCCAACAAGATCGCCCGCGTCTCCGAACGCGTCACGCCAATTTCCGAAGCGCTGGCCGGTTTCGCGATCGCCGGCGTCATCGCCTATTCGGCCTATCAGGCATCGGCCTCAGGCACGCCGCCCGGCTCGGTTTTCGGTTTCATCACCGCGCTTCTGCTTGCCTACGATCCCGCCCGCAGGCTTGCGCGCGTCCAGGTCAATCTCGAGCGCTCGCTGGTGAACGCGCGCATGATCTACGAGCTGCTCGACATCGAACCACGCCAGCGCGATGGCGCGGATGCCAGGCCGCTGGACGTATCCCGGGCCGAGGTGCGGTTCGACGGCGTGTCGTTCTCCTACGCCGATGACCTGCCAGTGCTGCGCGCGGTCAGTTTCGTTGCCGAGGCCGGCAAGACGACCGCCCTCGTGGGCGGCTCCGGCGCCGGCAAGTCGACTATCGTGGCGCTTCTGCAGCGGTTCTACGACCTTGCCGAGGGCGCGATCCTGATCGACGGACAGGACATCGCACACGTCACCAAGGCTTCGCTTCGCGCCAACATCGCCTATGTCTCGCAACATCCCTACCTGTTCGAGGGATCGGTGCGCGACAACATCCGCTACGGCCGGCCTGACGCCACGGATGCCGAAATCGAGGAGGCGGCACGCCTCGCCCATGCGGACGAATTCATCGCCGGAATGGCGCAAGGCTACGACACGCCGGTTGGCGAGAACGGCGTGACGCTTTCCGGCGGCCAGCGCCAGCGGCTGTCGATCGCCCGCGCCATCGTGCGCAACGCGCCAATCCTGCTGCTCGACGAGGCAACCTCCGCGCTCGACACCGAATCGGAGGCCCGCGTGCAGGCTGCACTTGAAACGATCATGCAGGACAGGACCACGATCGTGATCGCGCACCGCCTGTCGACGGTGGTCAAGGCCGACCACATCGTTGTGCTGGAAGCAGGCCGTGTGGTCGAGGAAGGCACGCATGCGAGCCTGATGAAAAGCCAGACCGGGGCTTATGCACGGTTTCACCGGTTGCAGGGCGAGCCGGTTGCCAGACAAGGGGGGAACGCAGCGTGACAATGGGGCTCGTCGTCGTAGGCGCAGCAGGCCGCATGGGCCGCACGCTGATCCGCGCCGTGCACGAGACGCCGGGCGCAAGGCTGGTCGGCGCAGTGGAACGCGAGGGGTCGTCCTTCATCGGCCAGGATGCGGGCATACTGGCAGGTGTGGAGCCGCTCGACGTCGCCATCAGCGACGATCCGTTGCCGGTGTTCGCGAAGGCCGATGGCGTGCTCGATTTCACCATCCCGTCCGCCACGACGGTTTTCGCGGGCTATGCGGCCCAGGCCCGTATCGCGCATATCATCGGCACCACGGGCTGCTCGGACGGGGATGACGCGAAGATCGCGGCGGCGGCGCGCCATGCGACCATCGTCAAGTCCGGCAATATGAGCCTCGGCGTCAATCTGCTTGCCGCGCTGGTGGAACAGGCCGCCAAGGCGCTCGACGCCGGCGATTTCGACATCGAGGTGCTCGAGATGCACCATCGCCACAAGGTCGATGCGCCGTCGGGCACCGCGCTGCTGCTTGGCGAGGCGGCGGCAAGCGGCCGCGCGGTCGCGCTGTCGCAGAACAGCGTGCGCGTGCGTGACGGCCATACCGGCCCGCGCGAGGAAGGCAAGATCGGTTTCGCGACGCTGCGCGGCGGCTCCGTCGTGGGCAATCATTCCGTTATCCTTGCGGGAACAGGCGAACGCATCGTGCTTTCTCATCACGCGGAGGACAGGGCGCTGTTCGCGCGCGGCGCGGTCAAGGCGGCGCTCTGGGCGCACGGCCGCAAGCCCGGCCTCTATTCGATGCGCGACGTACTCGGCCTCTAGCCTCAATCCAAACAATCAACAGCAGGAGAACCCCATGTCCGGAACGCTGGTCCTCGTCCGCCACGGACAGAGCGAATGGAACCTGAAGAACCTGTTCACCGGCTGGCGCGACGTCGGGCTGACCGAGCAGGGCCATGAAGAAGCCAAGACCGCCGGCGCGAAGCTCGCCGCGCGCGGACTCAAATTCGACATCGCCTACACGTCCGCGCTCGTGCGCGCGCAGGTGACCTGCCAGCACATCCTCGACGCGGTCGGCCAGGCCGATCTGGAGACGGTGCGCGACCAGGCGCTGAACGAGCGCGACTATGGCGATCTCGCCGGCCTCAACAAGGACGACGCGCGCGCCAAGTGGGGCGAGGAGCAGGTTCATGTCTGGCGGCGCTCCTACGACGTTCCGCCGCCCGGTGGCGAGAGCCTGCGCGACACCGGCGCACGGGTCTGGCCTTATTACATGCATGTGATCCAGCCGCATGTGCTGCGCGGCGAGACCGTTTTGGTCGCCGCCCATGGCAACTCGCTGCGCGCACTCATCATGGCGCTCGACGGGCTTTCGGGCGAGGAGGTTGTCAAGGTCGAGCTCGGCACCGGGGTGCCGATCATCTACCGCCTCAATGCCGATTCGACGGTCGCCTCCAAGGAGATCATCGAAAGCTGAGCGGCTTTGCGCGCCTGTCGCGAGATTGTCATTGACAGCACAGGCGCGCCCGCTTACATCGGCCTCGCACCACGCATGGTCTTCGTAACCGAACTCTTCGGGAAGGCCCTTGCGGTCATCTAGCCCAGGTGGCGGAATTGGTAGACGCGCACGGTTCAGGTCCGTGTGCCGCGAGGCGTGGAGGTTCGAGTCCTCTCCTGGGCACCAACTTAGTTGCATCGTCAATGGCGGGCATCCCGCCTACTGCCTGAGCCGGTAGCTCACCGGCTCCGCGCTTAGCCTTACCCGGCTGCGAGGGCGTGGACGGCGGCTCCAAGCCGACGACCATGCGTATCTGTTTCAGATCAAATTCCTGCTTCTGTTTAATTTGCTCCTCTCTGGTTGCAATGTTGAGGATACCGGCCAGATCGCCGTAAACGTCGATCACGAGGCCGATGCCGTTCGGGTTGGGACTGAGGACGATTTTGTCCACCAGCGAGCGGATCAATTCAGCCGCTTCATGCCGGTGCGCTTCGTCGCGCAATGAGCGGACTAGAGCGGTAACTTCCTGCTGATAGCGCTTCGCCATCGTTGGATGAATCAGCGTGGGCGCTTCCTTCTTGTTTTCGAGAAGGGCGTGCAATTCCTTCCGGCGGGCAACGATCCGATGCGATTCCTCTTTCATCGCATCATTCGCATACCCGTCGACTACCGCTTTGACGATCCGTTGTTCCTGCTTGTCCAATTTCTCCAGTTCAGCACGGTAAGCATGCAGGGAGGCATTGTGCTCCATGCGCAGCCGGTTCACGTGGCTGGTGTATTCTTTGCAGAATACCCCGACGAGATCAGGTTCCATCAGGTGACTGCGCAGCACTTGCAAGACGGTATGTTCGAGGTCGGCTTGATCGATAACGCGCCGGTTCGTGCAAACGGCGCTGCCTTTGTTGCGTGCAGCCGAGCAACCGTAGTGCGCCCTACCGATCTTGGCGACGCCGCCACCGCAGCAGCCGCATTTCAGAAGTTTGGAGAACAGGTATTTCGGACGCTGGTGCTCCCAAAACCCCTTCTTGCTGTTTCGAGCGCGGCGCTGCCGCGCCTTGGCCTTTTCCCATACGTCCTGATCGACGATTCGAAGCTCAGGAACTTCCTTGCGTATCCATTCGGATACGGGATTTGGCCGCGCGACATGCTTACCCGTCTCGGGGTCCTTGTCGTAGCGCACCTTGTTCCAAGCAATGACACCGGCATACATCTCATTGTTGAGGATGCCCGAGCCGCGCTGCCAGTTGCCGTTGATTGTGCTCTGGCTCCATCCTTTGCCGCGCGTTCCCGGTACGCCCTCAGCGTTCAGGGTTGCGGCAATGGCCTTGGGTGACTTGCCCGCGACATACTCGTCGAAGATACGGCGGACGATTTTTGCCTGTTCCTCGTTGATGGTCCGCTCGCCGCGTATGGGATCGCCCTTCTCATCGAAGCGTTTGACCACATCGTAGCCATAACCGTTGCCGCCGCCGATCTTGCCATTCTCGACGCGCCCGCGCTGGCCGCGATGAACTTTCGCCGCCAGATCGGCGAGGAAAAGCGCGTTCATCGTCCCCTTCATGCCGATATGCAGCGGTGAAATCTCGCCTTCCGACAAGGTGACGATCTTAATGCGCAGGAACTGCATGCGCTTATAGAAACCGGCAATGTCTTCTTGGTCGCGGGACAGGCGATCCAGCGCCTCGCTCAAGATGAGATCAAACTGCCCGTTCATTGCATCACGAATGAGATTCTTGATGCCGTCGCGATTGTTCATAAAGGCCCCGGACAGAGCATAGTCGGGGTAAACTTGGGCAATCTGCCATCCTTCCCGCTCAGCCCGTTCCGTGCAAATCCGCACCTGATCCTCAATGGAGGTCGGTTTCTGGTTGTCGGACGAGTAACGGGCGTAGATGGCGATGCGTGTCATTGAATCCTTCCTTCATCGTCGCCGTTTGAATTGCGGCGCGATTCCTCAATCAGTTTCTTGAAATCTCTCTCTGCCGCCCGCCGTGCAAGGAACTGAACGACTGCGACGATGCGCGGGTCGTGTTGCGATGCGGGCCGGTTCGAGGCTGATTGATTATCACTGTCTGCAATGCCTTCGGTCAACTTATTCCTGTCTTTCCTTTTCTTCTCATTCATCGTCTGCCCCTTTTGTTTGCTTGGGCATTGCAAGAACAATACAAGAACATATTCCTGTGAGTCAAGAATATTTTCCTACATCTTCTGTTTAATGGTCTTGGCGGGCTGATCGGGATGCTTATGAAAAAGCAGATGCAGCGGATCGACCTCGCCGTACTCGCCCAGCGTGCGGGAAATCCGAATGTCTTGCAGGGCGCGCATGCGGGTAACGATGCGCCCGCGCACGAGCTGGCCCGCATAATCGCGGGCATCTTGCAGCACGTCGCGCGGGGTGGCCCAGCTTGGGGCCGGGTGGTTTGCGCCCGGCATCGACCATCGCCGCAGGATGCGGCGGGTCTCGTTGCCATGCCAGATCGGCGCGTGGCGGCGGATATGGTCGGAGAGGCGGGATTCCAGCCCGTTGATATAGCGGGCCATGGTCTCGCCGGTGTAATCGGCCTGTGCCCGCTGCGGGACAGGCGGGCGGCGCAAATGCTTATCGGTGCCGAAATCGGCTTTCGGGCTTTGCGGCGGCATATCGTTCGCCGGACGCTGAAAGCTGGCTTCCGGCGATGGGCCGGTCTTTGGCTGCATGGGGTTATCGGCGGCGCGCAGAAACGGCGCGTCGAGATTCAGGCGAAATCGCTCAACCATGGCGGATTCCTTCAATGGGCGGGGAGAAGGGCGACGAGCGGACAGCGCCCGTCAGGCGGATAGACGGCGCGTGGATGCAGCCCGACATAATCGCAGCGGCGGTAATGGCGGTGCGGGCCGGTTTGCGTATAGGTCGCGCTCAAGCGCAGATGCGGCGTGCCGAGGGATGGAACATCGACCAGCCACAGCGCCAGCAGCGGCGGCAGCCATGCGAGATGCCGCAGCCGGACGGGCGCAATGAAGCGGCGGCGCTTTGTCCCGGCCTTCGGCTTCGGATAGGCCACACCGTCTATAGTCGGCTTACCGGTCGGATCGGCGTAGCCGTCCTTGTTCAAGCCATAGACGATGCGAAACGCCTCGTCGCCCTTGAGCGCCGCGTGCTCCAGCGGATTGGCGGCGACCTCATCGCGCCATGGCGATGCCGTACCGTAATGCGTCATGGTGAGCCGCATGGGCCGCATCCCGCGCACGAACACCCACGCCTCGTTTCTCGGCATCGCCAGAATCTCGTCAGGATTCATGACGCGGCGGCCGAGTTCGCGGCTCGACACGTTGATGTCGGTCGCATCCGACCCAAACGAATAGTCCTGCCGCCGGATCGTGGCTGCGGCCAGCATGTCGGAGACATGCTTGGCGCGGGCATAGCTGGTCAGCCCCGCATAGATGCGCACATCGCAATAGGATTCGACCGAGGCGGCGGCATCTTTGCCGAGTTTCCTTTCCAGCCCCGCAAAGGACTGGATATAGAAGTCGGCAGACAGTTTGAGGCCGCGCATGGTCTCCATGTCGCCAGCCAGATCGTTGAAGCGGTAGTTGAGCGCTTCCTCGCCGACGATGTGCAGCGGATGGCCCGAAGGATCGCGCTTGGCCGCTTCCATCAATCCGTAGTTCAAGAGCGAAACCACCGGCGCGAAATCGCGCGTGTGCGAAAGTGGGGCCATGACGAACAACACCACCTGCCGCTTGCGCAGCGTGGCAACCGAGCGCGTGGCCGTGCGGCCATACCCCGCCATGCGCCCGCCCTGATTGAAGGTGAGCAGCCGCTGCGTCGCTCCTTCGAGAAACGCGGCGGCGTTTTCTGGATTGTGCTGGAAACGGTCGAGCAGATTCGCCGCCTCACCCTTCAGGAAGGCCGCAATCGGATCGTCCGCGAACAGCTTGTCTGCGCCATAGCGCAGCAGCAACAGCCGCTTCCTGAAGGCATCGGGATCGTTGAGCAGCGCAAAGACATCGGAGGGCGTGCAGCAGGCGGGATCGAGCAGCGCCTGTGACAAAATCGCGGTGCCGATACAGCGTCGTGAACCGTTGCGGAAGAAAATATTCTTATCGCCATCGCCCGAGGGTTCGGGCAGATGCAGCTCGGCCAGGTCGAGCGCGATCTTGATCGTATCGGCCCGAAACGCCCCCTCAGCATGACAGGCATCGAGCACCGGCTGATAGAGGTTGAGTTCGGTATCGCCGCAGAGATCAAGATGCGCCTTGGCGGGATTGAGGCACCAGACCTCGATACCCATCTTCTTCAGCGCCCCCACCAGCATCGGCGCAAGCTCGGTCTTTACATCGGGGATGAACAGCGATTTACCGAGCCGCGCCTGATGCAGGATCGAGGGAATGACGTAGTTGACCGTCTTGCCGACACCGGGCGGCATTTCTGTCAGGGAGAATGGCGTGCGCGGCGGCGCGAACGCTGGTAGCATCCGCTCAAAGAGACCCAAGAAATTACCGCTGGCCGGATCATGCATGAAGCGCGCAACCAGCTCGTCCCAAGTCGCTTCGCGGGCCGTGCCGTGATCGGTGGATGCCTCGTTGGCGCGCGCGAGATTGCGCCGCAGCGCATAATCGCGGCCATAGAGAATGGCCGCACGGATACCGGCAGGGATCGCCACGGCGAGGCAAAGCCCCGCCGCAACATAGTTGAACACGCCCTCATAGGCGCTGGGCCAGAAGGCCCATGCACCGCTGGCCGAGAGGGCGGCGATGAACGCGGCGCGATTGACCGGCCCTGCCTTGGCGCGAACGGGAACGCTCATTCACGCCTCCCGCCGGTCTTGATGCGCGGCCATGGCGCGTTCGACCGCCGCCCGCACCGCGCGCAGCCGCGAGACGAGGCCGAAATTCATCGCCACGCCGTCGTCTTTAAGCGCCAGACTGTGGACGCGCAGCGTGCCGAACAGTAAGGCCAGCACCAGCACGGAGACGGCACCGCTCGTGAGCAGGGCGATCTCGGCTGTATAGAGGTAGCGCCAGAAAGCGAGGCAAAAGCCGAGAACGCCGAGCGCGGGCAGGCCCGCAAACGCCAGAAACGGCCTGCGCACCTCGATGTACTCGATCTGGCGCACCGAATAGGATTTCTTGGGCGTGCGGAAGATGGTGCTGTCCACCGAGTACCCGCCGCCGGAATAGATGACAGGCGTTTCCATCACGCACCTGCCTTTCCGGCGCACGCACCCGCGCCATGCGCCTTTGCCATCGTCTGCGAAAAGTTCGCGACCGGCGCGGGTTCATAGAGGGTCAGCGTGCCCGCATAGATCGCCCAATCCGTGCGCGTCTGCGCAATCGCCGCATCGGCCACGCAGGAACACACATCACCGGCCCCCGCGACCTGTACAATCGTCTCGGCCTTGATGCGGGCGCGCGCTGCATCGTAGGCCCGCCGCGCCGTGCGCTTGGCATGGTCCATCTGCGCAAGCGCGGCATTGGCTGCCTGATCGATCCCGAAGATATCGGCCATGCCGCCGCTCATGCCGCGCAGATGGTTCATGAAGGGATTGTTTTGCAGGCGGCGCACTTGATCGACCGCCAGTTCCTGCATTGGATCGAGCGAGGGCACGGGCAGCGCCCGCAGCCGCTCCTCTCCTGCCTTCGCCACCATTGTCTCAAAATTGGCGGTGCAGGTGGGCACATGATCCGCCCGCGCGATGCGCGCCCCGGCTTCGGGCCCGGTAATGAAATACGACACACCGGCCCACAGGGCGGCACCCGCCAGCACGGGCTTTGGCAGCGTGTCGGTCAGAATGGATAGCATGGGTGGTTTCTCCTTCATCGCGTTGAGAGCGCCGGAAGGAGAGCAAGCCGCTCGGGTTATTCGGATCGAACCCGCTTTCCTGCCGGTTCGATTTCAGTAAACATCAGCGCGGAAGAAATCCGAGACAGAGTTGTAACACGCCTATGCAGGGATCGAGCGCGCGGGGCAGCTACGATGCCTACGCTTTCCAGCGGATCATCCAAAAGCTCAACGAGCTGGTGAAGTCGCACCCGAACCTCTCCTTCACCGGCATCGCCGAAGCGATTGCCGCGTGGAAGAACATGGAATTCCATCGGGAGTATCTCGTGCGCCTGCGCAATCACAGGCTCGGCGATCCGCATGTGAACATGGTGGTCGAATGGATCGTCGCCCATCACGACCCGAAATTCCGCGACAAGCTCTCGCCGGACGCGATCTTTTGGGAAGTGGGGGAATCCTCGCGAGACTTCTATTTCCACCTCGCGAAACTCGACCAGTACGAGACTTGGGAAGAAGAAATCCTGCAAGGCTTCTCGGGCGTTTATATCTGCGCGCCGCAGCGCGACCGTAACAGCTATTTGCCGATGAGCATGGTGCGCGACTTCTTCACCCGAACCTCAGAGTTCGAGCCGCAGCAAAAGATGCGCCGCTCGGTGGACATCAAACAGTACATCGCCGAGCGCAGCATCCTGATCCTGCGTCACACCCCGGCGGGCTACTACCACGCAGCCGAGTTTCCGCTTTCGCTGCTCTTCCCGCCCGACTTCATCACTCTCGACGTAAAGATGGTGCATGAGGGCGTCGGCATCGCGTCCGGCAACAGTATCCGCGTGTTCCTGCGCGAATGCCTGTCCCGCGTCGGCAAGTCCCATTCGATCCTGATAACGCCAAAGGGAAAGAACGAAGCCGACAACCCGCATGGGCTTTCAGTTTACACGGCGGGTGAAGTCAGGATCGAGACGCGGAATGACTGGGCCTCTATGGATGCACGCAACCTTCGGCAGATGCGCCGCGAGTTCGCGGATACTATCTACCTCGACTACCATCTCACCGGAACCGCGCAGATCGAGGTATCGCCCGTGCCGGACGTGAAGAACCGCATCGAGACGACATTCTCGCGCGACTACATCTATCACCCGAAGCCGAACGATTTCCTGCGCGATCCTGAATTGCATTTCATCCGGCCCGATATAATCCGCGCCGAGGACATCGAACGCATCGTAAAAAACCCGCTGGCGGTGGGGAGTCTGGTATGAGCGCCCAGCCGAAGCCCAAGCCGAAACGCACGCCTTTTCATTTGGAGCCTGATAGCGGTGCGCAACTCGCGACCTATTCGCTGATCCGTGCCGTCTATAACGACCGCTTCGACCAGGCTCGTGATATACTCGCGGCTAACCCCGAGCAGATTAATCTACAGGAGCCGTTTGCCGGACTGACCGCCCTGCACATTGCCGTCTTCCGGCAGAATGAGGAAATAGTAGCGCTATTGGCGAACCATCCGCGATGCGACGTCTCGCTGAAAGACAATTTCCAGCGTACCGTCGCCGACATATTGCTCTATACGGCCAAGTCCGCGATCTTCGAAGTCATAATGGACCGTATTTACGGAAGTGGAAGCGCGTCAGCACCAGATTCACTCGATAACGCAAACGTAACTATTATTAACATTAACAATCGAAAATGACACTATTGTTGCGCAGCGCCTATTTCCCCATATAGTTCTGCATATTCTTCATCGCGTCATGGACCGTATTAATCGCAAACATTACAAATACCAATAGCAGTTTAGTCTCAACGGGCGCTGGAACAAGCCACCACACCACACAAACCCCCACTAGAAATCCTCCATTGACTATCTCCGCTATTAGAAATGCGCGACGATCTTGTTCATTCTCAAGCATTACAGAGCTCGGGTCAACTAATATGCTAAGCGCATACCAAAGTATTTCTATAAAGAACAAACCAGCTATTACTGCTATAAAGGCCTCCGTATTTGGTATAAAATAAGATGATATGAGTAAGATTGCGCTCTGTAGCGCAATGAACGCGAACTGGTAGAATTTTCTCCACGGAGATTTATGAGCATCATTCATAACATCAGAAATGTACTGATTATTTCCAAAGAAGAATCGCATCGCCATAACGAGGCACATAACTCCACAGATTGTACGTGCCCAATTAAACTCAATATTATCCAATGAAAACGAGTCCGACCCCGGACTAGTAATCATGAAAAAAATCGAGTTCGCAAATGTATATGTATAACACGCGCTTATAACAAAACCTATCGAGTCACCGGCTTGGTTGCTCACCCTCACTCTCCATTTAGCACCAGTCTAAATCCCGTCTGCCGATCAAATCTCGATGAAATTTGGGTATTTCGAACCCATGATTGAACACACGAGGGATCATAAGAATAACTTCCACCTTTTATTACTACTCGGCTATAGGTGGATATCCTCAATGGTTCACGATCAACCCGTTCTTTGGTGTGAGTTGCCCAGTCCACACCTCGGGTTCCGGCGTAGGAAGACGTCCATTCACGTACGTTTCCTGCCATATCCACGCAACCAAACGGACTATCTCCTTCGGGCGAGTAGTAACCGACATCAGTGGTGTCACCAACTAACATGTCGCAGTTGCAGTGGTGAAGCCTATAGTCATTCCCCCAGGGGTAGTTAAAACCTCCTGGTCCTCGAGCCGCGGCTTCCCATTGGTACTCTGTTGGTAGCCGGAAGTAGCAATCAGCATGTTGCTTTTGAAGTATTTTAGTCAATCCGTCGGCAAATGCCTCTGCCTCAAAAAAGGTTATTCCTGTAACAGGACGATCTAGATATTGCTGTGGCCGCTCCCGTTCACTCGTTCCCTCCGCAATCCCAGACTCTGAACAAAATAGAAGCCATTGACGTAGGGTTACCGGGCTGCGCATTATTCGGAATTGATTCAGAAACGCCACTAGCGGCGGGGCGGGTGGCTCGCTTTCAATACTTTGGTCATCTGAGCCGAACGAATACTCGCCGGCTGGAATCGGAACAAGCTGCTTCACAAATTCAGTCAAGCTAAGGTTGGCAATTCTTAGGTTGATCGACGGGCGCGCGACTTTGTTGTCCGGCCAGACTTCATTGATGAATTGAGTACCCTCTATCCACCTGTCAACATCATTGAAATTATCTATCTCAGATAGCCAAAAAAGACCTTGAGAAACTGCGCGATGGACATCAACTTCTGAATGTTGCGCGCGCTCCAGTTGTGCGCAATCGAATATCCTCTTTATTGCGTCTGCAACCTGTTCAGGCCGAGCGCCCAAACGGATCTTATCGACATCCGCGTGTCCAGCGAAAAGATTACCTTCTTCCCAAGCGACACGATCATAATGAAAGCCGCAATCAAAGTACTTCGCGTTAAAGATCGTCTCATTCGATATGGCGCAATAAGCATCAACAGCATTCTTTATTGATTGTAAAAAATGCTCAACCTTTACAGAGTTGAACATGGCGCTCGTCATTCCCCACCATCGGCAAATTTCGCACGCCAGAGCAAATGAGAAATTATAGGTGTCTTGTGCGAAGCGTACAACAAGCGTCCCTGGCGGAATCTTATGCTGCCGCAGAGCTTCATCGAATTCGCTTAATTGCCTATAGGGGATAGCTATAAACAGGACAGAACAACAAAGAGCTTCACTTTCAATCTGCTCTAATGCTTGACGAAGGGTGGCGCTCCGGCCCGAAGCGAAATGGAAATCGATCTCCTTATCGCCGCAAACTGATCCATCGACAAAAACTACTCGTAAAGGAAGCCTACCGGAAAAGGCTGAGCGATAGAAATTTTTAGCGTTCCAGCCATTGAAAGTAATGGTTGTGGCAGATTGAAGTATACAATTTCGTAGATATTTTATCTTCTCTATGTCATCAGAGGTGCGTCGCCGCTGGTCGAGCGAGACAAAGAGGGGTAGCCGCGCAGAATCTTTAGCCATGACAACAACATTGATAGCAATAAATCTCTTTGTTCCCTCTCCTTGAATCCGTGATCCGCTTCCGGGTGCCCGAGGAAGCAAGTGATCCCACATGCCGTTGATAGAGCGCGAAGGCTTTGTTCATAGGGAACTTCTGAGTCGCTCTGGCCGTGTGCTAAGAAGATGGGGGCGGATGGCAGGGAGAAGCTCGCGCTAAAATCTGTTGTGGCGACTTCTCTAAGAAAATCATAACCAAGGGTAACGTTACCATCTTCTACGAACCCAACGCGCTGCGCATCCGCAAGGCAAGAATCTGTCAGATATGGTGAAATATCGGTTCGTGCCAAATCGAAAGCAGGCCAAAGAAGTACATATGACGATATAGATTGTTGCCAATCGAGGGAGGCAATCGTTGCTCCAGCGCTTTCCCCTATTACGTGAACTGGACAGGAAAAGCGCTCGAAGGCATACAACAGTATTGTTCGATAATCAGCTCTCTGGGAGGTGATCGTTGCCTGGGCAGCGCTTCCACCACTGGGGGCCGATCCGCAGAAGCTAAATTGAAGAACAGCATAGCCCTCTGCTGGAGCGAGGGCCGCGATATCATCAAAAATGCCCGCGTTACCATGGAGATTGCCATTGGGGCTTCCGTGCAGACATATCAGGACGCCAGTAGGCTCCTTAAGGGGCACAGATATTCGGCCCTTTAGCTCGCCCAGACTCCCCGCAATTTCGAATTTTTCTACGTTCATGGACGTTCCTGTTTCGTAGGTGGACGTCCAAGGGTAACGATGGACGTGTTACTTATCAACGGGCATCAATAGCGAGCGAAGTAGCCGATCATCAGCGAGTGATTGTCCCCTTTTTACATGAGATTTTCGCGCCCTCCTTGCCGGTTATGACAACGAACTATCCTTGACCGGCTCGTTCGGACGGGCGGGCAGCATATGAAAGCGCGGTTCAGGAAGTTTACTCAGCGAATTTTGGTTCAGATCAATCGCTTTGTCACTGCGTTCAGCTACTTGCGAGGCGTCGGCTTTGTCGCTGTGTGCAAGATGTCGGCTGTAATACAGCCGCACTTGGCAAGGGGGCCGCTGCGCGCCCCCGTTGCATCCCCCACGCCGTGGCGCTCATTCGGCATTGAGCCTTTTCACGCCATCGCACCGTCTGGCCGTTGCATCACCAGTCAGGAGCGTTCCTGCTCCCAACACCCATGACCAATCCTGCGCGGATTGGATGCCCCGCCAGCGTCTTGCCGCTGAACCACGCGCGGGAGATATCCGCTCTCCCTGCACCCATCGGCCAAAGGGCATTCTGCACCCCTTGGAACCCCGACAAGGGGCTTCGCGCGCTCTCGACCCATGAGCGCGCCGTTACGGTGATGGTCGGCCTATGCCGGCGGGTTGGCTATGCCGCCCTGATCGAAGGGACGCAAATGCTCTTCGATCACCTCACGAGCGGCGGTGTACATATCCGCCATGTCCGGCCCCGCGTCAGCCTGATCTTGCTCGATCATGAGCAGCGCATGCTCGTAGATATCCTTCACCTCGGCATCCGTCAGCACGCCTTTCACGGCAAGTCCGCCTATCAACGCAGCCAGCAGCGACGCATTGACGACGCCGGACGCTGCAAGAAATTTTATGCCGTCCATTGGCCGCCTGCGTTCTTGTCATTCATATTTATGTCAGTCATTGCACCATAGTGCCGGGATTCGGCCGACACCGCGAGAATGAATCTTGCACACCGCATCGGCGGCGTCCTCGCGTCAGTTCGGCAGGCGAACCGGTCTGCCTGCGCATGACCGGCTGCCCATCCCGACAATGAGCCTATCACGGGGCGGGCAACCGGCTTGCACCTGCGGTGCATTTTTCGGGCAGGGCCAAAAAACCGCCTATTGCAACGCCGCTGGCTTATGCAATCTGCCCTTCACCGTGATATGGCGAGGCTATCGGGACGGGGAACATCGGTTCCGCCCTGGCGGGCGGGTTCGAGCGGCCTGCGGCCCGCATCGAACAGGGAACAAGGTTATCGGGTGACTGCACCCTGATTGAGCGCCCGCGAGAGTGTCGAACGGGCGACATCATATTCATGCGCCATCGCCGTCACCGTACTTTCCCGCGATTGCAGCCGCCGCCGCGCATTATCGATCTGGCCTTGCGTCAGCTTGCGCGGTCGCCCCAGCGTCTGGCCGCGAAGGCGCGCGGCGGCAAGACCCTCCTTGGTGCGGCGCGAAAGCATCCTGCGCTCCAATTCGCCGTTGGCGCTCATGATCGTATAGACGTAGTAGCCTTCAGGCGTGGTCGTATCGAGCCTGAAATTGGCGATCACGAAGTTTACGCCGCGCTGTTGCAGGGCGTCCAATTCGTTGAGCGCGTCTCGCGCCGAGCGGTAGGCGCGATCCAGATCCCATATAACCAGCTCATCACCGGCTTCCAGCCGTGCCTTGACCCCCTCATAGACGGGGCGCTTGCGGCTGGTCGCGGATAGTGTCTCGACATGCAATTCGTCGCACAGGGGCTTGAGCCCCTCTATCTGGCGGTCTGGTCGCTGCTCTTCGGTGGAGACCCGTAAATATCCGATTCTTCTCATATTTCCTGCCATTCCGGGGACGCGCATCCCCGGAACGGTATGCCCTAAAAATGACCCTCTTCGCTTCGGGCCGACCGGCCCTGTTTGAGTAAAAATTCTCAAATAAAATCAACACTTAAACCTTCACTGTAACTATATGATAGCACAATTTAAGAACTTATGAAAATTGTAGCAATTTTGGTCGTTAATGACGCAGTATAAAGTGACAAGCGGGCGCTTACTTCATAGCCTGAAGCTGCTCGTGTCTGGTGCGGTTATTTCCGCCGCTGTCGGGATTTCGCCTGCCTATGCGCGCGACCTCAGCGCCAATGCCATGTTGGGCAAGTTGCCATCCGAGCACTGGTATCCATTCATCGCGGGCATGATCGAGGGCATTGCCTTTCATCGCTACACGGTCGGCAACAAGGATTCGGTAGGGATGAACTGCATCTATGACTGGTTTTACGAGGACAAGGAGGCGCTCGACACGATCTATGCCGCGCTTGGCAAATATCCCGACTACCCTCCGGCGTCGGTAATCGCGGCGCTCGCCAACAGGAAATGCAAAACGTAATGCAAGGCACGATAGACCATGACTGGAAAAAGGAGTTTGCGCGCAGTGCGGCCTATCGCGCTGAGCAGGACCGCTTCTTTCGCATGGTCGAACGCCGTCTGGATAAGGCGCACAAAGGCGACCGGCTTGAAGAAGACGTTGCCGACATCGCCATATCGGCGGTGCTGGCGACGGACGGGCAGATATTCGAGTTTCGCGTCAAGCTTGACGATTATCGCACCGCGACTGTCGAATCCCTGATGGAGAACGAGCGGCAGTTAGTCGAAGTCAGAAAACGCCTCGATGACATGCTGTCCAAAGCCTATGTGCTTCCCGATGGTCGCCGCGTATTCAAGACGGAGGACGGCCTGCGGGTCTTTGATGAACACGGCATGGAATTGAGCGCTGAGGACATCGACCCCAATGCGATTGAGGATTGGCGACCACGCGCAGAGGGCTATCTCGAAAGCTGGGAAGTCGAACAGCATCTCGTTGAAGACCGGGAAATGCGCCTCAAGTTGCTGGACCGTATCGATGAGATGGACGCTCTCGCTGAGTCCGGTGATATGACCGCAGACGATATTGCGGATTTCGAGCGGGAACTGAAGGCCATAGCCCCGAGCGATATCAACAACCGCGTTGCAGGGGTCGATCCCGATGACATTGCCCCGATAAGCCGCGATTTTGGCGCGGCGGCGGCACCTCTCCACGATAGCCCGACCGGTCCGAAGCTGGATATGCCAGCGCTGTAGCCACCGTTGTGCAAGCGCGCTGTGCTATTGAATTCTTGACAAATATTGCAAATATGATATATTCTGGTCATGAAATGGACGGTCGGATTCTTAAACGAAACTGTCAGGGACGAGCTTGAGGCGCTGCCGAAAGACGTTATTGCGAGCTTCCTGCGCATCTCGAATCTGATCGAAGCCAGCGGCGTGCAGAATGTGCATGAGCCCTATGTCAAGCACCTTGAAGGGCCGCTTTGGGAAATGCGCATGAAGGGTAAGGACGGCATCGCCCGCGCTGCTTATGTGACCGCGACCGGCCGCCGTGTTGTCGTTGTGCGGGTTTTCCCGAAGAAGACGCAGAAAACGCCGCGCCGCGAAATCGAACTGGCCCTGAAACGGGCGAAGGAGGTTATATGACCCGCAAATTCATTCCCGTCAGGGACGTTGCAAAAGAATGGTTCAAGGATGCCGAATTCAAGGCCGCCTATGATGAGCTGGAAGAAGAGTTTGCCCTTGCCACCGCGCTCATTCAGGCACGCATGCAGGCGGATATGACGCAAGAGCAGGTGGCCAAAGCCATGGGCACCACGCAAGCGGTGATCGCCCGCCTCGAAAGCGGGCGCTCCATGCCGTCCACGCGCACCCTTGAACGCTTCGCCAAGGCGACCGGCACCCGCCTTCGGGTCAGCTTCGAGCCAAGTCCCAAGCCGGATTTACCGACGCATCAATGATCGACCATGCCCGTGAGCAACCCCAAGTCCCAAAGCCACAGAGATTTGAAAGAGGAAATGAAGGCGGTCGCGCGCGGCGAAAAGCCCGCACCGGCGGATGCCACGCTGCCGAGCGTTGAGCCTGCCGCCATCTTCGATGCCAACAAAGCCAACGGTTTCGAGCCAAGTGCGCCCTTCGCCCGTGTACCTTAAGTTTGAGGACATTCCCGCCGTTGTGGCGGAATGGCGGTGCAAACGGGGCCTGCCCGACCGCACACCACAGTCTGGCTTGAACCAGTTCGAGCGCATGGCGTGGACGTTGCGACGGCTTGGCGACGAGATCGAGCGGCAGGGAAAATTGCTCGTCGCGCTTCGCGCGCGCATGAAGCGCTAATCGGATAATTGACCAGAAGGAAAGTCAACAGGTTAAGCCATATGGCCTGTTGTCCGGCAGAATTTAAGAGTCATACTCCGCCAATTCAACGCGGGGGCGAATCAATTGGCGAAGGCTACAGTTGATAAGACAGGATTTAATCCTGATGCTGTTTTGCCATTCGAGCTGCGCTTGAGTGACATCGAGAATGCGATGCAGGACGTTTACGACTTCTTTGATGACGTAAACACGATGCTTCTAGGAAAAGGATTGCAGCGGCTCGACGACATGACGAGGCCTGCTGCTATGTCGGGTATGATCTCCGATATGATAACTGCATCGCTCGCGCGTTTCTCCCGTGCATTGGTCCCGAACACCCATTTTAACGGCCACCCTGATTTGGTGGTGCGCGGCCGCTACGCCAACAATGCAGTGGCAGCCGGAAGCGATGGCGTCGAGATTAAGAGTACGCGCAAAGCGGGCGGCGCTGTCGACACGCATGGAGCGCGCGATCAATGGATGTGCGTTTTCGTCTATGAGGTCGATACAGAGACCGAACCAGCCGAGAACCGGCGTCCCATGCAGTTTATCGAGGTTTATCTAGGGAAGGTTGAGGAAACCGACTTTCGCCGCAACGCACGCTCGACTGAGAAGGGCACACGTACCGCGACGTTGCACAAAGAGGGGATCGCAAAGCTGCGTCAGAATTGGGTCTATCAGACCGAAAGTATCGAGCAGAAGAAGCGGGCTGCTGCGCGAGTTCGCCGCGAGCTTGAGCGCGAGGCGCGCCGGAAAGCCAAGGCACAGGCTAAAAAGCGCTAGTCTCGCTCTTTAATTTTCAGCGTGGCCAGTTTGGGGATTGCCTTCTGCGCCAGGTCAAAGAAATGCTTGTCCAGCTCAACACCCACGCTCTCATACTGAAGCGCATTTGCCGCTGCTATGGTCGATCCTGCTCCCATGAACGGGTCTAAAATCGTACCTCTTCCGAGAGGTAGAACTGCTCGCACGATTTGACGCATGAATGCCTGCGGCTTCAAGGATGGGTGCGGCGCGATTTTTCTTTCTGAAGACGGTGTGGGGTGAGAGCGTATCAAATCCCCGAATGGGCGTTCCTTGGACGGGCGTCTAAACCCTCCTGTTCCCCATCTACGAAGATTGTCTTGTACCCGACCATCTAACGGGGTCCTGAGGATAACCCACGGCTCCCACTGCGAGCGTGGCATGACGGAGACCCCATCAAATTCTTCGTGTGCGTTCTTCGGTCGATCACCGCCGCGCATGGTCATCACCTGACGGGCAATATATCCACGAAGTTCTAGACCAGCTTCGGCCATTGCACCGCCCACGATATGCGCGAGTAGTGGATTTGATGCTACGATTATGTTCGCACCCGGCACGGAAACCCGTGAAATATGGACGGCCAATCGCTTGAAAAAATCATGTAGCTCGCGGCGATCCGTCTCGTTCAGGACGGTAAATCTCGGAAGTGGCGCACGTTGATGACCGTCAAAAGACGGGGGAATTCGCCATATCCCGCCTTTGTTTCCGGCGCGGAGCTTTGCTTTTTCCTTCGCTGTATACTCTACCAAGCCATAGGGTGGGTCAGTTACGACCGCATGAATAGAAGCTGGTGGCTGTTGTGCCAGCCAGTCGAAGCAGTCTGCATGATACAGGCGAGCTCTATCGACAACGACGGGACTGGCAGCGCCCATGGGAGGCTGACCGTTAGCCAAAACCTTTAGATGCCCGTTCACGTTGAGTCTGTAGCGCCCTCTGCCGGTCCGCTCAAATGTTTGCGGTGTGTTGAGGTTGAGGTACGACCGCACGGAAGACGGGGCAACGTCACCCAACCTACCCTTTACCGCCTGTAGAATTTCCTCGGTCGAAGCGTCAGCGCCAATGGCGCTCAAAAAATCGACAATTGAATCCCTGATGACACCGGGTGCCAATGTCATAGAATCACCCCACATTGCATTCTTGCGGAGGAATGCGCATTTGACGTCCAGACGTCAAATTATTTTTTGTGAACGCTCGACTATCTTCATGGTGCAAAAGCGATGAAGGTAGAAGTTAGCCTGCTTCCGCAAGAGGTAGGCCGAGTGAAATTCATGGACACCGGGTGATGTATCGCGCAGTCGATGATCGCGGCAACGCATCTGTTCGGGTTAACCAGATCGAGACAACGTTCGAAATTCAAACCAGTTGAAACAGAATTACCAATTCTGTTTCAGATTGTTGACATAGGGAGAGCGACAGATGAGTTTCGCAAATTTGGATGACGATACGCTCGCAGAGGCGATCCGAGCTGACCAGGAGCTAGTTCGAAACGGCCATGAATTCCTGAACAAGTTGACAAGCCGGGCTTCATTGGGGCTTAGGACGATGGGCGACGCAATGCCCGGCCTGATAGAGGCGGTAGAAACTGAATTGCGCCAGTTGGAAGCCGAGCAGGCGCAGCGCCTAGGCGTTAAGAAGCCGTAGTTCAACTTTGAAACAGAATACTATGATTCTGTTTCAAAGTCCGGGTAATTGGCCGACATATCGAGTCATGGGTGCAACCCCGGCTGAGCAAGACGAATCCGATTGGGCGGAGATCGGCGCAGCGCATGTTCCAGCTTCGCAGACTGCGAAATTTCCCGATGCAGCAGCGCGACTTGGCGGGTATGGATACGCCGCGCGTGCTGGATTTCGCGCTGTAGCTGCCGTCGCTCGTCAAGCTGGCGGTCGATGAGAACCTGCTTTTCCTGCGCATCGCGGGTAGCAGCGGCGGAGGTTTCGTCCTCGTTTAGCTGGCGCAGTTTTGCGTGTTTTCCGGTCAGGCGATCCCACAGGCCGAGCATACCGCGCCGGAAACGCTCGCTGCGCTCTCTGGCTTCCTCGATCCAGCGATCATCCTGTTCTGCTTGCAGGTTTTGGCGTGCGGTGCGGTGGCGCTCGACCATCGCCATCCGCTTACCCTCCATTGCCTGCGCGGCATGGGCGAAGTCATCGACGGCGTTACCGATGAAGCCCTGCATCTTCTGGCGCACTGTCGCGGCAATGCGTTCGTGTGTTTCATCGACCGAAGGCAGCGCGGTCATGTCGTCGCCCATGCGTGCAACGACCTCTTTTGATTTTACGCCCGCCCATCGCGCCACGGCGTAAACCTCGCCATGAACATCGACCACGACCACCGCGCGACGATCACCACGGGCGAGGAAGTAGCCCTTTTCTTCCAGCGCCTGCCGAAATGCCTTGCCGGAATCCGATGCCGCCCAGCATTGCTGGAAGAAGGCCTTGATGATGCGCGGGTCTTGGCCCGTCCTCTTCGCTTGAAACCATTCCTTGCGGTCAAAGTTCAGCGGATTGCGCAAGGCGCTGTCCAGCAGCCCGTCCGGCATCTTCCAGCCATGTTCGAGATAGAGTTTGCGGGCAATATCCTGAAGCTTGAGCTTGAAATGCGGCTGATCGATTGCCGTCATGGTCTCGGCATTGATGCGCGACCAGACGCAATGCGCATGGCGGCGACCTTCCTTCTCATGGAAGATCACCACGCGCGGCTGTCCGCTCAGGCCAAGTTTGACCTCTATGGTTTCTATGGCGTCCTCGAATGCCTTGACCGGCACGCTCTCTGCTTCCGGCGGGCTGAGCGATAGCGAGAACAGGAACTTGGTGCATTTCGTGCCGCGACTGATGGCCTGCACTTCCTTGAGCGCGCCAATCACGGTATCGGACACGAAGCCGCGTATCTCATGAATCTCGACATGCTCATTTTCTGCCTTGAGCAGATGCTTGCCGAGATCGACGGCACTGCCGCGCTTGCTGCCTTTGAGAATCACGACGCACCACCTTCTGTAAGGCCAAGCGCCCGTACCAGATCGCCGCGCATGGCGGATACGGCGCGGCAAGCATCCGCAATCTCGGCTTCGGTTTCCGGCGTGACCGGCAGCGCGCCGATATTCACCGCCTTGGCGAGTTGGTTGAGATTATTGGAAAGACGCGACTGGCCGAGAGCAGCCAGCACCCGCGCCAGCGCGGCATCATCCGCGATGGGGCTTACCACCCGTCGCCGTTTGGCCCGCACTTCGCCGGACAGCAGCGCATCGCGGATATACGCACCAAGCGGCATACGACCCGCCCGCGCCAACAGCAGGCTTTTCTCGGCGTCGGTCAGGCGGATGGAAAAGGGGCGGGTTTCGGGTTTCTCTTTCTCGGTATGTTTCACGTTCAGCTATTCGGGAGCATGGCAAGCCAAACCGAGCAGCGCCGATCTCGACCTTTTAGGGAGATGGCGCTTTCAGTGGGACAATGCCGGTTGCGATGAATAGCCGGGCGAGAGGATTGCGCGAAGCAGATGCAGAGGAATCCGCCATTGCGGCCCCCTCAAACTCATTCTGGGACGTGGACCGCCTAAGTTGGCTGCCTTTCCTGGGCACCACTACACCGCTAAGGTGTTGACGCAGCAGGAATGACAGGAACGCGCCTTTGCGTCCATAAGTTGCACCGCCGCCAAAGGATAGCCCGAGCAATTCCAGCAACCCATCCCGCTGAAAGATATGAATAGGGTATCCTCCTCCGCCAGACGTCACAGACAATGACAAACGGCCAGCTGCCCATCAGAACCTGGGAACATCTCCGTCTTCAGATGGCTGAAATGTCCGCCGAGTGACGCCTAGTCGTCCTTGCGACGGGCCTTGCCACCTCCCAAGTCAACGATGTGGGAGCGAGACCTAGCTGATCGCATCTTGGCAGCAAATGTTTCGTAAGCGAGCAGCCGAAGCCGTTCAGGGCTGGTAGTTCCAGGGCATGAGGTCGTCGATACGGCTGTCAGGCCAGCCGTTGGCGAGGCGCTCGAG